>JARGPD010000138.1:0-11396 GCA_029212845.1 Planctomycetota bacterium
CTGCATCCCCCGCAGCTGCATCCCCCGCTGCCGCGTCTGCCTCAGCTGCGTCCCCCGCTGCTGCGTCCCCCGCTGCTGCGTCCCCCGCTGCTGCGTCCCCCGCCGCTGCGTCCGTCGCTGCTGCGAACACGACGGCCGGGGTCTGCCCATGGCGGTGTGTCGGCTGCACCACTCGACCGGAACCGGGTGGCAAAAAACCTGCGCGCAGCTCCTAGGAGCTACGCGCAGGCACCCCCATCCCAAGGGGGACCTAGACCCGTGGGTCCAGGCCTTCGGGCGCCTCCCTTCGAAGCGCCCCGGATGGGCCGTCACCAAACAGCCCAGGAAGGAGCGGCCGCGGCCTGGCCGGATGCCTTGAACGGTCCGGTCTTGCCGAGCGCTGCCACCTCAAGGCGATCCGTTCTGAAGGAGTCGTTCCCCATCGGGTCCCCTAGGGCGCGCCCAGGATGGCCCCGGCTCCACCGCCGAAGGTGCCGTCGGCGGTGATCCATGCGTCCAGCACGATGCCGAGGATCGGGTCGGTCAAGCGCTGGATGATCGCCGCTCCCAGGGGCCCCGAGAGCTCGGCGTTGGGCGCCCCGGCCCGCAGACCACTTGGGCCCTCCAGCATCACGTGGGTGTTCGACCCCGTCGCAGCCCCCGTCTCGTCGACCATGCGGTCGAGGTCATAGGCCACCGCCGCCGGATCGAACTTGTCCTTGGGCGCGACTCCACCCGCGCCGACGCGACCGGCGAAGTCGTCGATCTTGTTGACCGGGCCGCCATCCACATCGAACAGGAACAGGCCCGAGCCGAGCCCCGCCACCATCGGCACCCACAGGGGCGAGTCCAGCTGGTTGCCCGGGTTGGAGCCGATGTGGGTCTTGAGCAGCTCGAAGTCCAGGGCGCCGAAGTCCCCGGTGGACAGGGCCAAGAGGTGCTCGTCGTACTCCTCGCCCCAGGCCTCCAGTCCGTCGGTCGTGAGGTGGCACGAGGTGCAGTAGCGCGGCCCCTCCTGGGTCGCGGTCACCTTGCCACGGATCGAGTGCGCCAGCATCGCGTTGTGCGAGAGGCTGCCGAAGGCGACGCCACTGGACTTGCCCCCGCCGTTGCGATCGCTGAACGAGTACACCCCCGAGTCCACGTGGTCCTTGTCCTCGTACTGCCAGAAGACGTCCGAGTTCGCCGCGAAGCCGGTGATCTCGCCGCGCGGCCCGACGCCCAGCTGGAAGGGCACCGGGCTCTGGTAGACGAACTGGGCGTCGTCCAGGCGGTAGACGCTGCGCTCGCCGGTGATGTTGCTGAAGTTGTTGTTGTTGGTCGTGTACTCGCCCTCGAGGTGGCACCCGATGCAGTTGTTGGTCCACGAGCTGTGGCACGAGGCGCAGTCCATGGTGTCCATGTGGCTGAAGCCCGCGTGGGCGTCGCCGACCTGCAAGGGTCCCATGCCGGTGCCAGCCAGCCCGTCCGTGCGCCCCATCGCGTAGGAGGCCAGCTCGCTGAACAGGGCCTCGGTGTCGCGCGGGTCGATGACCCCGGTGTCCACGGTCACGTCGCGGGTCTGGGGCACGAAGTGCTTGGCTCCGTCGAGGCGGCTGTACAGGTACAGGCCGCCGTCGTCCTCGCGCACCACGTGCTTGAGCGGGTTGCCCTCGCTGTCGCTGGCGTGCAGGACCGCCTCGCCGAGGTAGTTGGTGCCCGCGACCGTGGGCGCGTACTCGGCCACGGTCCCGTGGCAGGACTCGCAGCGGATCGCCACCGCCTGCTCCATGCGCGACAGGATCGCGTCGTCGGTCGGGTCGTCGACGTCGCCGCCGTGCAGGTCGTGGCTGCCGTGGCAGTCGATGCACCCGAGGCCGGCCTCGTAGTGCACGTCCATCGGCGTGTCGTCGCGGCCGTCGCCGTCGTAGTCCTCGGCCAAGAGGTACTGGTTGCGGTTGCGACCGTTGAAGGTGTTGTTGCCCACCTCGGGATCGAACAGGCGCTCGTCCCCGCTCGTCGTCTGGAAGCTGACCGGGTCCGCCGGATACTGACGGTGGTTCTTCACGTCCTGGTTCTGGTCCAGCCGGATGCCCCAGTACTGCATCACGGTGCGGTTCGAGCCCTGGTGGCAGCCCGCGCAGGAGTAGTCGTCCATGCCGATGTGCCCGGGCTCGATCGTGCCGTCGGTGTGGGCCTTGGCCACGGACACGATGCGGTGGCTGCGCACATGCGGCTGCTCGGGATCCTTGATCGCGTCGGGGTTCGCGGGCTCGAGCTTGTTGATGTTCGGGTCGCTGGAGCCGCTGCGTCCATCGAGGGAGTAGGGCATGTGGCAGGCCGTGCAGCCCGACGAGCGGAAGTCGCCGTAGCGGTTGTTGGCGCCCGCGCTCCCGAGGTGGCAGTCGCCGCAGGTGAAGGCCGTCGTCTCGGCGTAGAGCCGCGCGAGGGGCGAGTCGGGCAGCACCTTGCCCTCGGCGTCCTGGTACAGGTGCAGGTCGGCCGAGGCGTACAGGTCGTTGTTGCGGATCGCATCGGGCGAGGTGTCGTCGAAGCCGCTCCAGACCGGGAACTCGAGCAGCTCGCCGACCTCGCCGACGACGGGCGGGTGCGCCCCGTGGGCGGCGTCGGCCACCGCGCGGAAGCCCACGTCGGCTGCGGTGTCCTCCCACAGGTCGACGCTGCCAGGCACGCGGTTCTCGTCGCCGACCGCGTACATGGCGCCGCTCAAGATGCCCGCCTCGGTGGCCAGCAGCCCGCCGGCCACGAGGTCCGAGTGTCCGCCGTGGCAGGTGCCGCACGAGCGGTTGGCCTCGGTCACGCGCAGGTCGCCGGGGTTGATGAATTGCAGGTAGTCGAGCGCCGTGTGCGTGACCCCGGCGACCTCGTAGTCCGGCAGCTTGTCGAGCCCGGTCAGGGTCAAGCGGTTGAAGTAGGCGAAGCGGTTGACGTCCTGGAAGTCGCGGTCGCCGATCTCCGGCGGAGGCGGCACGTGGGCCAGCTCGGGGGACTCGGCCGTGTCGTCACCACCGTGGCAGGTGGTGCAGTCCAGGTTGTCGGCCCCCACGCTCGCCCCGAAGGGGTGCGGGTTCTCGATGCCCGGACCCTCGTAGTCCGCCAGGCCCGCGTTGTGGCAGGTCATGCAGCTGCCACCCGAGGCGACCGACAGCTTGCCCGCCTCGCTGCCCCCGCACCCCGCGAACACCAGACCCAGGACCACCAGTCCCCAAAAGCTCCTCACTCCCATCATCCTCGACCCCTTCCTGTTGGTGCGGCGCTCGGCCGCGTCACTCGCTCGTCCCTCGTCGGACGCCCCTTCCCAAAGGCGTCCCCTGTCCCCTCGTCCCCGCGCTTTGGTGCTACAGCTCGGCCTCCTGCCAGGTCAGCGGCTGGTGGCACTCGTCGCAGCGCTGGACCCAGCCGAGGCTGATGTGGTCCGGCGCCTTGGCCGCCTGCAGGTCCCCCACGTGGCAGGCCTCACAGGACTTCGGCGCGTCGCCGAAGAGCCCGCGGCTGGAGCCGGCGTGGCACCGATCGCAGCTGGTGAGCGCGTGGGCGCCGACCAGCTCGAAGCCCGACCGCCGGTGCAGCCGGTCGATCGCGCTGCGCCCCAGCATCGAAGCCTCGCTCCAGTCCGTCTCGCCGTGGCAGTCGCTGCAGCTCGCGCCGAGCGAGCCCTGGTGCACGTCCTCGTGGCAGCCCGTGCAGCCGCGCGCCTCGAACACGCGCACCGGCCCGCGGTCGTTGTGGCAGCGCAGGCAGGCGGCCTGGGTGTGCGCGCCGGCGAGCTCGTGGCCGGTCTCGAGGCCGTGGTCGAACTCGAAGTCCTCGACCAGCTCGTGCCAGTCGTTGCCCAGGTGGCACATCGAGCAGTCGGCGGGAAAGTCCTCGTGGGAGAGCACCGGCCCGAAGCCATTCCACCAGCGGTGCTGCCCGACGTCCTGGGAGAGGCCGCCACCCTCGAGGTAGCTGTCCACCTCCTGGAAGAGCGCGCAGCCCGCCGCGATCACCGCGACCAGGGCAGCCTTCAGGAGCAGACCCGCGTGTCGTCCTCGTTCCATCCTAGAAGCTCCTCCCGAAGTACACGCCTAGGGTCAGTCCGCCGTCGTCGCCGAACACCAGGAGGTCCGCGTGGCCGGCGAGGTACCACTCGCCGAGGCTCGGCGCGAGGTCGGCCGTCACCCGCAGCCGGTGCTGCAATAGGTCGTCGTTGTCCGCATCGAAGCCGTCGAAGTCGGTCTGCTTGGCCTCGTACAGGGCCGTCCAACCGACCGTGTCCCAGCGTCGACCGTAGCTTGCAAGGAGCCCGTTCGTGGCCTGGTAGCGACCGCCGCTCGTGAACACCGACACCTCGCCCGTGCCCGGCCCCTGACCAGGTCCATAGGCGGCCAGGTCCAAGAGCTCGAGCCCGACCTCCAGGTCCCCGCCCGAGTCGTCCTCGAGTCCGCCCGCGGTCCAGACCGACACCGCGCCGTTCAGCCGCCGGTCCTCCGCCAGCCAGCGGCCGCCCTCGGCCTGCACCCGGTCCTCGTCCTCGCGCACCAGGGAGGCCAGGGCCAGGGGATCGAGCTCGCCGAACAGCTGCTCGGGCAGCTCGAGGTGCCGGTACGAGAGCCGCAGGTGGTCCTGCTTCCCGCCCGGCGCGTCCCAGCTGCGGCCGGTCTCGAGGAGCGCGCGAGTCAGGCCCAGGCCGTCCTCGCGAAAATCCTCGTCCGAGTACTTGTCGAGCAGCACCGAGCCGTGCAGGTCCCAGGCCTCTCCCGCGTCCAGGCCGAAGCCCGGCCGGTGGTCGAAGCGCAGCACCAACAGGTCCCGGTCGCGGTCGCCGTTGTGGTAGCTCTTCTGCACGCCCGCGCTCGCGGTGAGCAGCTCGCGCTCGTCGGCCACCCAGCGGTAGAAGCCCGAGAAGGCCAGGTCGTTGCCCGTGGCGGCGTCGAGGTCGGACTGCACGCGGTAGCCCACGCTCGCGCCGATGCGGTCGCCGCCCTCCAGCCGGCGGCTCCACTCGTAGCCGTCGAGCGCGCCCAGCTCGGGCAGCTCCGGCAGGAAGCGCCCGAAGGTGTGCCGGTCGCGTTCGAAGCGCGTGCCACCCAGGCGGTAGCTGGCCCGGTCGAAGCGCAGGCGCGAGTGGCCCGAGTCGTGGCCGTCCTCGCTCGGCACGAAGGTCGTCTGCAGGTCGTACTCGACGTCCAGGTCCAGCTCGCCGCCGGCCCCGAACGGGTTCTCGGCCCACAGCACCGCGCCCGTGCGCGACGAGGCCGAGCCGCGGTCGGCGTCGAGGTTCGTCGCCAAGCCAGCGCGGGTGTACCAGCGTCCACCCCAGGCGAACGCGCGCTGCTCGGGTCGCTCGGCGGTGACCCGCGCCAGGAGCGGCATGTCCGGCGTCCAGGAGTCGCGCAGGCGCTGCCACTCGGGGCGCTCGTCGGCGCCGTCCGCATCCCCGGGGTTCAGCGCTTCGTCGCCGGGGCTCGTTCCAACGCCGCCAGGCTCGGGCGAGTTCGACGGCGCGGGCAGCACGCGCACGACCCCCGGCACGCCGGGCTCGAGCCGCACCCCATCGCCGAACAGCCGCACCAGCGCCGTGCGCTCGTCGACGAAGGCCACAGTGCCTCTGTGCACCGCACCGCCGCGCGGCAGCAGCTCCACCGGATCGGCCAGCGCGACGCCGTGGCGCGCGCCACGGTCGATGCGCAAGAGCTCCCCCGCGGGGGCCAGCCCCGCCTGCACCAGCTCGCTCGGCGCCGTGCCCGTGCCGAGCACGCGCAGGTCGAGGGCCACGCGCTCGAGGCCCGGCCCAGGATCCTCCTCCAGGACCACGTCCGGCGCCTCCTCAGCTTGGCCCCGGGCTAGCCCCACGAAGGCCCAAGCCCCAAGGCTGATCCCCAGCACGATCCGCATCGTGGCCCCACCGCTGCTCCTCGTCTCCCTCATCGACTCCCACTTGATCGGCGCAAGTCCCCAGCATCCTGAACCCCATGACAGGCTGAGCAGTCGATTGCTAGGGGCCGGTAGCGCACGAAGCCAACGCCTGCTTCGGTCTGTTCGGCGCTGTGGCAGGCGGCGCAGTCGAGCTCCGCATGGCGCCCCTCGAGCCGAAAGCGGCTGTCGAAGCTGTGGTTGAAGCGGGGCTCGAAGAAGGGCCTCTCGGGCGAGTGGCAGCGCGCGCAGTCGGCCCTCGACTCCGCCCCCGGGGCTCCCGGATCGAAGTCCAAGAAGCCCGGCTGGCCCGGGCTCTCGAAGCCGAACTGGCCCTGGTGGGGATCCGCATGGCAGTCGACGCAGGCCGCGCCGAGGGCGTGCTGGCGCTCGAGCTTGCCGCTCCCCGGCGCGCCACCCTGCTCCATGGAGTGGCAGGCCCCGCAGTCCAGCTCCGCGTGCAGTCCAGCGAGAGCGAAGTCCGTGCTGGCCTCGTGGTCGAAGCTGTCGGCGGCCATGGAGAAGGAGATCGGCACGTGGCACCCGGCGCAGTCGCGCGTGTCCCCGAGCCCCGCGTCGGAGCGCAGGCCCGCGGCGTGGATGTCCTCGTGGCAGGCCGCGCAGGCCTGATCGAGCCCGCCATGGTCCAGCAGCGCGGTTCGCCTGGGCGGCGTGTCCCCTGCGCCGGGCCCCGACCCCTGCTGCTCGAGGAAGCCATCGAAGGCGGCGAAGCTGCGGCCGCTCGCTTCGGGCTCGTCGAGGGGCGCGTGGCAGGAGCTGCAGTCGCCCTGACCGTGGGAGGCCTCGAGCCGGAAGCCCGCGTCGCGTCCATGGTCGAAGCCCGCGCCCACCTCGTCGAAGCGCTCGACCCCATGGCAGGTGGTGCAGTCCCCGGCGCTCGGGCCAGCCCCGAAGAAGCCGTCGTGGGCGTCCTCGTGGCAGGCAGCGCAGGAGGAGTCCGTACCGCGGAAGGCGCGCCGGTCCCGGTCCCGCGGGAACACGTCGACCTGCACCAGGGTCGGCTCGGGGGCGAGCAGCGCCGACTCGTCCAGGGGCAGGTGGCAGTCGCTGCAGGCGCTGCGACCATGGGCGCCGTCGAGGGCCAGCTGCAGCTCGCCGTGGCGGTCCGCATCGAAGGCGGTCGGTGCGAAGGCGGTGCGCTCGTGGCAGTCCACGCAGCGCGCCGCGGTCGCCCCGGCCTCCACGAACTGGCCCCCGTGGGGGTCCGTGTGGCAGGCGGCGCAGCTGTCGGGCGCGCGGCCCGGGTGGCGCAGCTCGAAGGCTAGGGGCGTCCCGTCGGGACCGGTCGGCTCGAGGTGGCAGGCGGCGCAGTCGAGGTCCTGGTGCGGCGCGCCCAAGGGGAAGCCGGTGGCCGCGTGCAGGTCCTGACCGAAGAGCTCGTCCGCCTCGACGAAGGGCCCGTGGTCGAGCGGGTGGCAGGCGGCGCAGCTCTGCTCGCGCACGCCCGGGGAGGCCTCGGCCGAGGCGTCGAGGAAGTCGTCCGAGTGCGGCGCCGCGTGGCAGTCGGCGCAGCTCCGTGTGGGCTCGGGCGCATCGAGCTGCTGGAGCCGCAGCTCAATGGAGCTCCCGTCGGTGTGGCAGTCGCTGCAGGCGGAGGTGGCGTGGACTCCGGACAGCTCGAAGCGCTCGGCGTGGCCGGGCCAAGCCGGCGCGTCGAAGCCCGCCTGGGAGTGGCAGGTCGTGCAGTCCTCGGGGTAGGCGGCTGGGTGGTCGGACTCGTGGCAGCTCGCGCAGGCCTGGTCCTTGCCCTGGAAGCGGCGGAAGCCCTCGCCGAGCACCTCCACGTCGGCCGACTCGTGGCACTCGACGCAGCTCAGCTCGAGGTGCTTGCCGCTCATCTCGAAGCCGAAGCGGGCGTGGTCCACGTCCTCGCGGCTGCCGATGCCGGAGATCGCGAAGGCGCGCGGCCCGACCAGGGCGAAGCCCGCGCCGTTGTGCTCGCCGTGGCAAAGGCCGCAGCGCTCGGGGTCCAGGCCATGGGGCTGGGTGCCATGCAGGTCCACGCCCGCTGCGATGTCGTGCTCGACCTCCTCGTGGCACTCGGTGCAGGCGCTGGTCATGTCCCCGAACCAGCCGCCGTGGCACGCGCTGCAGTCGCCTGCTAGCTCGACGACCGAGCCATGCACCGCGGACAGGGGGCCGGGCGCCGTGCGCTCGAGGTCCACCACGCCGATGCCCGCCAAGAGCAGCACCGTCGAGAGGGCGGCGACAAGGCGCGCTCGGCGCCCGGAGCGCGGCTGCTTGGCTGGGCTCATCGCAGCCCTCCGAACCAGCCGGACAGCTCGCCGAGCACCGCGCCGAAGGCCGTCGCGTGGACCACGTGCAGCACCGTGAGCACGACCATCAAGAAGGCCACCCAGCGGTGCAGGTAGCGCCAGGCAGAGACCAGCCCGCGCAGGTCCTCGAGGTGGGCGACCAAGAGCGCTCGGCGGTAGGCCAGGCGCGCCAGGACGACCAGGTCCTCGGCCTCGTCCCCGCAGCGCGCCCGCACGCGCGCCTCGAAGCGGCGCAGGTCCCGGCGCACCCCGACCACCGCCGCGAAGCGCGCCGCCAAGCTGCCGCCCCACTGGCGCTCGCGCACGAGCTCCATCGCCTCGGTGGCGAGCTCCCGGCGCGCCCCGTCGGTAGCCCCCTGGGCCTCCTCCCCGAGCAGGTCCTTGACCTCGCCCAGGGCCAGCTCGCGACCGTTGGCGGCGCGCGGCAGGAAGGCGTAGAAGTAGCGGCCGATCGCACCGGTGACGACCAACACGCAGAGGGCCCAGAGCGCGTGCCCTCCGACGGTCTGGCGCGGGGCCAGGCCCGCGTGCAAGAGCACGATGAGCGGTGCCATCAGACCCGTGAAGATGTGCGAGCGCATCCAGGACGTGAGCGAGCCGAGCCGCAGACCAGGCGGGGCCAAACGCCGCGCCAGGTAGGCCAGGTTCACGAGCACGAGCCCTAGGCCGAGCAGGCCGGCGCCAAGGCCCAGGCCCGCGCCCGGTCGCAAGAGGTCATGCAGCGCGTGCAGCGGGCGGTCGTCCGTGGCGAGTCCGTAGTAGTCGCGCTGCACCCAGAGGAAGGCCGGCACGGCCAAGAAGCTGGCCACGAGGACGGCCCTGGTGAGCAGCTTGAGCGTGGGCCGCGCGCCTGTGCTCGGCCCGGGCGCAGCGGCACTCGCGCGCAGGGCCGGCCCGGGCTCGGGCTCGAAGCGCACGCCCGCGCCGCGCAGGAGCTCGAAGGGCGGGCGGCCGCCGACGAGCGCGAGCACGTCGTCGTTGGGCAGGTGGAAGCCCGCGCCGGTGGCGTCCTCGAGGCGCACGAAGCCGGGCTCGATCGAGGCGACCTCGGTCTCCAGGCAGAGGCGCAGGCGACCGTCCGCGACCGCGGCGGTCAGCGCGCGCTCCTTCGACGGCGCGATGCGCGGGAAGGCCGAGCGGCGGTGGACCAGGGTCACGCGCGCGGTGCTGACCTCGGCCAGGGCGAGGGCGGCTTCGACGGCGGCCTCGCCCCCGCCGACGACCAGCACGCGACGGTCGGTAAAGGCGCCCGCATCCTGCAGGGAGTAGCTGACCTTGGGCAGGTCCTCGCCGGGCACGCCGAGGCGCCGGGGCGTGCCGCCGCGCCCGAGCGCCAGGCACACGTTGGCAGCCTCGATCACCTCGCGCTCGCCGGACCCATGCTCGAAGGTCAGCCGGTAGCGCGGTGGATCCGCGGGCCCGGTGCGCGGCAGGGGCGCGGCCGGGAGCTCGGCGCCCGAGGCCTCGACGCCCTCGATGGCGACCAGCGTGCGGCCGCCCTCGAGCTCGAGCTTGGCCCGCGCGCCGAGGTCGTGCCAGAGCTCGACGAGCTCCTCCTTCACGTAGGAGCGCGCGCCCAGGCGGCCGAAGCCGGGCAGGCGCACGGGCTCGGTCAGCACCAGCTTGCGCCGCGGATAGCGCGCGACCGCGCCGCCGAGGCTGGAGGCCTGGTCGAAGAGCCGCAGGTCCACGCCCGCCTCGCGCGCGGCGAGGGCGCAGGCCAGGCCCGCGGGCCCGGCTCCGACGATGACGAGCTCGACCACGCTCGGCGCAGGCTCTCTGGCCCCCCCGGAGCTGCCGGTCGCGTGGGAGCCTTCCAGCTGGCGACCGGCCCGAACCCTGGAGCCCGCGGGTCGCTCGGCGCGTGCGGCCACCGCCTCGGCGACCTCGATGCCGTGCTCCATGGCACGCCGGATCAAGCCGTGGGCGGTGACCTCGCCGGCGAGGAACAAGCCCGGCCGGCCGGGCACGGCCAGCTGGTTGGAGGACGCGCCGATGGCCGCGAGCCGGGGCACGTCCTCACGCTGCTCGAGGTTCGCGAGGGTGACGGTGACGGCGCCGACTGGGCACTCGCGCTCGCAGGCCGAGATGCCCCGGCAGGCCGAGCCGCGAACGACGGCGGCCTGGCCATGGACCAGGGAGAGCACGCCCTCCTCGGGGCAGACGGCGACGCAGGTCCCGCAGCCGAGGCAGCGCGACAGGTCGATCACGGGGTGGGCCAGCTGGGCCTCGGCTGCGCCGGCCGCGCTCAGCCGGCGACGCTCGTCGAGGGCGCTCGCCATGTGGCCCAGCTCGCCGCGCCGGAGGGCGCGCACGGACAGGATCAGACCGAGCGCGCCGACCACCGCCAGGAGCGGCAGGTAGGGCAGGAGGAACAACTAGCTCAGGGCTGGTTGCCGGGGCGCAAGCTCGGCGCTGGTGCGGGAGCTGCGCTGGCTAGGGTCGCCACCTGGGGCACCGCGAGCTGGCCGCGCAGGGCGGTCTCGCGGACGTACTCCTGGCAGGCATCCATGCAGCGCACGAAGCGCGCATCGAGCTCGCCAGCGAGCTCGGTCACCAGCAGCAGCTCCTCTTGGATCGCCGCCACCGAGGACGCGTTCAGGTCATTGCCGAGGTACAGGGCGTGGTCGCCGAGCCCGAGGTTGTAGAGCTGGTAGAAGTCGGCCGCCGCCTGCAGCGACACGTGAACTTCGGCATA
Source organism: Planctomycetota bacterium (assembly GCA_029212845.1). GTDB lineage: Bacteria > Planctomycetota > UBA1135 > UBA1135 > JARGPD01. The sequence goes on from JARGPD010000138.1 coordinate 10,870, forward strand.
CAGGTCGTTGGTGGACTGGAGCCGCTCCAGGCTGCGCTCGCGCATGCGCGGGCTCACGAAGGAGTCCAGGTCCGCCTGCCAGGTGAGCACGACCGCCTCGGCGGCTTCGGTCATCGGCACGAGGCTCTCGCGCAGGACCACCGCCTGGGCCTTGGAGGCCTCGAGGTTGGCCAGCAGCTCCTGGTGCGCGAGGATCGCGTCACCCCGGAACTCCGGCGCGACGACGGTGTGCAGCGAGTCCAGCACGGACATGCTGGCCTGCCGCGAGAGCTCGCACTCGAGGTGCGCTCGCTCGATGTGCCCGAGCAGGTCATCGACCTGGTCCAGGCTGGTCTCCGGCGAGCGGTCGAAGACCGCCGTCAGACTGCTGCAGCTGGTCAGTCCCGCGAGACCGACCAGGGCCAGGGGACCGACGGTCCGGGTCCACCGGGGGCGTGGTTGTGCCTTCATTTGCTCCTCTTCCAAGACTCCTGTTGGCCGCCCCCTCACGCCGCGTTGTACTCCGCTCCCAAACGCTAGGGCTGCCG
>JARGPD010000138.1:11406-11626 GCA_029212845.1 Planctomycetota bacterium
AGAGCATCGACCCACCGCCCAGCCCACCTTGAGCCCACTTGAGTTGCGTCGCGAAAGGCCTGGGCATGCCCCGCGGGTGCCAACGAACCAGGCCCCAGGTCGCCCAGCCGTTGGGAGAGCATGCCTACCGTGCCGCATCGATCCTGTGGGAGCGCGCCAACGGTACCGCATCAAAACGGCGGGTCCGGCCGCCCTACGCGCTGGCCCGGCCAACGCGTAG
>JARGPD010000139.1 GCA_029212845.1 Planctomycetota bacterium
AGGGCGGCCGGACGCGCCGTTTTGATGCGGTACCGTTGGCGCGTTCCGGTGGGATGCTGAGCCGGTACGGGGATGCTGAGCCCGTACGGGGTAGCTGGGCCGGTATGGGTTGCTGGGCCGATGCGGAATCGCTGGGGCTAGAGGCTCGGGTCCTCGGTGGCGCGGGCTTGGAGGCCGGCCTCGACCAGGCCGACGAAGAGGCCGGTCAGGCTCAGCATCAGCCAGAGGCCGCCGCGGTCCCCCTCGTTCAAGTGCTGGCGCTTGAGGCTCAGCAGGATCACCGCCGGCAGCGGGCCGCAGAGCAGGCCCGAGACCACGGACCAGCCGCCGCGCAGGGGCAAGAAGCCCATCAGGGCGCGCACCGCGAGGGCGTAGAGGCCGCCGACCACCAGCAGGATCAGGGTCTGGCCGGGGGCCGCCTTGTCGGCGAAGGCCAGGGAGGCCCCCGCCAGCAGGAAGGCACCCGCGATGGCCGCCGGGACCCCGTCGCGGAGCCAGGCGAGGAGCCGCCTCATCGCACCACCTCCAACAGCTCGCCGACCGGCACGTCCGCGCCCCCGGGACCCGTCTTGACCCCCGGGATCAAGCCCGCCGGCAGGCCGAAGCCCAGCGGCCAGACCTCGAGCTCCGCCTCCACGCCCGCCGGTCCCAGGAAGGGTCGCTGGGCCTCGCTGTCCATCGCCGAGCCGAAGGCCTCGACCCCGAACAGCAGGACCAGGCTTGCGGCGGCGGCGACGAGGCTCTGCAGCGGGCGCAGCACCACGCGCGGTCGGGGCTCGGCGGGTGCCGGCGCGATGGTCAGGCCCGCGAGCCGCGCATCCAGGCTCGCCACCAGGCCAATCGGCGCAGTGCTCGGGCCGCCGACGGCTGCCCCGAGCTCGCCGTGGAAGCGGCGCCAGTCCTCGGCCTCGGCCGCACAGGACCGGCAGGCCTCCAGGTGCCCGAGGTCGCGGGCCTCCTCCAACGGCACCAGGCCGCCGTCGACCAGCTCGGGCAGCCGCGCCAGCACGCGCTCGCAGGCGCCGGCAAGCGGGCCGCCGGGGCGCGGGGCGTTCGTAGGGATCTTCTCGTTGCTCATCGTTCGTCTCCATCGGGGGCCTTGGGGGCGGACCCATCGAGCTCCGCCTTCAGGCGGCGCAGTGCTTGGTACAGGTTGGCGCGCGCGTTGTCCTCGCGGATGCCGAGCGCGGCTGCGATCTCGGCGTGGCTGAGGCCCTCGGCCAGGCGCAGCTCGACGACCTCGCGCTGGCGGGTCGGCAGCCGCGCGACCGCGGCGCGCAGCTGGGCGCGCTCGTCCGCGCGCTCGAGGGCGGCGTGGGGATCGAGCCCGGTGGCCTCGGGCTCGAAGCCGCGGGACTCCAGCGCGGGGTCGAGGCTGACCTCGCGCCGGCGGCGGCCCCGGGAGCGGCATTGGTTCAGGGCGATCGAAAGCAGCCAGGAGCGCAGTCGATCGGGCTCCTTGAGGCTGGCGAGGCGCTCGAGGGCTCGGCACCAGGTCTCCTGGAAGACCTCCCGGGCGTCGTCTTGGTCCCCGAGGAAGCGCGAGACGGCGGCCCAGACCGGGGCCCCGTGGCGCTCCACGAGCTCGGCGAACCGGTCCCGGTCGCCGCCGAGCACGGCGGCAACGAGGGCGCGGTCTGCGCCGGGCTCGGGGCCCGGGCTGCCTGGTGGGGTCAGGGTGGCCATCCTTGGGAACACTTCGGGCTGACGCCCCGGCCGTCGCTGCGTGAAACGCGATTCCCGAGAAGGAAGCGACGGATTTCCGCGCCAGCTCCGGGCCATCCGCGACCCTCGGCTATCCTCGCGCCCATGTCCAGCTCCCCCCTGCTCCCCCTGCACGTCGAGCGCGGCGCGCGCACCGCGAACGCCCCCGGCGGCGAGACCCTGCTCACCTACGGCGACGTGCCCGCGGAGTACCGCTCGGCCGTCGAGGCCGCGCTGCTGCTCGACCGCGGTGGCGCCGGCCGCGTCTCGGTCACCGGCTCCGACGCGACCGACTTCCTGCACCGCATCACCGCCAACCGGGTCAAGGGCGTCGAGCCCGGCCACGGCAATGCGAACCTCTTGCTCGACGGCAAGGGCAAGATCCAGGAGGTCTTCGACCTCGCCCGCACCGCGGACGGCTTCGAGCTCACGACCCCGCCCGACCGCGCGCCGAGCCTGATCGCCGCCCTCGACATGTTCCTGTTCGTCGACGACGTGCAGCTCACCGACCACAGCGACCAGCACGCGCCTATCGACGTGATCGGTCCGAAGGCCGACGCCGTCGTCGCCGCGGCCCTCGGGCTCGAGGCCCCCGCCCTCGGCGCCCTCGTCGACCACGCCTTCCTGCCCGCGACCCTCGGTGAGGCCGCCGTGGTGGTCACGCGCCGCGCCGCGGTCGGCTGCCCGGGCCTGCGCCTGTCGACCCACCCGGACCACGCGCCCGCGCTCTGGGACGCCCTGGTGGCCGCGGGCGCCGCGACCGGCGGGCTCGCGATCGAGGACATCCTGCGCGTCGAGGCCGTGCGCGCGCGCTTCGGGGTCGACATCGACGCCACGGTCTACCCCCAGGAGGCGCGCCTCGAGGCCGCCTTCAGCCTCGACAAGGGCTGCTACATCGGCCAGGAGGTCGTCGCCAAGATCGACACCTACGGCGGCCTCAACAAGCGCCTGATGGTGCTCGCGGTCGACGGCGACGAGCCCGTGCGCGCCGGCACGCGGCTCGAGCGCTTCGACGAGGCGCGCGACGAGTGGCGCGACCTCGGCATCGTCACCAGCTGGGCTTACTCCTTCAGCCTCGACCGCGGCGCCGTGCTGGCCTACGTCAAGCGCCGCCACCAAGAGCCCGGCACGGTCTTCCACCTGGTGCCGCCCGGCGTCGAGCCCGCGCCCGACCGCAGCGGCCTCGTCACCGCGACCGTCGCCGAGCTGCCCCTGCGCGCGGGCAGCGTGCTGCCGCCCGAGGAACCCGACGCCGGCGTGGCCCAGGCCTGATGGACCTGGCCGGCCTCAGGCGTCACCTCGCGGCCAACGTGCGGACCCTCGCCGCCCTCGTCGAAGGGCTGACCCCCGACGAGGCCAGCGCGCGCACGCGGCCCGGGCGCTGGTCCAGCCACGAGGTCCTGCACCACCTGGTCTACGAGGAGCGCGAGGACTTCAGGAAGCGCATCGAGTGGACCCTCTTCCACCCGGGCGAGGACTGGCCCCCGATCGACCCCGCGGGCTGGATCGAGGAGCAGCGCTACCCCGACGAGTCGGTCGAGGCCACCTTGGCGGCCTTCGCCACCGAGCGGGCCGCTTCGATCGCGTGGCTCGAGCGGCTCGAGGCCGACGGCCAGCTCGACCTCGGTGCCAGCAACACCCACCCCCTCGCGGGGACGATGACCGTGCGCGACCTGCTCGCCAGCTGGCTGGCCCACGACCATCTGCACCTGCGCCAGCTCGTGCGCAACGCATACGAACGCGGCGGCCACCTCACCGGCGTGGCCGAGACGCCTTATGCGGGCGACTGGTAGCGTCGCGCTGGTCCTCCGCCGGGGGGCATCCCGCGCGGTTCCAGTTGACAGACCGGGCGGGCGCCCTATAACCCGAGCCATGCCGTCCTTGCGCGTGAACAACCGCACCGGGCTCCTCTGCCTGGTGCTCGTGCTGCTGGCCCTGCTGCTCGCAGGGCCAGCCCACGGTCTGTTCCACCACGACGGCCCCCTCGGCGACCAGGACCTCGGCGGCGACGACTGCCAGCTGTGCCATGTCCACGTCGACACCTTCGCGGTCGTCGACCTGGTGCCCGCCGTTCTCGAGCCAGCCCACCTCGGTGCGCTGCTCTCGAGGCAGGGCCCCCTCGGGAAGCCGGCCGAGCGCACGGCCTCCCCGCGCGCACCGCCTCTGGCCTAGGAAGGCTACCGCCCTCGCGGCGCCCGGCTCGAGATCCGTCCCAGGGACCGATCCGACCCAAGCACCACGAGTGGTCCGACGCCCGAGCTCCATCCTCAGCAAGCCTCCACCCGAGGTCCCGCTCGAGGTCCCGAGCCGCATGCGTCCCACCGCGACTTCCCCGGGCTCGGGGACTCTCCTTCCGCCGTCCGCCCCTGGACCGCTTTGCGAGAGCCCGAGAAGCCCGGTACCCGCACCTTCCAAGGACCCCGGACCCGGCCGACGCCGCGTCTGCACCATGAGCAATCCCATGCGACTTCGCAACACGACCCCACTCCTGTTCCCACTCCTGTTCGCGTCACTGGCACCCGAGGCTGCCGCCCAAGGCAGCGCCTTCTCCAGCCCCGGCATGCCCAACGCCACGGGCCAGACCACCCGCTTCGACAACGAGTACAACCCTGCGATCGGGTTCAGCTTCGATGCCCTGCTCGCCTCGTTCAACGCCGACCACTCCGACGAGGACGGCCTCGAGATCGACCTGCGCTCGGCCGAGATGTCCTTGGCTTCGTGGGTCGATCCCACGGCATGGGCCTATGCAACGATCGTCTTCGACGGGGAGGAGACCTCGCTCGAGGAGGGCGCCGTCCACTACACCGGCTTGGGCGGCAACACGACCATCCGTGCAGGCAGGTTCTTCGTCGACTTCGGCAAGCAGATGCAAGCCCACGTCCACGACCTGCGGACCATCGATCGTCCGGCGGTTCTGCGGACCTACCTCGGGGCCGAGCTCGGCGGTGATGGCATCCAGTTCGACAACTGGCACGCCATCGGTGACGACACGATCGTGCGCTACTCGATCGGCGCCTTCGGCAGCCTCATCACCCACGCGCACGGCGACGAGCACGACCATGGCGGTGGCGGCCACGCCGAGGCCGAGGTCGAGGGCGCCTACCGGCCCGAGCTGGACGAGCTCTCGCTCACCGCGCGCCTGACCGGCTTCACCAGCCTGTCCGACACGCAGACCCTGCAGCTGGGCACGTCCCTGCGCTCGATCCCGGAATTCGCCTTCCACGACGAGGAGAACGACCTCGAGGTCGAGGGCCAGGACAACATGGTCTGGGGCCTGGACGCGACCTGGGGCTGGGTCGACGACACCCAGACCTCCAGCCTGACGATCGGGGGCGAGTACCTGCTGTCTTCGGGCGCCCTGTCTGCCGAGGTCGACGACCCCGACGCCACGCCGGGCACGGGTGACGAGTCCTTGGAAATCCTCGACGAGGACGCCGCCGGCTTCTACGCCTTCATCGACTACGGCCTGGACCCCTACAACAGCGTCGGCCTGCAGTTCAGCCAGGTCGAGACCCTCGAGGACGGGCTGCCCGAGCTCGAGGAGTTGGACCTGTACTGGACCCACAGCCTGAGCGAGTTCCAGCGCGTCCGCCTTGCACTGACCCAGTCGGAACTCGAAGGTGAGGAAGTCCTGCGCCTCGGTCTCCAGTACACGATCTACCTCGGCCCCCACGCCCACGGCGTCAACTTCTAGGAGCACCGCCATGACGAACCCACGCACCCTGTGGATCGCCCTCGCGGCGCTCCTGTTGACACTCCTCGCTCCGACCTCCGCAGCCCTGCCCGCACCCGCGGCCAAGCTCGATGTCGTGGCGACGACTCCGGACCTGGCCTTCTTCGCCGAGGCCATCGGCGGCGACCGGGTGGACGTCAAGTCCCTGGCCAAGGGCCGCGAGAACCTGCACGCGCTGGTCGTCAAGCCGCGCACGATCGTGGCCATGTCGCGCGCCGACCTCTTGCTGGAGAACGGCCTGTCGCTCGAGGCCACCTGGCTGCCGGACCTGATCCTGGCCTCGCGCAACAAGGCGCTCAGCTACGCGACCGGCGGGCGGGTCAACTGCTCGGCGGGCTTCGAGCCGCTCGAGCAGCCCACCAGCCTCTCGCGCAAGGAAGGCGACGTGCACCCCGAAGGCAACCCGCACTTCACCCTCTCGCCTCTCGCCGGTCGCCACGTCGCCGGGCGCGTGCTCGCGGGACTCGTCGCCCTCGACCCGGACGGCCGCGAGCTGTTCGAGGCGCGCCACGCCGCCTTGGTCGAGCGGCTCGACGCAGCCGAGGCCCGCTGGGCCCGCTACCGGCCGCTCTTCGCGGGCAAGCCGGCGGTGGTCTACCACCAGGAGTTCGACTACCTCATCGACTACCTGGGAATGCAGACGGTCGCGACCCTCGAGCCCAAGCCCGGCATCGCGCCGACGCCGGCGCACATCGCGCGGGTGATCGGCCTGATCGACGAGCACGAGGTGCCAGTCGTGCTGACCGCGCCCTGGTCCAACAACCGCTCGGCCGGGGCCGTGGCCGCCAAGTCGGGGGCCGAGGTGCTCGAGCTGCCCGCGCTGGTCGGCGGGGCCGCCTTCGCGACCGACTGGTTCGCCCTGATCGACGGCAGCCTCGAACGCCTTTGCGGCGCCTATGGCATCGAGCCACCGAAGCCGCCGCCCGCGGACGAGGAGTCGATAGGTGGCCGGTAGCAGCTTGATCGAGGCCCGCGCCGTCGACCTCGGCTACGGCCGCGAGGTCGTGCTGCGCGGGCTCGACCTGGTCGTCGAGCGTGGCGACTTCGTCGGCATCCTGGGCCCCAACGGCGCGGGCAAGACGACCCTGTTCCGCGGCCTGCTCGGCCTCGTCGAGCCCCTCGGCGGGCGCATCGAGCGGGGCGACACACGCCTGGGCTACGTGCCCCAGGAGTCGACCTTCGACGCGGCCTGGCCGGTGTCTGCCCTCGAGGTGGTCGCCCTTGGCGACCGGCGCCAGGGCCTCTTCGGTCGCCGGGCGCGCCGCGAGAAGGCCCTCGAACAGCTCGCCCGCGTGGGCCTCACCGAGCGCGCCCGCCAGCGCTTCACCTCCCTCTCCGGCGGCCAGCGCCAGCGCGTGCTGATCGCCCGCGCCTTGATGGCCGAGCCCGACGCCCTGTTCCTCGACGAGCCGACCTCGGGCGTCGACCTGCCGAGCCAGGAGCGCATCCTGCGGGCCGTCACCGAGCTCAACGCCGACGGCGGCCCGGCGGTCCTGCTCGTCGCCCACCAGCTCGAGCTGGTCGCCCGTGCCGCGCAGCGCTTCCTCTGGGTCGCCGAAGGCCGCGCCTCCGAGGTCACCGCCGACGACCTGCCCGGCCTGTTCCACCCCACGCCGCGAGCCGCGGGCGGCGAGGTCTCGCATGCCTAGCCCAGCCGTCCTCGCAGAGCTGCAACTGGGCGAGCTGCCCCTGTCCCTCGTCTGGTCGCTCTTCGGCCTCTCGATCCTGGCGACCCTGGCCGCCGGCTTCGTCGCGCCGCTCGTCGGCTCATTCCTGCTGACGCGGCGCACGGGGTTCCTCGGCATCGTGCTGCCCCAGTTCGCCGCCGCGGGCGTGGCCTTCGGCTACCTGGTGCTGCCCTTCTGGACCGAGCACCTCGGCCACCTGCTCGACCCCGTCGCCCACGGGGACGAGGCCCACCTCGCCCTCGGGTACCACCTCTTGTGGGCCGGCCTGTTCACCGCGCTCGGCCTGGCCCTGGTGGCCCTCTCGAGCCGCCGTCGCGATGGCACGGACACCGGCATGATGGCCGCGGCCTTCGCCATCGCGAGCGCCCTGACCGTGCTCTTTGCCCACGGCTCCCCCGTCGGCGACATCTACGTGCACGGGCTCCTGCGCGGCGAGATCCTGGCCATCGACGAGCACGAGCTCGAGATCCTGACCGGCACCCTGGCCCTGGTGGCCCTCGGCGTCGTGCTCGGAGCGCGGCACCTGACGCGGGTCGGCATCGACCCCGACTCCGCGCGCGTGCTCGGGGACCGGCCGCTCCTGTGGGAGCTCTTCCTGGCGCTGCTCGTCGGCGCCACCGTGTCGGTCTCGGTGATGACCGTCGGCCCGATCGTGCTGTTCGGCCTGCTGGTGATCCCGCCGCTCGTGGCGCGCGCCTTCGCGCGCTCGATGACCTCGTTCCTGGTGCTCGCCAGTCTGCTCGGCGGCCTGTCCGCCGCCGGCGGCGTGTGGACCTCGTTCACCTTCGACTGGCCCCTCGGACCGAGCGTGGTCGTCGCCGCCGCCCTGCTCTTGATCCCCGCGCTGCCGCGACTCTTCGGGCGCGGCCGCTAGCACGACCCCGGGCCGCGCCCCCCCATCGAAGCGAAGGGCGCGGCCCGGGGCCCTGGACGCGGCGGACTGCGAGAGCCCGCTAGATGCAGCCGCTCCAGCCGGCCTGGAAGTCACCCCAGAGCGGCAACAGGGTCGCGGGGTTGGTCTCGGCCGCGTCGCGGAACTGGCCGCTCAACGTGCCGATCTGGATGGGAGGCATGCCAAACACCGGGTTCGGCATGAAGAAGCCCGCGTTGAAGCTGCCGCGCCCCTCGGTGTCGGTCTGGTAGGAACCGAAGAACTCGATCGGCCCCGGGTTGGGTCCGCCGCCCATCGGCAGCAGAGTCCCGTTGATCGTGCCGGTCGGCGAGAAGCCGGTCCAGAAGGGCCCCGTGAGGGTCGGCTCGAGCAGGGCGTAGCAGCCCATGGACTGGCCGGTCGTCGTCGTGATGCGGCCGTTCATCATGCCGATGCTCGAGAGCGAGGGCAGGAAGAGGCCGCCTTCAGCCACGCCGCTGTAGCAGGTGGCCGCGGCGGCACCGCCGGCTTGGACGGGGGTCAAGAGGCTGGCGGCGAGGGCGAGGCTGACGAGCAGTAGCTGTCGGAGCATGGTTCTGGAAGGTGGGACTTGGGGCGGGTTGGGGCCGAGCCCAGGGCAAGCCCTGTGCCAAGGGCGATGGCGAAGCGCCCCTTGGTGCCGGAGCGGGGCCAGCCCTTGCCCGAAGGGCTCGCGTTGGGCCTCGAAGCGCTCGCTGGAGAGTGCGCTAGCGCACAAGCTCCGCGGCGACCTACCCGCCGGGGTCATCGGCGGCAGGCCCGAGGAGCGGCACCCCGTCGACCACGTGCAGCGCCCTCGGGGAGCGGTCTCAGGCGGTCTTGCCCGAGCGAGCCCTCACGATGCGCACCAGGCTCACGGCCATCAACAGGGCCAGCACACCACCGGCCACCAGCCCGAGCATGCCCGGCTCTTCGCCGAGGGCGCTGGCCACGATCGCCGAGAGGTCCATGTCCAGCCGCGCGTAGAGGGCATCGACCAGCAGCCCCGCAGCCAAGGCGGTCAGTACGATCCCGCCGAGGTAGACCATCAAGCAGCGCCGGCCGAGCAGCTTCGAGACCACCAGCAGGGTCGTCATGTTCGTGGCCGGGCCGACCAGGAGGAACACCAGGGCGGCGCCCGGGTGCAGGCCCTTGGCGATCATCGCGGCGGCGATCGGCGTGCTGGCCGTCGCGCAGATGTAGATCGGCGTCGCCACGAGCATCATCAGCAGCATGCTCGGCAGGCCCGCGGGCACGGACTCGATGAAGAAGCTGTCGGGCACGAGCCCGGCCACGAGGGCCGACAGGACGAAGCCGACCAGCAGCCACGGGGTGAGGTCGTCGAGCAGGGTCACGAAGGCGAAGTCGAGCACCTCGCGCAGCTTGCCCTTGGGCTTGTCGTTCGAGTCGCAGCAGCTGTCCTCGGCGTGGTCGTGGCTCGCGTGGCCGTCCTCGGCCCCAAGGCCGATGCCCTCGCGGTCCCAGCCGAGTCGGCCGAGCAGGTTGACCCCGAGGCCCGTCACCACCGCGGTCACGAAGGCCACCACCGGTCGGATGACCGTCATCAGCGGATCGAGCAGGGCGTAGGTCACGCTGATCGAGTCGACCCCGGTCTCGGGGGTCGAGATCAGGAACGAGGTCGTCGCGCCCTTGCTCGCGCCCGCCTTGCGCAGGGAGGCCGCCGTGGGGATCACCGAGCAGGAGCACAGGGGGATCGGCACGCCGTACAGCGAAGCCCGCAGCACCGGCCAGGCCCCGGTGCCGCCGAGGTGGGACTGGATCCACTTCTCGGGCACGAACACCTTCATGACGCCGGCCAGCACGAAGCCGACCAGCAGCCAAGGCGCCGTGTCCGCGAAGAGCGCCACGAGCTCGTGCAGGATCGCTTGGAGGGTCTCCATCAGAGCGAGTGCAAAAAGTGGCTAGCGCCCAGGCCGATCAGCAGGAGCAGCAGCTTGGCCAGGCCGTCGCGGCGCTCGTGGAAGACCTCGGGCAACAGGTCGCAGAGCGCGACGTAGAGGAAGGTGCCGGCGGCGAAGGCGGTCATCGGCTCGAGCCACTCGGGCGCGAGGTCGGGGAAGGCTGCCACGCGCAGGATCGCGCCCAGCGGCGTCACCGCGGCGAAGACCACCAGGAGCAGCAGCACGCGGCGGCGCTCGAGGCGCGCCAGCATCAGGGCCGCGCCCAGGGAGAAGCCGCCGATGGCCTTGTGGGACAGCACGGCCGCGGTCAGGGCCTCGCGCAGACCCTCGGCCTCGTGGCCGGCGGAGAGGCCGAGCCCGTCGGTGAAGGCGTGCAGGGAGAGGCCGACCATCGTGGCCAGGCCGACCATGCGGTGGCGCGCGTCGCCGTCGAGGTGGTCCTCGTGGCAGAGGTCCTCGGGCATCGGGTGGTCGTGGTCGTGACCATCGAGAGCCAGCGGCTCGTCGGTGAAGCGCCGCAGCAGCAGCTGCTCGACCAGGAACAGGGCCACCACGCCGGCGAGCATGGCGATCCAGATCACGCCGCCGTGCTCGTGGCCGTCCTCGGCCCCGTGGGCCGCAGCGAGCTCGCCGACCTCGGGCAGCAGGTGCAGGAAGACCGCGCCGAGGAAGACGCCGGCTGCGACCGAGGCCAAGAGGTGCTGCAGTCGCGCGCCGCGCCTGAGCAGCACGGGCAGAACTCCGCCGACCAGCGTCAGCAGAAAGACCTCGAGCGAGGTGATCAGGATCCAATCCATGGAGCGCGCAGTCTAGCCGGAGTTCCCGCTGGCCCCGGGCCCAGCCTCGCCATTCACCGAAGGGACACCTTCGCCCCCGCGGTCCCTAGGTCAGTCGTTGCCCAGCTTGACCTGCTTGAGCACGCCCGTCTCGGGGCACAGGTAGTTGCACTCGCGGATGTCGTAGCCGTAGGTGTGGATCGTGATCGCGGGGTTCTCGTCGCAGGCGTTGCCGACCTTGTGGAAGTCGATCTCGGGCGGCAGCACGTAGCCGACGTCGCCCGGGTGTCCGGCCAGGACGTCATGGGCCCGCAGCTCGCAGACCGAGGGGTCGCTGCCGTCGTCCCTGCGCTCGTAGTTCTCGATGACCACGTTGCCCTCGGCCACCGCGACCACGCCCCAGGTCCCGTGGTCATGGGTCGAGCCCTGGATGCCGGCCGGCCAGCACATGGCGAGCACGACGAAGCCGTACTCGTCGTCCGCGTAGAGCAGGTGCCGACCGTAGCCTTCTTCGGGCAGGGCGCGCTGCTCGGGAGCCAGGTCGAGGGGCTCGGCCACCAGCTCCCGCGCCAGCTCTTGGATGCGATCCACCGTCGGCCGACCGATGATCTCCTCGGGCCAGCGGTGACAGGCGGGGTCCTCCGCGATGGTGCTGCGCACCTTGCGGACGTAGGTCTCGAGTCGTGGATCCAGCTGGGGGGTCATGCTCCAAATCCTAATAGGAAGAGGGCCGTTGTGCGCCCTTTTGCCTTCCCGGCTTTTCTCCCCCTTCCTGGGCAGGTGTGGTGGGTGTCTCAGGCGCCGACGGGCTCTGCGCTCTCTTGCCGCGCTGGCAAGCGTCTCAGGCGCCAACGGGGCTCTGCGCTCTCTTGCCGCGCTGGCAAGCGTCTCAGGCGCCAACGGGGCTCT
>JARGPD010000140.1 GCA_029212845.1 Planctomycetota bacterium
TGTCCTGTCAGTTACCGTCGGTCTACACGCGGGCGAACTGTACCTGGTGCTCGGCTCGGTCACCGACACGACGCTCGGCCTACCGCTCCGCGCCTTCAACCTGCCGCTGAACCTCGGCGGCCACTTCAGCTTCACCCTCGCCCCCCTTCCTCCGGGCCGCAACGCTCACTCCTCGAGGAAGGTCCCCGTGGAGCGCCAGAGCTCCTCGATGCGGTCGATGCGAGCGCTGGCCTCGTCGCGTAGCTCGCGGGCGACCTGGGCCACCAGCAGCTCGGCCAGGGCGACCGACGGCACCGAGCTGTCGAAGGGGCCGACGCCGGGCACCTCGAGCTGGCACCAGGTGCTGGTCAGCTCGACGAGGGGCGAGAGGGGGCCGTCGGTGACGGCGACCAGGTCGATGCCGCCGGCGGCCAGGACGCGCGCGGCCTCGACCGAGTGGCGCCGGTAGCGGGCGAAGTCGAAGACCACGGCGGCGTCGCCCGGCTCGGCGCCGGAGAGGTCGCGGCCGCAGTCGTGCTCGTCCACGAGGTGCACCCCCGGGCGCACCATGTTCAGGCCGCTAGCGAGGGCCATCGCGCCGGACCGCGAGGTCTCGCCGGTCAGGATCCAGATCCGGCGGGCGCGCACGAGGGGCGCGGCCAGGGCTGCCAGCTGCTGGCCCGAGACGGCCGCGAAGACGCGCTCGAGGGCTCCGAGCATGGCGGTCCGGACCGGCTCCAAGTGCCCCTCGGCCTGCCCCGGCTCGTCCTGGGCCCGGATGCGCGAGCTAGGCCGGTTCAGCTGGGCGGCCAGGTCCCGCCGGGCGCGCTCCTGGAGCTCGGCATAGCCCCCAAAGCCCAGCTTGGCGGCGAAGCGCACGACCGTGGGGTGGCTGGTCCCGACCCTGGCGGCCAGGTCCGAGACCGTGCCGAAGGCCAGCCGAGTGGGATCCTCCAGGACCGCCGCGGCGATGCGCCGCTCGGCTGGCGTCAGGCGCTGGCCGACGGCCGCGATGAGCTCGGAAATAGACATTCTTGGGACCATCCCTGTACAGGACGGTACAGTCGGGACGCCGGAATGTCGAATCGATTACGGGCGCAAGCTCCTGCCCCGTCGTGTCGATCCCAGACGTCCACACCAGAGCCCTCGACCCCCTGCCTCCCCGACCCGTGATGAGCCCGACCCCCTACTCCCCCTCCGCCCGCGAAGAGGCCTTCCTCGCAACCGTCGAAGACCCGCGCTACCAGCGGGACAGCGTCAACGGGCTCAAGCCCTTCTTCGCCGACCGCGTGGACGACGACATCAAGGGCTTCTACACCGAGGCCGAGCTCGACGCCCTGCGCGCCCTGTCGGGCACCGACCGCGACGTCGAGGCGCGCATGCCCGTCAAGATGACGCGCCACTACTTCGAGCTGGCCAAGCAGAGCGCGTCGATCCAGCGCCTCGTCAAGGCCAGCCCGGACGAGACCGAGAGCCTCACGGGCAGCGAGGACCCCGGGCACCAGATGGACTACAGCCCGGTCGAAGGGCTCCTGCACAAGTACGAGATGGGCCTGATGTACGTCGTCTCGACCTGCTCGGCCCACTGCCGCTTCTGCTACCGCGAGGAGCTGATCAGCCGCAAGGAGGTCGAGCGCCACGACGGCACGGTCGCCAAGAAGGGCATGGCCCAGATCCCCGACGTGATCGGCTACGTGCACGCGCACAACGACGCCGTCGCCGCGAACGGCGGCCTGCACCCAGAGACTGGCCGCGAGAAGCTGCGCGAGATCCTCTTGTCGGGCGGCGACCCGATGGTGCTCACCAACAAGAAGCTCGCCGCGTGGCTCGGCGCCCTGGCGGAGGCCGGCATCGAGTCGATCCGCATCGGCACCAAGGAGATGGCCTTCTTCCCCCAGCGCTTCGACGACGCCTTCCTCGCGATGCTCGACAAGTTCCACGAGCTGTGGCCCGACGTCGGCCTGCGCCTGATGGTGCACTTCAACCACCCCGACGAGCTGCTCGCCAAGGACGCCGACGGCAGCTACATCCAAGGGGAGGGCGGCGCGCTCCAGTGGGTCCCCGCGACCTGGGACGCGATGAAGGGTGTCACCCAGCGCGGCTGGATCTCGGTCGAGAACCAGGCCCCGATCATCAAGGGCATCAACGACGACCCGGCCGCCCTGCGCATCCTGCAGCGCGCCATCAAGCGCGTCGGCGCCAACAACCACTACTTCTTCTGCGGCCGCGACATCGTCGCCTACGAGGCCTTCAACATCCCGATCGAGACCGCCTGGCAGATCCTGAACGAGTCCCAGAAGGGCCTCTCGGGTGTCGAGAACCACGCGCGCCTCTCGATCACCCACTACAAGGGCAAGACCGAGGTGGCGGCGGTGACGAGCGAGCCGATCCCGGGCTTGGCGGGCTCCGAGAACGGCGTGGTGATCTTCAAGAACCTGCGCAACCCCGCCGCCGCTGGCGACCGCGGTAAGGTCTGCATCGTTGGCCGCAACCCCGACGCGATCTGGTTCGACGACTACGCCGATCGGGTCCTGTTCGACGAGGTCGGCCTGTTCGACTACGAGCGCGTGGTCGACGTCAAGGGCGCCGAAGCGCCCGTGTCCTAGGCTCCTGCCATGATCGACAAAGCGCTAGGTAGCGTGGCCGAGGCCCCGGTGCCCCCGCCACCTCCCCTGAACCCCCCCGCGGGGGGGGGGGGGGGGGGGCGGGGCGCCCCCCCCCCCCCCCCCGCGACCGTCATGATCGGAGGCTTCGGCGAGGCCGGCAGCCCGATCGAGCTGATCCACGCCCTGATCGACCAGGGCGCCACGGGGCTGACCGTGGTCAACAACAACACCGGCAGCGGCGAGGTCGGCCTGGCCGCCCTGATCAAGGCCGGGCGGGTCGCCAAGATGATCTGCAGCTACCCGCGCTCGATGAACTCGACCGTCTTCCCCGAGCTCTACAAGGCCGGCAAGATCGAGCTCGAGCTCGTGCCCCAGGGCACCCTCGCCGAGCGCATCCGCGCAGGCGGCGCCGGCATCCCCGGCTTCTACACCGCGACCTCGGTCGGCACGCCGCTGGCCGAGGGCAAGGAGAGCCGCAGCTTCGACGGTCGCGAGTACGTGCTCGAGCGCGGACTGACCGCCGACTTCGCCCTGATCAAGAGCGAGCGTGCCGACCGCTACGGCAACCTGACCTTCAACAAGACCGCGCGCAACTTCGCCCCGGCGATGGCCATGGCCGCGCGCACGACGATCGTGCAGACCAAGCACTTCGTCGACGCCGGCGAGCTCGACCCCGAGGTGGTCGTGACCCCCGGCATCTTCGTCGACCGCGTCGTCACCGTCGCCAACCCCGCCCACGAGTCCGCCCTGGTCGCCGCCGGCGTCAGCTACCCGTCATGAGTGCCCCTCCAGAATCCACGCGGGTCGGCTGGTCGCGCGAAGAGATGGCCCAGCGCGCCGCCCTCGACATCCCCGACGGCTCCTACGTCAACCTCGGCATCGGCATGCCCGAGCTGATCGCGCGCTTCGTGCCAAAGGGCCGCGAGCTGATCTACCACACGGAGAACGGGCTGCTCGGCATGGGCCCGTCGCCGGCCGAGGGGATGGGCGACCCCGAGCTGATCAACGCCGGCAAGCGCCAGGTGACCGTCGTGCCCGGCGCGTCGTTCTTCCAGCACCCCGACAGCTTCGCCATGATCCGCGGCGGGCACATCGACCTGTGCGTGCTCGGCGCGCTGCAGGTCGCCCAGAGCGGCGACCTGGCCAACTGGTCGACGGGCGAGCCCGGCGCGATCCCCGCCGTCGGCGGCGCGATGGACCTGGTCGCCGGCGTCAAGTCGATCTTCGTCCTCACCCAGCACGTCACCAAGCACGGCGATCCCAAGCTGGTCGAGGCCTGCAGCTACCCCCTGACCGGCGTCGGTGTCGTCAACCGCATCTACACCGACCTGGCCGTGGTCGAGGTCACCCCCCACGGCTTCCAGCTGGTCGAGCTAGCCCCGGGCGTCAGCTACGAGTACGTCGCCGAGCGCACCGGCGCCGACCTGCTCCCGATCGCCGAAGGGGCCACCAAGTGAGCGCGGCCGACGGCCTCCCCTCGCGCAGCGCCCAGCTGTACGAGCGCGCGCAGCGGACCCTGCCCGGCGGAGTCAGCCGCAACACGGTCCTGCGCAGCCCGCACCCGCTCTACGCAGCCCACGCCTCGGGCTGCCGGGTGGTCGACATCGAAGGCGTCGAGCGCATCGACTTCGCCAACAACATGGCCGCCCTGCTCCACGGACACGCCCACCCGGCGATCACCGCGGCGGTCACCGAGCAGCTCTCGAAGGGCACCGCCTTCACCCTCGCCACCGAGGTCGAGGTCGACTACGCCGAGCTGCTCTGCGCGCGAAACCCGAGCTTCGAGAAGGTGCGCTTCGTGAACTCCGGCACCGAGGCGGTCATGGCCGCGGTCAAGTGCGCGCGCGCCTTCACCGGCCGCCCGAAGATCGCCAAGGTCGAGGGCGCCTACCACGGCGTCTACGACTACGCCGAGGTCAGCCAGACCGCCAAGCCCGACCAGTGGGGCAGCGAGGACGGGCCCAACAGCGTACCCGTCGCCTTTGGCACCCCGGCCAAGGCCCTCGAGGACGTGGTCGTGATCCCGTTCAACGACGCCGAGCGCGCGATCGCGATCCTGGACAAGCACAAGGACGAACTGGCCTGCGTGCTGCTGGACCCGATGCCCCACCGCGTCGGCCTGCAGCCGGCCGAGGGCAGCTTCTACGAGGCCCTGCGCGCGTGGACCCAGAAGAGTGGCGCGCTGCTCGTCTTGGACGAGGTCGTGACCTTCCGCTCGACCTACGGCGGAGCCCAGCTGTGGTACGACTCGGCGCCCGACCTGACCGCCATGGGCAAGGGCATCGGCGGCGGCTTCCCGGTCGGCGCGATCGCCGGGCGCGGCGACGTCATGGACGTCATGAACCCGCTGGCCGAGAAGGTCCTGTTCCCCCACTCCGGCACCTTCAGCGCGAACCCCGTCACGATGACCGCCGGCCTGACGGCCATGCGGCTGTTCGACGAGGCCGCCGTCGGCCACCTCAACCGCCTCGCCGAGCGCGCCATGACCGGGATCCGCGCGTCGATCGCCCAGACCGGCGTGCGCGCTTGTGTCACCGGCGGCGGCTCGATGTTCCGGGTGCACTTCAAGGAGCGCCCGCCGCGCAACTACCGCGAGGCCTACGCGACCCCGGCCGAGAACCAGCAGCTCAAGCACATGCTCGACCACCTGTTCGCCGCGGGCTTCCTGATGATCAACACCTGCGCTGCGACGATGTCGACCCCGATGGGCGAGGCCGAGGTCGACGCCCTCGTGCAGGCCATGGACGCAGGTCTCCGGCAGCTCGCGAAGCAGGCGTGACGTCGCGCGCTCCCCGACTTGGTGCCGCTCCAGCGAGTGCCGCTCGAAGAGCGCCGCTGCTCGCCGCGCACTGCGCTAGGATGGGCGCCATGTTGTCACCCATGTTGCGCCTCTTCGGCCTGCTCCTGTTCGGCCTGCTCCCGCTCTTCGCACTGGGCGAGGATCGCGACGACGCCGCCGCTGCGACAGGGGTCACCTGGCTCGACGACCTGGACCTCGCGACGTCGATCGCGGCCGAGCGCGACCGGCCGCTGATGATCGTCTTCCGCTGAGAGGCCTGAAGGGACTGCGGGTCCTTCGACGAGCAGGTTGTTCGTCCTCCACTGGCTCTCCGGCCGCTCTACGACGAGTTCGTGCTCGCGCGCGTGATCGACATGCGTGGCGTCGACCTCGAGCGCTACGTCTTCGACACCGACCTGACCTTCGCGGTGCTCTGGATGAACGCCGACGGCACGGTCTACCACCGCTACGGCGGGCGCGACGTGCGCGGGGCCGAGCACTGGCTGTCGCCCGCCTCGCTCGAGGCCGGCATGCGCGCGAGCCTGGCGGCGCACACGCGCTACGGCTCCGAAGAGCCCGGCAGGATCGACCCGGTCGACCCGGACGCCACACCGCCGACGCCGCTCTACATGGAGCAGATCCCCGCTTACCAGAAGCGCGACAAGGGCGCGTGCATCCACTGCCACTCGGTGCAGCCGGCGCGCTACGAGGAGGAGCTCGCGGCCGGTACCTGGGACCTCGCCAAGACCTGGCGCTACCCGCCGCCGACGCGGGTCGGCTTCGACCTCGGGCGCGACGAGCAGCGGCTGGTGACCTTCGTGGACGAGGGCTCGGCCGCGGCGCGCGCGGGCCTCGCGGTCGGCGACCGACTGGTCTCGATCGGCGCCCAGTCCATCGCGACGGCGAGCGATGTGATGTTCGCGCTCGATGGGTTCCCTTCCGGCGGTGGCGAGCTCCGACTGAGCTACGAGCGTGCGCGCGAGGTGCCCGAGGATCAGGCCGAAGCGCCGCGATCGAAAGATCAAGCCGGAGCGACCGAGGCTGGAGGCCAGGCTGGACCCCGGAACGAGCCAGCCGCTCGCGAGCCTGAGCTCCGGACCACCACCCTGCGGCTCGACGAAGGCTGGAAGACCGGCACCGCGTTCGAATTCTCCTGGCGCCCGTTCAAGTGGGGCCTCACGCCCGCGCCGGGCTTCGGCGGACCGCAGCTCGGTCGCGGCGAGCTCGAGCGCCTCGGCCTGATCGAGCCACGCAGCGACGGCACGCTACCCTTCGCCTTCCGCGTGCAGTACCTGGTCACCTGGGGCGACAACGCGCGCTTCGGCCAGGCCGCCGCGCGCGCGGGCCTGCGCGTGGGCGACGTGGTCGCGGCGCTCACCGGTGCCGACGGCCAGCGCGCGTCCCTGCGCTCGGTCGACCACTTCCACGCCTGGTGGCGCTTGACCCGCCAAGCCGGCGAGCGGGTCTCGATCGAGGTCCTGCGCAGCAACGAGCGCCTCACCCTCGAGCTCGTGGTCCTCGAGTAGCGGCCTGCACCAATCGCCCCGATACCTGCCGGTTACGGGCCAAAGGTGCACCGCTGCTAAGATCCGGCATGGACACCAACAACACCGCGCAGCTGCCTGCGCCCCTTCGACCTGTCGCCCTCTGCTTGACCCTGGCTGCCCTCGGGTGCGCCTCGCTCGAGACCCCTGGACCCACCACCGACGTCGCCAGCGACCCGAGCGCTTCGGTGGTGCGCGTCTTCACCCTGGTGGACGGCGAGGCGGTCGAGCCGCCGAACGTGCCCGCCGCCGACGGCAGCCCGGCCGGGACCTTCCAGGGCTTCTTCGTCGAGGGCGACCTCTTGGTGCTGGACCACGAGGCGCTCTTGCCCTTCGTCGACGCGACGGGGGACGTGCAGCTCGCCCTCGAGGACGGCACACCGATCACGATGGTGCGCGCGGGCTCGGTCGTCGACGGGCTCGTTGTGCTGGAGGCCGAGGGCGGCACGCCGCTCGCGCTCGGCACGCCGCGCCCGCCGGCCTTCGGCGACCAGCTGCGCAAGCTGAGCGCGCCCTGGGAGAAGGCTTCTTGGCTCGACGAGGGCTCGCTGCTCGAGCCCGGGGTCCAGCTCGGCCGCCGCCGGGCCTCGACCGAGGTCATCCTGAGCGAGTGGCTGGGGATCTGGGCCGCGCCCGGCCGACCGGTGCTCGACGAGTCTGGCGCCCTCGCCGGCGTCGAGCTCGTGGCGGACGTCGAGCGCGCCTGGCTGGTGCCGCGTGCGACCCTTGACGCGCTGCTCGAGCAGGCCCGAACGAGCGAGCCGCGGTCGATCGCCGACTACGTGGCCGAGGTGCTCCAGCCAACGGGCAACCCGGGCGAGCTCATCACCGAGGACGCGATGGGCGGCCTGGTCCTGGACTGCGCCCGCGCGACCTGCCATGGCGAGCGCGTGCAGTTCGAGCGCAAGGGCTGGTGGCACGGCATCGGTTATTGGACCAACCCCGACGACTTCGTGACCTTTGAGGTCGAGCTCTCCGAGGCAGCGACCTTCGACGTGCGCGCCCTGTCGTCGTGCCCCGCGGGCACGGCCGGGACCGAGGTCTCCCTCGGGCTCGACCATTCCCCCGCGAGCCCTGGGTCGAACCTCACCTACCGCGTCCCGGCCACGGACTCGTTCCTCGACTTCCGCTGGACCGAGCTCGGAGAGCTCGCCCTGCCCGCCGGCCGCTCGACCATCTCGCTGAGGCCGCTCACCGCGCCGCCGCTCGCCGTCATGGACCTCGACCGCTTCGTGCTGATGCCCGCCGCCAGCGGGCGCTGACCGCACGGGGCATCGGGCGAACTCTCGCGCAACCTCGCAGCAGCGCGAACTCATCTCGGCATTGGCTTCAAGGCTGCCAAGCCCCAGCTCCGATTGGTCATGGACACCCCGTGCGCCCCGGGATTCGTAGGCCCCCCTTGCTTGCTCGTCGCCGCCAGTAGCGAAGCTCCCTGGTGCACTCACCCATCCCTGCCCCAGGCGACTGGGAATTACTGAAGTCCGGCATCGCCGGCAACCAGCACCATGACCAGGAAGCACCCGAATCCAGTCCTCGTCCTCCTCGCCGCCGCCCCCTTCGCGGCCTGTGGAAACAGCGTGTCCCCGCCAGGAGGTGCCATCGTTGGGCTCGAGGGTCCGGGCCAGGTCTCGGTCGTCACCGCTGAGGACGAGTCCGTCGTCACCCCGCCGGGCGGTCTTGCTCCCGGCGCCAGCGTCTTCTCACCGGACTCGGACTACGTCACCGATTCGGCCGACGTCTGGGTCTATGACCCCTCGATGGAGTCGCTCGAGACGATCAACTCGATCCTCTCCGACACCTCGAGCACCGCCTATGGGCGCATGGTCAACTATGGCCCGTACGTCGCTCAGGTCGTCCCGGCCGACGACAAGGGCTCCGCTGGCGGCGACGACAAGGGCCAGTCCTCCGGCGCCGCAGGTGAGGTCTTCGAGCTGTTCACCGTAGACAGTGTGCGCGGCACCAACAACGCACCCCAGACGGTCAGCTTCTGGGTCCCGGAAGGCTCGGACGACGACCCCGGTAGCACCGCGCTGATCTACGCGCAGATGCAGATCTCAGAAGAGGCGACACCCGAGAACCCCTTCGGCGCGGCCGACCTGCCCGAGAACATCGACACGCCGTTCATGTTCGGCAGCCTGGCCACCAACGACGTGGCCGGCAGCGACATCGGCTTCAGCTTCTACAGCGAGTACGGAGACATCGACGTCGCTCCTGCACCCGGCGATAGTGCCGACAAGATTCAGGTCAACGTGACCATGTCCGCCGACCAGACCACCGGCGTCGCGAAGATCTTCCGCCAGAACCGCTGGAACGAACCTGGCGGCGGCGGCGACAGCGGCATCGTGACCGAGTCCTGGCAGGTCGCCTTCAACGAGACGCACTTCAAGCGCCAGGCCGACAGCGGCCCGATCACGACCCTCAGCCGCGAGGACTTCGACACCAACGTGTGGCGCTACAACCTGTACCACGCGACCGGCGCTGACGCTGGCCAGGCCGTCGACCTGAATTCGGGCTTCGGCTTCGAGCTGCCCGGCGGCGAGCACGGCTGGATCGGCTACTACGGCTTCTGGGTCCCGGACGGCGTCACGCTGACCGATGGCCAGACGATCACCGAGGAGGTCTGGGACGACGACGTGACGCCCGAGAGCTACACCGTCCTGAAGGCCCCCGGCAAGCTGATCCGCCACACGAAGAACACGATGGACCTGGCCGAGATCGGCACGACCTCGTTCGACTTCTGGGACTGGACCGACGGCGAGCAGTACCTCGTCACCTACCACGACGCGCTCTTCTGGCGCACCGCGGTGATGAACGAGTCGACCGGTGCCTGGGACACGCTCCCCTCCGAGGTCTCGATCGACATGGTCGCCCTTGGTGGCTGGCTCAACATGTGGTCGAACAAGCTCGGCGGCAGCGTCACGTACCTCGAGGGTGGCACCTACATCACCTTCTACGCCGAGGAGTTCATCAACCCCGCGAGCGAGGTGTTCGACGACCTCGTCGGTGATCGCTTGCCGCTCTACGGCTACATCGACTGCCTCGAAGCGAACCTCAGCGCTTCGGACGTGGAGTCCGGTGACATCTTCATGGCCAACTCCGAGGACCTCGGCGCGCCGCACGTCTTCCGCTTCGACCAGGGCGACATGACCCTGTACTACGACGCCGAGGGCGACGACTCGAACCCCCAGCAGGTCGGCCTCGCCACCGGCGAAGTCCCGACCAGTGGCCCCAACATGTGGGGCATGCACTCGGGTCCGCTCGTGACCGACACCGCGGGCCTCGTGAACCCCTGGGACATGTGGGATCTGGACGAGTTCTACACCTACGAGACCGGCCACAACGAGTGGAACCAGTACGGCGCCGTGCTGGACGGCGAGGGTGTCCCGATCGTCTTCGATGCTCCGCTGCAGTTCCTGTACGACCACGTGCAGGCCAACGACCGCAACGACGACGCGACCTACGACGGTGAGTCCTACTACCTGAACTACGGCGGCCCCGGCGACCTGTGGGGCATCCCGAGCGAGGGTGTCGACCTGGACGGTGACGCCCAAGAAGACCGCTGGTACCCCGTCTTCAGCATCGCCGACGGCACGCTGATGGGCCCGACCGGGACCGAGTACGTGGTGCGCGGCATCGAGATGGAGCAGACCCTCTCCGAGGACCCGGGCGGCGCGCCCAGCCTCGACGTGAGCGCCGCCGACAGCCTCGTGCTGCCGACCGCGGCCGACTACACGACGCCCACCATGGGCGCCAAGCCGGCCATCACCGATCCGCCGGCCGTCGTCGACGGCGTCGTGCAGGTCCCGCTCGACTGAGCCACCGGGCCAAGTGAGCCCGCCCGACTCTGGTCCGCCCCGCGCCGCTCGAAGAGAGCGTCGCGGGGCGGTCCGCTTTCCGGGACCACCTAGGCCCAGTAGCCACGCTCGAGGGCACCGACGTGGGGGGGGACGGCCTTGGGGGCCGATCCCTTGACGGAGTCCGAAACCCGGACGCAGCTCCCAGAGCTGCTGGTTAGCCCGACGGGAGCCCTTGCCAGGCTGCTGGCGCGCTACTAGCTGACCATGCCTGCAAGGGCCTGCACCTGGCGCTCGAGGCCTAGGGGCAGCGCGTGATCGGGCCGCTTCGACCGCCGCCAACACGAAGCCGCCCCGCCTGACGTGACGTCGGGCGGGGCGGCTTGCATCTGGCTCGAAGCGCGTCCCCCGTGGGGTCCGCGACGCGATCCAGGGAGACTACTTCGCGGCGCTGGTGGCGGCGATCAGGCCCTTGCCGGCGAGGAAGTCGAGCACGACCTGCGCGGACTCCTCGATCGACTGGTCGCCGGTGTGGACCACGACCTCGGCGTTCTCGGGGGCCTCGTAGGGGTCGCTGATGCCGGTGAACTGCTTGATCTCGCCGGCGCGGGCCTTCTTGTAGAGGCCCTTGGTGTCGCGCTCTTCGACGACCGCGAGGGGCGCCTCGACGTAGACCTCGACGAAGGTCTGGGTCTTGCTGCGGATCTCGTCGCGCAGGGCGCTGTAGGGCGAGATGGCGGCGGTGATCGCGCAGACGCCGTTGCGGCTCAGCATGGAGGCGACGTAGCCGATGCGGCGGATGTTGGTGTCGCGGTCTTCCTTCGAGAAGCCG
>JARGPD010000141.1:0-5835 GCA_029212845.1 Planctomycetota bacterium
CCCCGCCCCACCCGCGCGGGGTGGGTCTTTTATACCCCGCGTATGCGCCCTCGATTTTTTTTTCTGCGGGGGGGGCCGCCCCCCCGCCCCGCCCCCCGGCATTCTCCATTGGTACCGAGCCCCCCCCCAGCCCCATGCAATTCCAACGCACCGACGACGCCATCTGGCAGGCCGTTGACGCCGAATCCCAGCGCCAGGAGGAGCAGCTCGAGCTGATCGCCTCCGAGAACAATGCCTCGGCCGAGGTCATCGCCGCCATGGGCACCGCCCTGACGAACAAGTACGCCGAGGGCTACCCCAACCGGCGCTACTACGGCGGCTGCGAGCATGTGGACACGGTCGAGGACATCGCCCGCGACCGCCTCAAGCAGGTCTTCGGCGCGGACCGCGCCAACGTGCAGCCCCACAGCGGCACCCAGGCCAACGTGGCGGCCCTGATGGCCATGCTGCACGCCGGCGACAAGGTGCTCGCCATGGACCTCGACCACGGCGGTCACCTCTCCCACGGGCACCCCAAGAACTTCTCCGGCGAGTTCTACGAGTTCCACGGCTACGGCGTGGAGGAAGACACCGGGCGCATCGACATGGACCGCGTGCGCAAGATGGCCCAGGACATCCGCCCCAAGCTGATCCTTGCTGGCGCGTCCGCGTACCCGCGCTTGATCGACTTCGAAGCCTTCGGCGCCATCGCGAAGGAGGTCGGCGCCCTGCTGCTCGTCGACATGGCCCACATCGCCGGCCTCGTTGCGGGTGGCATGCACCCGAACCCGGTGCCCTTCGCGGACGTGGTCACGATGACGACCCACAAGACCCTGCGCGGCCCGCGCGGCGGCGCGATCGTCTGCAACGACGTCGAGTGGCTCAAGAAGATCAACACCGCCGTCTTCCCCGGCGGCCAGGGCGGCCCGCTGATGCACGTCATCGCCGCCAAGGCGATCGCCTTCCGCGAGGCGCTCCAGCCCGACTTCAAGGTCTACGCCAAGAACGTGGTCGACAACGCCCGCGTCCTCAGTGAAGGCCTGATGGCGCGCGGCCTGCGGCTCGTCTCCGGCGGCACCGACAACCACCTGATGCTGGTCGATGTCACCACGAAGGACCTCACCGGCGCCCAGGCCGAGGACCTCTTGCACGCCGTCGGCCTGACCTGCAACAAGAACCTGATCCCCTACGACAAGCAGCCGCCGATGCACGCCTCGGGGATTCGCATCGGGACCGCGGCGATCACGACCCGCGGCCTCGACGAGGCGGACATGCGCACCCTCGCGAACTGGATCGCCGACGTGCTCGAGGCACCGACCGACGAGGCCTTGGCCGCGCGCGTGCGGGGCGAGGTCCTCGAGCTGACCGCCGCCCATCCCCTGTACGTCGGTCAAGCGGCCGCCTGCAGCTGAGCGGCCCTTGGCGCGCCTGCCCGTCACGATCCTGGCGGGCTTCCTCGGGAGCGGGAAGACGACCCTCGTCAACCGCATCCTGACGGAGCCGACCGGGACCCGCTTCGCCGTGCTCGTCAACGAGTTCGGCGAGGTGGGGATCGACGGCCGGCTCGTCGTCGCGGCGGAAGAGGACCTCGTGCAGCTCGCGAACGGCTGCATCTGCTGCACCGTGCGCGGTGACCTCTCCCGGGCCCTCGGCGAGCTCCTGCGAAGGCGCGGGCGCTTGCTCGGGGGGGCCAAGTTCGACCACATCCTGATCGAGGGCTCCGGGCTGGCCTCGCCGGGGCCGATCGCCCAGACCCTCGAGGTGGACGCTGGCCTCGCGGACCAGCTCGAGACCGCCGGCATCGTCACCTTGGTCCACGCCGGTCGCATCGCCGAGCAGCTCGGGCGCTTCCCTGAAGCGGCCGAGCAGGTCGGCTACGCGGACCTGGTCCTGTGCAACCACACCGACCGCGTGCAGGCTGCCGAGCTCGAGGAGGCCCTGCGCGCCGTGGCCTCGATCAACGCGGTCGCCCCCGTGCGTTCCTGCGAGCGCGCCAACGTCGACGTCGCCGAGCTGCTCGCCACCGAGCGCCTCGCACCCGGGCCGCGGTCAGGCCGTGCGGCTCCGTACGGCGGTGCCGCGCAGACCCACGGCGAGGGGGCGGACACTGGGTCCCTGCATGCCCACGGCGAGGAGACCGCCTCCGCGCTCGCCCACACCCATAGCGAGGGCATCGGTACGGTCGTGCTCGAGTCCGAGCAGCCCCTGGACCTGCACCGCGTGAAGATGTGGCTGCAGTTCCTGGCCAACCGCGTGGGCGGCGAGATCCTGCGCATGAAGGGCATCCTGCGCTGCGCGGGTCGCAGTGAGGAGGTCATCGTCCAGGCCGTCTACGAGGTGCTCGAGCTCGGCCCTGGCGAGGGCCCCGCCCCCGAGCGCTCCCAGCTGGTCCTGATCGGCCGCGGCTTCGACCGCGCCGAGCTCGACCGCGGCTGGGCCGCCTGCCTGGCGGAGTGAGACCAACGGCACGGAGTCGCAGACCGACGATCTTCCCCAAGGCGAGCGGCCCGGGCGCCACACCAACAGTCTCGGCGGGCCCCCCCCCCCCCCCGCCGCCCGCCCCCCCCCTCGCCTTGGGGCAGACGACTCCTAGAAGTAGAAGGTCAGGCCAGCGAAGAGGATCAGGCCCTCGGGCTCGACCACCACGTCTGCGGTGGCTCCACCGAGGTTGGGGAAGGTCAGGGTGACCTCACCCGCCTTGTCCGTGACCTCGTAGAAGCCGCCGAAGTCGACGGTCATGTTGTCGCTCCACAGGTACGAGGCCCCCGCGACGAGCGCCCAGGTGGTGTAGGCACCGGCCTTGATGTTGACCACCTCGCTGGGGAAGGGCGCGGGGTAGTCCACCGTCACGCCGCCGAAGTCGACCTCGTCGATGTACGAGAAGTCGATGCCGAGGAAGGGCTTCCAGCGGTCCTCGGCCCCGAAGGGCTCGAAGAAGTAGCGGCTCGTCAGGATCCAGTGGACCGTGTCGAACTCATCCGCAAGCAGCGTCGCCGAGAGGGGGCTAGCCGGGTCCGGGTCGAAGCGGCGGTACTCGACGATGCCGCCGAGGGCGATGTTGTCGGAGACGAAGTGGGACGCCTTGAGGGCGCCACCGACCACGGGGGGTAGGTCGACGTTGTCGCTGCCGTACTCGCCTAGGAGCGCGCCACTGGTGCCCGCTGCGGTCATCTCGGCAGAGTAGAAGGCCCATCCTGAGGACATGCCGACGGTGCTGGTGCCCTCGCCGATCTGACTCCACGGGGAGTTCTGCAGCTGGGGTGCCTGGCAGGCACCGAGGGCGAAGAGTGCAGCGCATCCGAGGAGGGACCCGCCGAGGTGGTTGACTCGATGTTTCATGGGGTCCCCTTACTGGATGACGGTGTCGTCGGTGATGGTGACTTGGGTGCCGGCGTCGTCGAGCCAGTCGACGATCTCGTTCTGCATCTCCGCGTTGGCCGCGGTCAAGCTGCCGTCGACCTCGCCGGTGCCGTCACCGTCGATGTCGGGAGTCGCGGTCAGGAGGCTCGAGTGCCCACCCTGGGAGAAGCGCACCGCGCCGAGGCTCGTGGCGACGACCCCGGTCGGGACGTTGGTCAAGCCCAGCATGGTCGCCATCGGCTCGGTGCCCGAGAGGGGCGCGCCGGTGACGCTGTTGGGGATGACCTGGTCGGGCAGGCCGAACAGGTCGTCGACCGTGCCGTCGCCGACGACCTCCTGCAGCAGCACGGGCGTGCCGCTCGCGGCTAGGGTCGTGCAGTAGTTGATCGGGTCGCCCGTGTCGATGACCGTCTGGGCCGCCCACATGAACTGGTCGAACTCGGGCGTGCCCTGGGCGATGCCTGCGGCCAAGAGGCCACCGACGACGATCGGGCCGTAGGCGGGAGAGGCCTCGAGCATGCGCGGGATGCCGCCGCCGGGGACGTTCAGGACCGTGGACACCAGGCTGCCGTCCAGGGCCGAGTAGGGCGTCCCGACGATCGCGCCGAGGGACATGCCCAGGAAGTGGGCGTTGGCCGTGTCGAGGTCGACGTCGGCGCCGCCGTCGACATCGAGCCCACCAGCGATGACCGCGCGCAGGGCGAACAGGTCGGCCGCGGCCTGGCGCAGGTTGTCGCGCTGGGTCCGCAGGCTGGTCAGGTTGATGAAGTGCGCGCCCGAGGTGTCCGGGTTGCCGTCGGGCGTCGCCGCCGTCGTCGCGCTGCCGACCTGGGTCACGTTGTCCAGGCCGAAGGTGCGCTCGCGCACGGCTCCATCCTGATAGCCAGCGAAGAGCAGGCCACCGAGGGGGTCGTTGCCGACCTCGGTGATGCCATGCAGCGGGAGGTCGATGGCCACGCAGGCATAGCCGGAAGCGGCCAGCTTGTCAGCGAGGCCCAGCATCGACGAGCGGTCGCTGGTGATGCCGTGCTGGTAGAGGACCACCGGCCAGCCGCCGGCGGGCTTGACCAGGCCGGTCGCGACAGGATCAGGCATCGAGATCAGCATCGGGATCGTCTCTGCCGCGGACTGCACCGGCAGGGGGTTGTAGCTGCTGATGTTCGCCTCGGTGTCGACACCGAAGGGGAAGGTGTAGCGCGCGTGCCAGTACTCCGTCAGCGGCAGGTCGTCGGTGACGACCGTGCCCGGGGTCGCGTTGGCAGCCGCGGTCAGGTAGTAGGGCAGGGTCAGCTCGCCCGTGTAGAGATCGGCCAGGCCGCCAGGACTCGGGACCACGAGCGTCGTCGTGTTGACCGTCGCCGTCGGGACCTGGTTGATCGGGGCGTCGCTACCCGCGGGGTGACCAGGGAAGGCCGCCGCGATGCTGCCGAGCACCGCCGCCTCGGCGCCATCGGCCACCAGCTGGGTGACCCCCAGCACGCTGCCGATGCCCTGGGTCGTGAACTGGAAGCTGACCACGATGTCGTCGATCGCGATCGCGGGGCTGACGTCCGCATCGGTCGAGGCCACGTCCTCCATCGCATTGACCAGTCCCTGCAGTGCGAAGAAGGGGTGGTCGTCCGGGTACTGGATCTCGGAGGCTGGCACCCGCGCGAGGCCGTACTCGGTGCTGAACGTCACCGGCTCGCCGTCGTCGTCGGTGATGCCGTTGGTGACGACGACCATGTAGGCCGTCGCGGGATCGAGCGGCTGGGTCGGGACGATGGCAAAGGAGCCCGGCGTCGAGGTCGGGGCCACCACGTACTCGGCCGGGGTGCTCAGCTCGGCGATGACGTCCACGACCGGCGTCCCGATCTTCAGGCCGGTCGTGCCGCTGACCGCGGTGTCGACCTCGAAGAGGCGCACGGTCGAGCCAGCCACCACGGTCGCGTTGTCGACGGCCGACTCGAAGGCGAAGCTCAGCGGGGCGGTGGTGGAGAAGCCGTCCAGGCTGTTGAGCGCATCGAAGAGCGGCTGCTGGGCGGCGTCGGTCGGATCGGGGAAGTTGAGGGTCGCGTCCACCGTGCCCGAGAACAGGAGGTCGTTCGGCAGGGGGATGGCGCCAAGGGACGGCGAGTAGGTCAGGGTGACCGCGGTCGAGTGGGGCGTTGCTGCTAGGTCGTTGTCGCGGCAGCCGGTGAGGGCCGCGAGGCCGAGGAGCCCGACGAGGCCGAAGGCCTTGCGGGCGCGCAGCGCCTGTACGTGTGGTCTTTGCATGGGGACCCGTGGGAAGAGGGAAACCGTCGTGTGTGATCTCGCTGGGAGAGGTCGTGGTCGGTCCAGGCACGCGGGACGGAGCGCCGTGCTGGACCAAGGGCACGCTACACGATTGTGGGGGCCGCGGCAAAAGAAGAGATGCCGCGCCGCCCCGGGGGGCGCGGCGGGGCCACCCCCCCCCCCCCTGGGTCCCCGGGTCCAGTATTGGCGCGGGCCCCCCCCCGCCAGGGCGGCCCCCCA
>JARGPD010000141.1:5845-9035 GCA_029212845.1 Planctomycetota bacterium
GCGGCCGGGGCGCCCCCCGGCCCCCCAAACCGTTTGGGGGGCCCCGCCAAAATCCCCCCGCCCCCGGCGGCGGGGGGCCCCCCCCCCATCTCCACGCTCCCTCTCAGTGGAACGCGTGATCCATTATTCGCGCTGCCAGCCCAGCTCCAGGGCGACCCCGAAGACCTCGCTCCAGCTCGGGAAGAGCCGGCCACTCTCTTCGCGCAGGGCGTCGAGGGCCGCGTCGAAGGCCTCGTCTAGGGCCGCCTGGGTGCCCTCGAACCCGTAGCCGAGCTCCTTGAGCACCGGGAAGATCTCCTCGAACTTCAGGTACGAGCGCATCTCCTTGCGCTTGTAGAGGTCCAAAGCGGTCAGGAACTCGACCGTCTCCTCGGAGAGCTGGTCGGGACGCGGTGGGCTGGTACGCCGCGTAGGCAGCGAGTCGTTCTTCTTCGTCATGGCAGGGGGGGGCGTTCGCCCAGGATGGGCGGACATGGGGACCCCCTACCCTTCGGCCTTCCCAGGTCCAGATCTGAACGCGAATTGCCCGCCCACCCAAGCGGCTTGGCTCAGCGGGCCATGACCGCCAGGATCTTCTCGGTGTCGGGGGCGTGCACGACGCCGGCCTCGGTCACGATCGCAGTCACCAGTGCCGCGGGCGTCACGTCGAAGGCCGGTGCGTAGACCTTGGCGCCCTCGGGGGCCGTGCGCTTGCCGTAGCCCTCGGTGATCTCGTAGTCCGGGCGCTCTTCGATCGGGATCTCGTCGCCGCTCGCCACCTCGACGTCGATGGTCGAGCGCGGCGCGACCACGTAGAAGGGGATGCCATGGTGCTTGGCCAGGACCGCCACCCCGTAGGTGCCGATCTTGTTGCAGACGTCGCCGTTGCGAGCGATGCGGTCGGAGCCGACGATGACCGCGTCGATGCGGCCCTCCTTCATCACCTGGGCGGCCATGTTGTCGGTGATCAGCGTCACGTCGATGCCCGCCTGCATCAGCTCCCAAGTGGTGAGGCGCGCACCTTGCAAGAGCGGCCGCGTCTCATCCGCGTACACCGCGATCTTCTTGCCCTGCTCGTGGGCCGTGTACATCGGCGCCAGGGCCGTGCCCATGCCACCGGTCGCGAGGGCGCCGGCGTTGCAGTGGGTCAAGATCGTCCAGCCGTCCTGGATCAGGTCCGCCCCGAGGCGGCCCATCTCGCGGCACTGGTCGGCGTCCTCGCTGTGGATCGCCTTGGCCTCCTCGAACTGGCCCGCCACGAGCGCCGTCGAGTCGGCGCCGGCGTCGAAGTCCGCCTGGGCCCGGGCGACCATGCGGTCGAGGGCCCAGAAGAGGTTCACCGCCGTGGGGCGCGCCTTCGCCAGGGTCGCGGCCGTCTCGCGCAGGAAGCCCATCAGGTCCTCGCGGTCGCGGCCCTCTTGGCCCTGGACCCCCAGCAGCATGCCGTAGCCGGCGGCCACCCCGATCGCGGGCGCGCCGCGCACGGCCAGGCGCCAGATGGCATCGACCATGGCGGGCACGGTCTTGACGTCGAGCTCGACGAACTCGGTGGGCAGCAGGGTCTGCTCGACCATGCGACAGAAGCCGCTGTTGGGCGTGTCGCCGTCGATCCAGTGGAGGGTGTTGACCGTCATGGCTCGCGATGCTCCGGACGCGCCGGGCAGGAGGGGGCAGGGGGGTGGGGGGCCGAGAGGGGCCCCGGGCGGGTGGGGGGGAATGTGAGTGAGGCACGCGCGATCCCACGCACGTGCCTCACTCCTAGGTTCAGGATACCTCGCTCAGCCGAGGCGTGCTTGGAGCTTGGCGTCCTTGGCCAGGACCTTCTGGGCCATGTCCGCCTTGAAGGCAACGAGGCGCGCTGCCAGGTCGGCGTCGGACAGGGCCAGGATGCGCGCGGCGGTCAGGGCCGCATTCGCGGGGCCGCCGCCGCCGACCGCGACGGTCGGGACCGGGATGCCGGCCGGCATCTGCACGGTCGCGAGCAGGGCGTCCAGGCCGCCGAGGGGCGGGTTGTCCATGGGGATACCGATCACCGGCTTGAGCGTGTGCGAGGCCACGACGCCAGCTAGGTGGGCGGCGCCTCCGGCGGCGCACAGGAAGACCTGCACGCCGCGCGCTTCGGCGTCGTCGAGGTACTCGACGGTCTCGGCGGGGGTGCGGTGGGCCGAGCGCACCTTGGCCTCGAAGGGAATCCCGAGGGCCTTGAGCTGGTCCATGCAAGCCATCAAGCGATCGGCGTCGCTGTCGGACCCCATGAGGATGGAGACTTTGGGGTTGCTCATGATTGGACCTCCAGGTCGGTCACGATGCCGGCGGGGAGGGAGCCGGTCAGGGTTTGGCAGATCTCGGCGTAGCTCCGGGCGAGCTTGGCGTTGATAGCGGGGTCGATGTCAGGGCCAGGGGCCTCCTTGTTCCAGTCGAGGGTCTCGAGCCAGTCCCGGAGGATCTGCTTGTCGAGGCTCGGCTGGTTGCGTCCGGTCGCGTACTGGTCGGCCGGCCAGAAGCGCGACGAGTCCGGGGTCAGGGCCTCGTCGATGAGGATCACCTCGCCCTTCCAGAGGCCGAACTCGAACTTGGTGTCGGCGAGCAGCATGCCGTGGCTGCCGAGCACCTCCGTGCCACGGTCGAAGAGCGCCATGGTCGCGCCGTGGGCCTTGGCGTACACCTCACCGCCAACGATGCGCTGGGCCTCCTCGGGCGAGATCGGCAGGTCGTGCTCGTCGTCCTTGGTGGTCGGCGTGAAGAGCGGCGCGGCCAGGCGCTCGCAGAACTCCAACCCCTCCGGCAGGGGGATCCCGCAGATGGTGCCCTTCGCCTGGTACTCCTTCCAACCGGAGCCCACGATGTAGCCGCGCACGACCCACTCGACGGCGGTCGGCTCGCAGCGCTTGACGATCATGATGCGGCCTTCGAGGGCCGCGCGTTCCTCGTCGTTCAGGCCGGGGACCTCATCGACGTCGGTCGACAGCAGGTGGTTGGCGATCAGGTCCTCGGTCTGGGAGAACCACCAGGCCGCGATGTGCGTCAGCACGCGGCCCTTGTTGAGCACACCCTGGGGCAGGATGACGTCGAAAGCCGACACGCGGTCCGAGGTGACGAACAGCAGCCGCTCGGCATCGAGCTCGTAGATGTCACGGACCTTGCCGGCGGTCCGCAGGGTCAGGTCGCCGAGCTGCTCGCGGCGACCGAGGTAGACGTGGTCTTGCATGTT
>JARGPD010000141.1:9045-11528 GCA_029212845.1 Planctomycetota bacterium
CAAAAACCAAAAACACAACACCACCCCCCCACCACACACCCCCGCCCCCCCCCCCGGCGCCCCCCCCCCGGGGGGGGGGGGGGGGGGGGGGGGGGGGGGCGGGGGGCGGCCGCCGGGCCCAGGGGCATCTGGTGGGGCACCGGCAGGCGGGGATTATGTCAGCCCCTGCCCGGGCCTACAATGTCGTCATGCAGGACCCAGTGCCCATGCCCGCCGGACTCGTTCCAGGACCGCCCCTGGGGGGCTGGCTCAGGGTCCCGCCATCCAAGTCCCTGGCCCAGCGGGCGCTGCTCTTCGCCTGCCTCGTCCCCGGGCGCACCCACCTGCTCGGCATCCCGCGCCAGGCTCCGCCCGCGGACGTCGCGGCGGCCCTGGCCCTGGTCCCCGCCCTAGGCCGCAGCTTGACCTGGCACGGCCCGCGCGCCCTCTCGATCGAGGGCATCGGCCCGGGCCACGCCGGCGGCCTGGCCCCCAAGCACCCCCTCGAGGTCGCCGAGTCCGGAACCCTGGCCCGACTGACCACGGCCCTCGTCGCCCTCTGCAGCCGCAGCGCGACCACCGTGCGCGGGCACGGCAGCCTCGCCCGGCGCCGCAGCCCGGCGCTCTTCCGCGCCCTCACCCGGGCCGGCGCCCAGCTCGAGCCCGTCCACGACGCCGCGCCCGGGGGCTGGCCCGTGCTCGTGCGCGGCATCGGCCCGCCCCCGGACCTGTTCCTCGAAGACCCCGAGTCCAGCCAGGAGCTGACCGCCCTGCTGCTGGCCGCGGCGGCCTATCCCGACTCGATCCACATCCACTTAAAAGGTGCCCTGCCCTCGCGGCCCTACGTCGAGCTGACCCGCCGGATGCTGGCCGAGTTCGGGGTGCGGGTGGCGCGCACCGAGCCCTACGACAGCGACCACGACAGCCTGTCGGTGAGCGGCGCGGCGCGGCCTCCCGAGCGCCCGCTGGAGCTCGAGCCCGATGCCTCCGCCGCCGCCGTCGGCCTGGCCGCCGCAGCGATCACCGGCGGCTCGGTCGAGGTCCCCGGCGATTGGACCGCCAGCCTGCAGGGCGATGCCGAGGTCACCCTGGCCCTGGCACGCTTCGGGGTCGACACGGGCCGCGACGGCACCGGCCTGCGGGCCAGCGGGCCGGTCCAGAGCGGCGCCGACCTGGACCTCGTCGACCACCCGGACCTGGCCCCGCCCCTGGCCGCCGTCGCCGCCGCCGCCGCGATCCAGTGCGGCGAGTCCAGCCGCCTGTCAGGCCTGGCCGGGCTGCGCGGCAAGGAGAGCGACCGCCTGGCCGGCCTGGCCGACGCCCTCAGCGCGATCGGACTCGCCGTCGCCATCGAGGACGAGGCCCTGGTCCTCGGCCCACCCCGGGGCGAGCTCTCCGGCGCGACCCTCGACCCGCGCGGGGACCACCGCATGGCCTTCGCCTTCGCCCTGCTCGGGCTCCTGGTCCCCGGCGTGACACTCACCGACCCCAGCGTGGTCTCCAAGTCCTGGCCCAGCTTCTGGACCGACCTCTCGGCCCTCGGCGCCTCACCAACAACCGCCCCATGAACCGCGCGCTCCAAGTCCGCCCCGGCCGGCCCGAGGACGCCGGCGAGATCGGCCGCGTCCACGTCGCCTCCTGGTGCCGAGCCTATGTCGACATCGTCTCGGCCGCCAACCTCGCCGCCCTCGACCCCGCCGAGCGCGCCGGCATCTGGAAGCGCGCGATCGAGCAGGGCGAGGGCGCGCTCCCCGGCACGACCCTGGTCGCCACGCTCGGCAAGCATCCGGACGCGCCCATCGTGGGCTTCGCGTTCCATGGCCCGTCCCGGGAGGAAGGCCCCGAGACCGGCGAGCTGGTCGCGATCTACGCCCACCCCGACCACTTTGGGACCGGGGCCGGCCGCGCGCTCTTCGAGCGCTGCGTCGCCGAGCAGCGCGAGGCCGGGCGCGAGCGGATGATCCTCTGGGTGCTCGCTGCCAACGCCCGAGCCCGCGGCTTCTACGAGGCCATGGGCATGGTCGCCGACGGCACCGTCCGGCCCTACCAGCCGCGTGGACCCGAGGCCCAGGAGCTCGAGCTGGCGCGCTTCCTGTTGGAGCTCTAGCGCCGCCGCTCGCGCGGCTTCCCCGAGGTTCCACCGCCTTCCGATCGCACCGATGCGGGGTGGCCCGCTATCCTGCCTCGCATGACTGACTCCACCAGCTTGCAAGATCCCGTCGGCCCGGTACTCGTCTGTGGGGGCGCCGGCTACATCGGCAGCCACACCGTCGAGCTCTTGAAGCGCCGCGGGGTCGAGGTGGTCGTGCTCGACAACCTCGCCAACGGCCACCGCGCCGCCGTCGAGACCGTCGGCGCGACCCTCGAGGTCTGCGACCTCGGCGACCCGGCCGGCCTCGACGCGGTCTTCGCCAAGCACAAGCCCGTCGCGGTGATCCACTTCGCGGCCCTGTGCTACGTCGGCGAGTCGGTCACCGACCCGGCCAAGTACTACAAGGAGAACG
>JARGPD010000142.1 GCA_029212845.1 Planctomycetota bacterium
AAGGTTAGGTGGAGCGGGCGAAGGGACTCGAACCCTCGACATTCAGCTTGGGAAGCTGACGCTCTACCAACTGAGCTACGCCCGCGTGAGGTGCCTTTCGGCGAGGGACAGGGTAGCGCCGGGACGGGGGAGTGCAAGCGCGGGGTCGGGGTGGGGGAGGTGGAGTGTGGGGGGCAGCACCTCGTCCCAGTCGATCACTCGAGGGTGTTGATCACCGAGAGGAACGCAGCGAAGAGCCAGGCAGGCCACCAGAGGGCAGCCGCGGGCAGTAGCGCCAAGGTGCTCTTGACGCGGATGATGAGGGCGATGCAGAGGATGCCTAGGGCCAAGAGGCCCCAGGCGGCGAGGGGCGCGAAGCTGTCGATGCCGCAGGAATGTCCGTAGAGGCGTGCGGCCCAGGGGCCTGCGAGGGGAACCGCGAGCGTGACGGGCTCGGGCACCATCACGAGTAGCATCAGGCAGGGTAGGACGAGCTCCGTGCCGAGCGCGAAGAGCAGCCAGCGGGGGTAGGTGCGTAGGGGGGACTTGTCCATGGGAGCGGGCTCGAGGTTGCCCTTCGAGGGGCTCAGCATGCCATTTCGCGTGTCCGTGCGGTTACCCTGCGCCGATGGGCCAGCAGCGACAGGACTTCGAGGGGCGGGTGCCGCAGCAGCTTGGCGGAGGGCGGCTCGAGCGGGTGCTCCAAGAGCTTCTGTTCGAGGAGACGCGCTCCGGAGTGGCACGGCTGGTCAAGCGAGGGGCCGTGCGGGTCGACGGGGCGCTAGTGACTCGCACGGGGCAGCGCCTGCGAGCGGGACAGCTCCTGCAGGTTCAGTTCGCGCGGGCCCAGCGTACGCGGGAGGAGCGTGGCCTCGCCCCGCGGACCAAGGCGCCCGCGCTGGTGGTGGTCTACGAGGATGAGCACCTTGCCGTGGTCGACAAGCCGGCGGGACTGTTGATGCACCCGAAGGGGGCGCCGAGGGACACGGTCCGGGGAGGTGGTCGGCGCGGTGGCGCGGGCGGACGTGTGGGGGGGGGCCTCGACGAGCGCGATCCGGTGGGGCAGCTGGGGCGTGGTCGCCGCCGCCAGCCTCGGACCGAGCCGACCCTGGCGGACCTCGCGGAGGAGCGCTTCGGGCGCCTGCCGAGGACCATGGGCGTCGAGCGGCCGGGCATCGTGCACCGGCTGGATCGGGGCACTAGCGGGCTGGTCGCGATCGCGCGGTCGGCCGAGGCGATGGATGGGCTGCGGGCGGCATTTCGGGCGCGCGAGGTTCAGAAGGCGTACCTCGCGGTCGTGCACGGGGATCCGGCCTGGGACGAGACGGTGCTGGACTGGGACCTCGTGGATGGAGCGGACGATCGGCGCGGGTGGCGCGCGGCGGGGTCCGGTGAGCAGTCGGCGCGGACCGAGGTCGAGGTGCTCGAGCGCTACGGGCACGTGGCCCTGGTGGTGTGCCGGCCGTCCACGGGGCGGCGGCACCAGCTGCGGGTGCACCTGTGCGCGGCGGGACTTCCGATCGTGGGGGACGATCTGTACGCGGGGCGACGGGCGCCAGAGCTGCCGAGGGGCGCACCGCGCGCACGGCGGGTGATGCTGCATGCGGCCGGGCTGGCGTTCCAGCATCCGATCTCGGCAGAGCCGTTCGAGTTCGAGGCGGGCCCCCCGGACGACGTGCTCGAGCTACTCGGCTGGTTCGAGGGCTAGGCGCTTCGGGCCATCTTCCAGCTACTTGCCCAGGCCGTCGTCGCTCGTGTCGACCTCGAGGCTACGCAGGTGCCGGAACATGGCTCTCAGGTCGCGCGCACCGCCGATCGTGAACCAGGTCATGATCACGATGCCGAGCCCGAACACGAACCACAGCCAGCCGTGCCACCAGGCCAGCCAGGACTCGGCCTCGGCTCCGAACTTCCAGACGTAGGCCGTGCCGACGAGGAAGATCACCGTCCAGACCAAGGGGTAGAGCACCGTCACCAGGGTGATCCACTTGTCGCTGCCGGTGAACTCGGGGTCGAAGCCCAGCTTCTGCAGCCAGGGAGCGTGCTGCTCCTTGTCGATGACGCGGTCGGCCTCGACCTCATAGGCGCCGCGGTGCAGCAGCTTGTCGAGGTCGTGCTCGTGACGCGGCCCGAGCAGCGAGACCCCGACGTAGCTGGCGATGGACAGCACGATCGTCACGAAGGTCAGGATCTGACCGGTGATGAAGTCGTTGGTGTGGATCCAGAGCAGCGTGTCGCTGAGGGGCGTGACCTTGGCGAGCTCGAGGGCGGCGATCTGGGCTTGGGCCAGCACCTCGGGGTCGAGCCAGGCGGGGCGCGTGCCGAAGGACTCGATCCCGTAGGCCGCCAGCTTCTCCTTGAGCAGCATGGCGCCAACGAACTGCTGCTTGACCACGATCCCGAAGGTGCTGAAGCACAGGCCGACGGTCATCGCGGTCCAGGCCCCAGGGGTCGAGCCTCGCTTCCAGTAGAGGCCGCCGATGATCGCAGAGCCGGCGCCGCCGACGAACACCGCGCCGGTCAGGGCCAGGAACATCGAGATGTACTGGCTGGGCTCGTAGTAGTAGCTGAAGAGCAGCGCAAAGATCGCGACGCCGAAGATCGCGCTCTTGAGCAGGCGCAGGTGGGCGCGGGTCGAGAGGGGCTTCTTGCGGAAGGGCAGCACGACGTCTTGCACGAAGATCGAGCCCCAGGAGTGCAGGTAGGTGTCGTTGGTGCTGACGAAGGCGCCGAGCATGGCGGCCGCGAAGAGGCCGAGCAGGCCGACGGGCAGGAGCTGGGCGGTGGCTAGGGGAGTGCGCGTCTCGGACTTGAGCGCGTCGGTGGCGAGGGTGTCGAGGGTCGCCTGGACCGCAGCGGCTGGCTCGGCGTAGGCTGGGTGGTGCATCAGCGTGCGGATCGCGAGCGGCAGCACGATCGTGATCAGCATCAGCACGCGGAAGCGCCAGCCGTTGAGGATGTTCGCCATGCGCGCCTCGTGGGCGTTCTTGGCGGCGGCGTTGTAGCCCTGGTCACCCTGCCAGGCGCGCATCCCGTAGAACAGGACGACGACGCTGATCAGCCAGTAGAAGACGTTGAAGTTCTCCTCCTTGCCGAGATCGAAGGGGTCGATCATCGAGCGGCCGGCGAGCGGGTTGACGGCGCCGACGACGTCCTTTGCGACGAAGGCTCCCTCCCAGACTCGGCCCATCAGGACGTCGGCCATGTGCTCCCACGGGATGGTGAACATCAGGAAGCCGATCAGGATCAAGAAGGTGACGTTGCTGAAGACGCCCTGCAGGAAGTCGGTGACCATCACCGCGATCTGCCCGCCGAGGAAGACGAAGAAGAGCGCGATCGCCATCAGCAGCACCATCAGCGTGAAGAAGGTGCTGAAGGTCGTGCCGGCGAGGGAGAAGGTCGCGGGTAGGCCGCAGAGCCCGATGAAGAAGCGCGCGGCGACGCCCGGGAAGATGCCGTAGTTGATGATCCCCGAGATGAAGGCGATGAGGCCGGCGAAGACCCGGAAGGACTTCGAGTAGCGCTGCTCGAAGAACTGGGCGAGGGTCATCGCGCGCGTCCGCCGGAAGCGGTAGATGACCCAGCCCGAGAGGGCGACGAGGATCATCGCGGGGCCCTCCATCAGGCCCCACCAGATCGAGGTGAAGCCGACGTCGTAGTTCTGCTGGAAGTACCAGACCAGGGTGATGACGCCCAGCTGCGCCATGTTGAAGGCGACCGAGATCAAGTAGCGGCCGGCGCAGCGCTCGGCGGCCAGGAAGCCGGCGACGCTGGTGGCGTAGCGCTGGGTGCGTGTGGCCGCGAAGGTCAACGTGGCCAGGAGGCCGGCGACGATGGCCCAGTCGAGGGGGGTGAGGGTCATGGGGGGAGCGTGAGGCTGTGCCTCGTCCCGTGGGGTGCGCGGCGGCTGGCTGGTCCGGGGCGCTCCGTGGCGCACTTGGGGGGAAGGGGAACGTACTGGAAGTGGGGTGGGTGGGCAATCGGGGGAGCGGTTCGCGGGTCTGGCGGTTGGCTCCTGTCGGCCCCAAGACCGTCCCGAACCCCCACCCGCCCATGAGGGGATGTGTGCCGTGAGGACGGCCGGTGGTGACGCTGGTGACAGGGGAAGTCGGGGTTGTTTCCTCGCCGCTGGACTTAGGGCCATGCCGCCTGAAAATCCACCAGCCCCAACGAAGCGCGGCGCCAGCTCCCCCCCGGGTGCCGGCGCCGCTCGAGATGGGCTCTCGTTGGCCTGGTCCTTCTACAGGTTGCGGTACTCGCCGTGGCAGTCCGAGCACGCGTTCTTGACCGCGGTGAAGTGGCGGTCGGCCCGGGCGGTGGCACCCTCTTCACCGGCGGCCACGGCCTCGATCGCCTCCAGCAGGAGGCGACTCTCTGCCAGGCCCTCGTCCCACCAGCTGCGGTAGTCGTCGGCCGCGGTGCGCACCTCTGGCAGGTTCTCACCCAGCTCGAAGCCCTGAACCAGAAGTCCCGCTTCGTTGCGCGGATCGAGGTCGGGGTGCGCGGGGTCGACCTTCCAGCCGGTGTCCTTCAGGAGCGCGTTGTTGTCGAAGGCGCGCGACAGGATCACCATCGAACCGACGACGCCCTCGACCTGCTCGACCTCGGGGAAGTCGTAGTCGTAGGTCGAGGTCTGGGCAGCGCTCGGCACATCACCCGCGGCGACCAGGCGGTACAGGCCCTCGTACTTCTCCGAGGTCCCGCAGTACTGGCGCATCTCGGCGATCGCTTCTTCGCGCCCGATGCCGTCGAGCACCAGCCGCCCGACCATCGCGCCCGCCGGTCCGCGGTGTTTGCCGTGGAAGCAGTGCACGTAGAAGGGGCCTTCGAGCTCGCGGAAGGTCTTTGACAAGCGCAGCATCTCGTCGTCGCTGATGTCGTTGTACTGGATCGGCACATGCACGTAGCGCATGCCGAGCTCGGCCGCCTTCTCGGCGTCGGGCGCCGAGCCGTCGACCGAGACCAGGGTCTTGATGCCCATCTCGGCCAGGGCCTCGAGGGCCTCGTCGCCATGGGGCTCGCTGCCCGAGACGATGTTCTCGGACAGGTGGAAGAGGTTGTGGAGCCCGGGAGCTTCGATCGGCTCGACGGGCGGTAGCTCGACCGTCATGGCCCGGTCCCAGGCCTTGCCGTCGAGGTCGAGCGGCGCGGCGACCTCCAGCTGGGTGGCCGGGCCGCAGTCGGGGCAGCACTCCTCCCCGGTGGTCTGGCAGGCGACAAGGGCAGTGAGGCTGGTCAGGGCAGTGAATGCGGCGAGGCGCAGGTGCTTGGCGGTCATGGTCAAGGTCTGGAGACGTGGGGGAGGGCCGACGGGTGTCGGGGTTACTCCGCCGCACTAGCAAGGTCCGTGCCGCATGCCACGCTGTGGGGGCTGGGCGGCCAGGGGGGAGCTCCGGCAGGCGAGATGCTAGGGAATGAAGCGCAGCATGTTACCGCCTGGTGACGGAGCCCTCCCCTGGGGGGCAAGGATCACGAAACTTGTCAAATGGATGTCTGGCTGGGACGGGGGACGGAGACAGGAGCGCAAGCGCCCCGCATGCCGCATGGCCATCCGCTTGGCGGCAAACCTAGCCTTGGGGACCGGACGGCTCGGGCAGGTCGAACCGGAGCGTGCGCACCTCGAAGGGGGCCAGCGCGATGGTCGTCACCGCGTCCTGGTGCTCGAGCTGTCCGACCCGATCGAAGGGCGTGGTCGCTCCCGGTCGGCGCTCGAGCCACGCCGCACGAGCTTCGCTGAGCTCACGCTCGAGCAGGTCGACTTCGCGAACGCTCGGCACAGCGGCGTGCCAGGCAAGCGTGGCCCGGGCCTCGCCGCCGTGGCGCTCGGCGAGCCGCACGACCAGACCCTGGCCATCCTCGGCGACCTTGCAGGCCATCACCTCGATCGACCCCACGGGGCTCGAGGTCAGGTCGAAGGGGCCCGCGCGCAACTCGCTGGCCAGCGCCATGGGCAAGCGCGCTCCGGCGAGCTCGTGGGACTCGTCGGCGAAGGCCGCCGCGCGCGCGGGCACCTGGGCAGCGCGCCAGTCGCCCTCGTGGACCACGATCGCGTAGCGCAGGTGGTGGCGACCGCGGTCGCTGGTCGGGTCGGGGAAGTTGGGCGAGCGCAGAAGGGTCAGGCCGAGCTGCACACCCGGGTGCGGCGAGGCGCCGGTGCCGGGCGTGACGTCGGGTCCGATGCCGGACGAGCGGCCCAGCTTGCACTCGTCGAGGATCGCCACGCCGCGGCCCGGCTGGGACACGTCCATCCAGCGCTGGCCGGGCACCTCGAAGCGCGCCTCGTCGATGGCGGTGTTGGCGTGGGTCGGCCACTCGACGAAGCCGAGCTGCGTGCCGACGGTCCAGCGCTGGGCGCGGATCGGCGTGGCGAAGTGCGCGCGCAAGAGCACCTGGCTCTCGCGCCAGGTCGTGTCGAGCTCGACCTCGGCGCCGCACTGGCGGGGCGCGAGCGAGACGCGCATGCGCAGGCGGCTCTTGCCGACCGACAGGGGGAGCTCGAGGGTCGTGCGGCGCGAGTCCTTGGTGATCGAGCGCGGCGCGCGGTCGGGCTTTCCGCTGACCGGCACGTGAGCCTCGACGTGGTCGAAGTCCAGGTTCCAGGCGTCCCACTGGCGCGGCCGGTCCGCGAAGGCGCCGAGGTGGTGGTGCACGCAGAAGTCGCCGGGGACCTGCTCGCCGTCCTCGGTCGTCCACGGGGCCAGCGGCAGGTCGTCGTCCTGCAGCCGGCGCCGGCGCAGGTAGAGGTCGCCGGTCGGGTGCACCTCGACGACGACATGGTCGTTGCGCAGGGTCGCGACGTTGCCGTCGAGCTCGGTCTCGACCATGCCGATCGCGTCGACCTCGTGGGGCAATTCGGGCAAGCGCTCGGCGGTCGTTCGCGCCAGCGGGTAGAGGTCATCGCGGCGGTGGGCCCCCGCTGCGGCGAGGGTCAGCGCCGCGAGCTCGCGCTCGAGCAGCTTGAAGGCCTCGCGCGCCTCGTCGAAGACGATCTGGATCGAGGAGCCCGGTAGGATGTCGTGGAACTGGTGCAGGAGCAGCGTCTTCCAGGCGGCGTCGAAGCGCGCGCGAAGTGCGGGCGGGGCGGCGTTAGCACCTTCGTGCAGGACCCGCGTCGCGAGCAGCTCCTCGGCCCGGGCGAGGCCGCGCTCGACGCGGGCGTTGGCCTCCTTCAGCCAGGCCTGGGAGGTGAAGGTCCCGCGGTGGTTCTCGATGTACAGCGGCCCGTCCCAGACCGGCGGCCGCTGGCCGGCGTCGGCCGCGGTTCGCACGTCGCCATGCAGGGCGTCGCAGAAGCCGCCGATGGTCGAGTGCTCGACGCGCGGCAGGCCCGGTGTTCGCGCCGCGCGGTCGGCGCGCCCGAGCTGCTCCTCGGTCGGGCCGCCGCCGCCGTCGCCGAACCCGAAGGGCTGCAACCAGCGCTGCAAGAAGGCGCGCTCGGGACCGATCGGGCCGGCGTCCTTCTCGACCAGGCGCGCCTCGGCGCGGCGCAGGTCCGTGGGCGTGATCGGCGCGTTGTAATTGGTGCCGGGCGTCAGGTGCGTCAGCACCTCCGTGCCGTCGAGCCCACGCCAGTGGAAGGTGACGTGGGGGAAGCTGTTGCGCTCGCTCCAGGCCAGCTTGTCGGTCAAGAACGAGTCGAGGCCGGCCTTGTGCAAGAGCTGCGGCAGGCAGGCGGGGAAGCCGAAGGTGTCGGGCAGGAACAGGAAGGCGGGCGCGGCGTCGGGCCCGAAGGTCGCGCGCTGGTACGCCTGTCCGTGCACGAGCTGGCGCACGAGGCTCTCGCCCGAGGGCGCGTTGCAGTCGGGCTCGATCCACATGGCGCCGCTGGTCTCCCAGCGCCCAGTGGCGGCGGCGGCGCGGATGCGTTCGAAGAGCTCGGGCGAGTCCTCGGCGATCCAGGCGTACTGCTGGGGCTGGGTCGCGGTGAAGCGGAAGCCCTCGTGGCGATCGAGCAGGTCGAGGGCGTTCGTGAACGAGCGCTGGGCCTTGCGGCGCGTCTCGGCCATCGGCCACAGCCAGGCGGTGTCGAGGTGCGCGTGGCCGACCGCATGGCAGGTGGTGTCGGCGGCCTTGGGCGCGCTCGCGTCGGCCGCCTCGAGTCGCAGCGGCGCGAGCAGCTCGGCCACGTGCGGCCTGCGTCCGCGCTGCAGCTGCGCACGCTCGAAGTCATCGGTGACCTGGCGGATCGTGCGCAGGAGCGCGAGGCAGCGCGGGTCCTTGTCGTCGAGGGCAGCGGC
Source organism: Planctomycetota bacterium (assembly GCA_029212845.1). Taxonomy (GTDB): domain Bacteria; phylum Planctomycetota; class UBA1135; order UBA1135; genus JARGPD01. The sequence goes on from JARGPD010000142.1 coordinate 8,217, forward strand.
TGTCTCGACCGCCGCGCGGTAGTCGGCCACCGCGCGCTCGGCGGCGGGGTCGCGCACGACCAGCTCGGCGCGCTCGAGGCGGCCGGGGTTGGCCTCGCGCCAGCGCTTCTGCACCTCGGGCCCGTCCCACCAGAAGGTGCTGACGCCCAGCGGCATGTTGCAGGCGGCCTCGATCAGGAACTCGAGCGGTGCGGCCTTCGCCTTGGGCACGGACTCGATGCGGTACAGGTCGCGGTTGTCGTCGAAGCCGCGGCAGGGGGTGGCGTCACTCCAGAGCAGGGCCTCGGTGCCGCTCGAGAAGGCCAGGGCCAGGTAGGGGGCGTCCAGCTCGTGACGGCCCGCGCCCTCCGGGAGCAGCGCGAGCTGCTCGTCGCTCGGCTCGCCGCGCAGCCGGAACCAGGCGGTCGACCAGGCCGGTCCCCAGCGCCAGCCGAGCTCGACCTTCTGGTAGCGAGCCTTCGTCGCCGTGTCGTAGGCCTGGCGCTCTTCCGTCTGGAACACGCCGATGTCCACGGGTGTGCTCGCGAGGGTGCACGTGGGGGCCAACACCTCGCCGAGGAAGTTCGTGTAGCGGACGAGGGCGTAGTCGCGGTCGGAGATGCCTTGCATAGGGGCCTAACTTAGCAACTGGACCGGGATCGGATCGGACCGGCTGGCTGCGCTCTTCCGGGGCGGGGGCTCGGTAGGCGTGGGCCAGGCGCTACCCTGCGGGGATGAAGCCAACTCCCAAGTCCCGCGCCCTAGCGCGGCGCCAAGCGCCTGCCGTGTCCCTGGCCTTGCTGACCCTCTCCAGTTGTGTCGTCGTCCTGGGCGGCGAAGAGGAGTGGAGCGTCGGTGGACACTCCTCCGGAGCCCGGTCGAGCCCGGCCGCGAGCACCGCCGGCCCCCACGTCGCGTCGGCCGAGTCGACCGAGAGCCTCGGCGCCTTCGTGGTCGACCACGTGCCCGAGCGCCAGAGCTACGTCGCCTACCGCACGGCCGACGAGCTCACGATCGACGGGCGCCTCGACGAGGCCGCCTGGCAGGCCGCGCCGCGGACCGCGCTCTTCGTCGACATCCAGGGCGGCGACTTCCCCGCGCCGCGCTACGCCACCCGCGCGCGCATGCTGTGGGACGACGAGTGCTTCTACGTCGCCGCCGAGATGCAGGAGCCGCACCTGTGGGGCACCCTGACCGAGCGCGACTCGATCATCTTCCACGACAACGACTTCGAGGTCTTCCTGGACCCCGACGGTGACACCTTCGACTACTTCGAGCTCGAGATCAACGCGCTCGGCACCGAGTGGGACCTCCTGCTCGAGCGGCCCTACCGCAACGGCGGTCCGGCGCTGCACGAGTACGACACGCCGGGCCTGCGCTCGGCGGTGCACCTCGACGGCACGCTCAACGATCCGAGCGACGTCGACCGCGGCTGGACGATGGAGATCGCGATCCCCTTCGCGGCCCTGCGCGCGATCGCGGGACGACCGGTGCCGCCGGCCGACGGCGACGTGTGGTGGGTCAACTTCAGCCGCGTGCAGTGGCAGCTCGACGCGACGGAAGCGGGCGGCTACCAGAAGCGCGTCGGCGCGGACGGCAAGCACCTGCCCGAGGACAACTGGGTCTGGTCGCCCCAGGGTGTGATCGCGATGCACGAGCCCGAGACCTGGGGGCTGGTGATGTTCGCGACCGAGACCTCGGACCTGGGCGGCGGGCGCGCCTTCGAGGCCCCCGACGACCTGGAGCACCGCGAGTTCCTGCGCTCGATCTACGAGGCCCAGCACGCCTTCCGGGCCAAGTTCGGTCGCTTCGCCGAGGATCCGCGGCAGCTCGGCCTGCGCGGCGGCGAGGCCTGGGACTGGCCGCTCGAGCTGCACGCCACCCCGTCGGGCTTCGAGGCCGTGCTGGTGATGCAGCAGCAGGGCAGCAGCGCGGGCCTGACCTCCGCGAAGCGCCTGCACATCGACGAGCAAGGACACGTCTGGTAGCCATGCTGCGTCGCTCCCACGAGAACCCGGTGCTGACCCGCGCCGACGTGCCGGCCTCGACCGGGCTCGTCGATCCCTCCAGCGTCTTCAACCCCGGCGCCGTCGAGCTCGGCGGGCGCGTGCACCTGATGCTGCGCGTGCAGGCGCGCTCGCGGGCGACGTCGCTGGTGATGGCCTCGAGCCTGGACGGACGCCGCTTCGAGGTGGCGCCGAAGGTGGTCGAGCTCGAAGGGCTCGAGCGCGAGGCGCGTAGCCTGCACCACGTCTACGACGCGCGCTTGACCCGGGTGCGCGCGGACGACGGCGGTGAAGCGGTCGTGGTGATCTTCGCCGCGGACATGGACGACGCCTGCCGGCTCGGCGTGGCGCGCAGCCGCGACCTCGAGCGCTTCGAGTTCCTGGGCTTCTCCGAGACGCCCTCGCGCAACGGCGTCCTGTTCCCCGAGAAGGTCGGCGGTCGCTGGCTGCGGCTCGAGCGTCCGAACCTGGTCGTCGACGGCGCGGGCGTCGCGACCGGTGACGCGGTGCGCCTGGCCTGGTCCGACGACCTCGTGACCTGGGAGCTGGACGACACGCCGCTCTTCGAGGGGCGCTGGCGCTACTGGGACGAGCTGATCGGCCCCGGCCCGCCGCCGATCCGCACGACCCGCGGCTGGCTGTGCTTGTACCACGGCGTGGCGACGCACTTCGCGAGCGCGAACATCTACCAAGCCGGCGCGGTGCTGCTGGACGGCGCTGACCCGTCGCGCGTGATCGGGCGGACCTGGGACAACCTGCTCGAGCCGCGCGAGCTGTACGAGCAGGTCGGCCAGGTGCCGAACGTGGTCTTCCCGAGCGGGGCGGTCGTGCGCGGGCTCGAGCCGGGCGCCACGGCCTGCGACGACGACGAGCTGCTGGTCTACTACGGCGCGGCGGACACCTGCGTGGGGCTGGCCATGGCCAAGGTCGGCCAGCTGGTCGAAGCCTGCCTGGCGGACCGCTGATGGACGAAACTTCGCCTCAGCGCCGCGCGACCGTCCCCTAGCACCGAC
>JARGPD010000143.1:0-7667 GCA_029212845.1 Planctomycetota bacterium
CGTGGATCTGCTGCGCCTTGGCGGCGTTGTCGAGCTCGCGCTCGACGATCGCCTCCTCCTGCAGGGCGAGGGCCTCGACCTGCTCCGCGACCTTGCCGTCGAGGGCGACGATGCGCTCTTCGCGGGCGGTCAGCTCGCCCTCGAGACCCTCGATCGCCTCGTCGCGTTCGGCGAGCTCGTCCGCCAAGGCCGCGATCTCCTCGTTCTTGGTCTCGAGGTCCTGCTCGTGACCGGTCAGCCGCGTGCGCAGGAAGAGCGTCCACCAGGCGAGGAGGGCGACGAGGGCCAGCAGCAGGAGGGTGCGGAGGGCCTTGTTGGCGGATTCGAGCATGCGCTGGAGGTGCGGTCGACGGTGGGGGCAGGACCTGTGGCGACGCGCCGGGATCCTAGCGAGGCCAGTTGTACGCGACTCGGCCCTCCCTATTGAAGGGCTATCGCCCCGAAGGGTTCCAGCACAGGGCGCAACTGGCACCGGATGTTCCCTTCGCGCTATCGCTCCGGGGGCCTCGCCCGCTAGGGTTCGGGGGTGAGCGACGAGGCCTCGATCCCTGCGCCGCGCGAGCGGCCCCACCGCGCCTGGCAGGCGCACCCCGGCAGCGCCCTGCGCGGCGCGCTGGTGCTGCCCCTGACCGCGGTCTGGGCGCTGTTCGGTTCCGGCTTCGTGGCCGTCGTCGCCGTGGTCTTCCCGCGCTGGTTCCGCCGCAAGGGCTGGTGGATGGTCAACCTGTGGGGCCGCCTGCCCCTGTGGTGGCACGGGGTGAAGATGCAGGTCACGGGGCGCGAGCGCCAGGACGGCCCGGGGCCGCGGCTGGTGCTCTTCAACCACGTCAGCATCCTCGACCTGTTCCTCCTGGCGGCCAACTCGCCGCCCAACACGGTCGTGATCTACAAGCAGGAGTTCCACAAGATCCCCGGCATCGGCCACGCGCTCATGGCCCTGCGCTGCGTGCCGCTCGACCGCTCGAACCAGGCCGCCGCGCTCGAGTCGATGTCCGCCGCCGCCGAGCGCATCCGCGCCGAGGGCAGCACGGTCTACATCGCCCCGGAGGGCACCCGCTCGCGCAAGGGCGGCCTGCAGCGGTTCAAGCTGGGCGCCTTCCACATGGCGCTCGAGACCGGCGCGCCCATGGTCCCGCTGGTCATGCGCGGCATCCCTGAGGTCATGCCGATGGGCTCCTTCCTGATCCGCTCAGGGACCGTCGCGATCGACTACCTCGAGCCGATCGACCCCGCGGGCTGGACCGCCGAGCGCATCCGCGAGCACGCCGCCGAGGTGCGCGAGGTCTTCCTGGACTACCTCGCCCCGGTGGCGGGCGAGGAGTAGCGCCTAGGCGCACCGATCTGGATCTCCTTGACGATTCGGGGGGGGATGAGACCCGGTGACTCGCAGGCCCGCCTGGAGCGCCCGCTTCCCCGACTCCGGTCGCAGCACGGAGGTCCCCAAGGAAGCCTTCGCTCTTGCTCGCACTCGCGCCCCTCGCCATGCTCCCGGTCGGCCTCGCCTGGGGTGCCCAGGCGCCGGACCCGTGCACGGGCTGCGGCCTCGCGCCGACCACCCTCTTGGGCGAGACCGGTTCGGAGGGCGTGGACTTCCAGGACGCGCGCAGCAGCTTCAGCTGGCGCCCAAAGGTCCGCACCATCGGCAGCGAGGGCGAGACCGAGCTCGTCCAGCAGGGTCCTCGACGAGGTCGTCTGGGACGGCTACTGCGGTGAGACCACCAACCGGGCCGGGACCCTCTCGGTGGCCGACGACCTGGCCTGCGGCCCGCTCTTGCTCCCCTACGACTTCACCACCGGCAGCACGATCTGCAAGTAAAGCGCACGCCCACCGCTGGGCTCGCGCGGCTGGCCCTCGTGGGCACCGGCTGGCTCCTGTTCGGTCGTGACCGCGACCCGGGGGACGAGCCTTCCGGCGCGGAGCCAGGCCTTGCCGCCCCGGCGGAAGTCGCGGGGCACCCCGGCGACGCTCCCGTGGGAGAGCGCCTCGAGGTGCCCGGCTCCGAAGCCGCCAAGGCCGCCAAAGCCAACGCCGCCCCAGCTGCCCTGGTCCGAGGCGCGCATCCTCTTGCGCGACCCCTGCACCGAAGTCGCCGACGAGGACCTCGCGGACTTCCAGGAGTGGACCGTCGCCTGGCCCCAAGCGACCGACACCGACCGGAGGGTGGTCAACGGCGCCGGCTTCGACCCGCTGGTCAATCCCACGGGCAAGCTGCTCGAGCAGCAGCACATCGCCGCGGTGCGCGAGCTCGAGTACCCGTCGGCCCTGGCGCTGAAGGACCTGCGCGAGATCGAGCAGGGTGGAACGACGGCATGGGTCGCTCGCCAGCGGCGCGCGACCCATGCCGCCATCCTCCGCCGCTACAGGCTCAGCTCGTAGCTCAGCATCAGGTTCATGCCCGGCGCGTCCATGCGGCTGTGGGCCGTGCGGTACTCGGTGTCGAACAGGTTCTCGACGCCCAGGGTCAGGCGGCCCGAGCGACCGACGGCCATGCCGCCGCGCAGGTGCAGGACGGCGTAGGCGGGCAGGCCGTAGGGCGCCAGCAGGCCAGAGCTGGGGTCCTGGGGATCCTTCAGGTAGCCCGCATCGCCATTCAAGCGCGCGTCGCTGACCTGGTCGTAGCGTCCGACCACGTCGCCGACGACCTCGAACCAGGGGCCGCGCTCGGTGACGTCCTCCCAGCGCACGCGGGTCAGGTAGCGTGGCGGATGCGTGTGGCGCAGGGACTCCTCGCCGGTGTCGAGCTCGACGCGCCCGTAGTTGGCCATGAAGCCGTTGTGCCAGGTCCAGCCGTCGAGCCCCGCGTCGAAGACCGAGAGGTCCAAGGATGAGTCCAGCTCGATGCCCGTGACGTAGCCGTCGGCGCCGGTCGTGACGAAGATCGACTCGTCGGCGTCGACCAGCCCGCTGCCGTCGAGGTCGATCTCGCTCATGCCCTCGTAGGTGCCGGGCACCGGCTGCTGCACATCGTGCAGGAAGCTGTAGTAGACGGCGCCGGTGAAGCTCCAGGTCTCGCGACGCACGCGCGTTCCCAGCTCGAACTGATCGGCGGTGGTGGGGTCGAGGAAGCCATCGGTGGGGGCCAGCACCCCGTAGCCCACCTGGCGCAGGCCGAAGCCGGGGGGGAACAGGTGGTAGCCGCGCGACCAGGAGCCATGCACGACCCAGTCCTCGTCGAGGCGGCGGCTGAGTCCGAGCCCGCCGGTCAGGGCCGTCTCCTCGTGGGTGCCGGGCTCGGTCTGGGCCACGTTCTCGGGCGCCGTCGAGCCGGGGTTGGTGTAGAAGACGTTGTCGTCGGCCTCGTAGCGGAAGTGGTCGAGCCGCGCGCTCGTGGTCAGCGCCCAGCCGTCTCCAAGGTCCCACTCGTCCTGGGCGTACAGCCCCAGGTTGTCCCAGGTGCTGTCCGGCGAAGCCTTCTGCTCGCCCGTCGATGGCGTGGTGATCGTGAACTGTTCATCGTCTGGGCTCTCCCCGAGGTCGCGGTTCAGGTGCAAGCCCCAGGTCACCAGGTGATCGCTCGCGGGGGACACGAGCCCCTGCAGGTCGGTGGCGATCGTCTGCCACGAGGCGACGCCCTGCTTGTCCTCGTCGAGCCAGAAGCGGTGGTCCTCCTTGTCCTGCAAGTACACGCCCCAGCTGAGCTCGTCGCCGAGGCCGCCCGCATCGTCGGTGTGCCACTTCAGCGCCACCGCGCGGCGGTCGTTGTCGTTGGTCTGGTTCGGGCGAAAGTACTTGGTCAGGCCGTTGCGATTGACCAGCTGCGCGGTGACCTCGAGGGTGTCCGAGTCCGAGAGCCGCACCTCGGAGCTCCAGTCGAAATTCGAGTCGTCGATGCCCGAGGGCGACAGGATGCCCAGGTCACCACCGCCGCGCACGTCGCCGAGGTTGCGCAGGCTCCAGCCGATGCGGAAGCGCTTGCTGGAGTCGGCCCCGCCAAAGTCACCGCGCATCAAGCTGCCGTTCGACGCGCTCCATAGGCTCGCCTTCAGCCGACCCGAAGCCTGGAAGCCGCCGCTGGTGTAGTCCGGCGCGCCGCGGGTGAAGAACTGCACCACGCCGCCGAGGGCGTTCGAGCCGTAGAGCACCGAGCTCGGGCCGCGCACCACCTCGATGCGCTCGATCGACTCGGCGTCGACCTTGCCGTACATGTCGTCGCCGGCGTAGCCGCCCTCGCCCCACAGGCTGGTCAGGGAGTTTCCATCGATCAGCGCAAGGATGTTGGCGCCGGAGAAGCCGCGCAGGATCGGGTCGGACGAGGCCCCGTTGCGCTTCTCGACGAAGATTCCGATCGTCTCGTTGAGCGCGTCGAGGCCCACGGCCATGTTGCGGTCCGCCAGGTCCTCGGAGTCGGCGATGCTCATGCTGCGCACCAGATCGAACAGCTCATGGGGCCCGCGGGTGGCGGTCACGACCACCTCGCCGAGCGGCGTCGATCCGGCCTCGGGCGTCGCGCCCTCCTGGGCTGGGGAGAGGGGCGCTAGGGCCGTGAGCAGCAGGGTCGGGGCGAGGGGGCGGAGGGTGGTTCGCGGTCGCATGGCAAGGCGGGAGTGGTGGGTTAATTTGACCTATTGGTCTGCTTGTCGTGGTTGGCGGCCCGCTGGGCAAGGTCCGGGCCAACGGCCAGGACTGCGCCCGAGAAGGACCGACAGGCCGGGGGAGGCCGGGCTGGCGTTTCGCTTTCGTGACGTGCGACTCCGTTTAGGTGCGGGGCTGCTGGCCACGGCCCGGATGGAAGCCGCCGCTTCCCACCTCTGGGCCCTCGAAGGGGTCTCTCGCGCCCACGAGACGAGCACCCCGCGCAGGCACGCAACTTGCCCGGGCCAGCCTTCCGCGTCCCCCCACCCCAGCTGTCCATGGGCCTGCCCTCGATCCTCCTGCTCTCCCTCTTGTCCCAGACCGCCTCGCCTGCCGCGGGCTACACGGCCTCCTTCGCTCCGGTCTGCGCCTGGTTGCTCACGCAGTCCGTGCCCGCGGATGCGGGGCAGCCGTCCGAGGATGCCCACCGCGTGGATGTGCAGCTGGAGTCGGTCGCCGGCCTGGGGTTCGACCCCGCGGCGACCTTGATGGCGGGGGGGGAGTCGGCCTTGCTCGCCGGCGATCCAGAGCAGGCCATCGCGCTGCTGGCGCGGGCGCGCGAGCTGGCACCGGGGGAGGCCGAGCTGGCCCGACTGCACGCCCACGCCCTGGGCCTGGGTGGGCGCTTGGAGGATGCACTGGACGCCACAGGCGCGAGCGGTAGCTCGGCATGGACGGCGCTCGAGCGGGCGCGTTGGCTCGTCGAGCTCGATCGAAGGGGCGAAGCCATGCGGGCCTTGGATGAAGCGCTCAGCAGCTATCCGACCCTGGGCAGCGCGCGGCTCCTGCGGCTGCGCCTTTGGGTCGGGGCGAGTGGTGAGCCCGGCAGCGACATCAGCAGCGAGCTCGCGCGCCTGGAGCTGCAGCTTCCCGGCGCGCCCGAGGTCGCGCTGCTCGCGGCCGAGGTGGCCCGCGGTGCGGGGCAGCCCCAGCGCGCCGCCGAGCTGCTGCGCCACGCCCTCGAGCGCCCCCGGAGCGACGCCTGGGCCCGCCCGACGGCGGGCGGAAGTCCCGGCGATGCGGCACCCCTCGACGCGCCCGCCGAGCGGGCCCTGCGCCTGGCCCTGGCCGCGGCCCTCGGCGAGGCCGGCGACCACGCCCAGGCCTGGCTCGCGGCCGAGCCCCTGCTCGAGACGGGTCCGGACGCCGACGACCTGGTGAGGCTCGCTCGCCTGGCCTTGGCCGCCGGCGAACAGCTCGAAGCCCTGGCGACCCTCGGCGCGGCGCTGGTCGAGGATCCGACCCACGGCGCGGCCATGGTCGAGCTCGGCCAGCTGCTCGGCCAGGGACCGGAGCTGACCGCGGCACTCGCCGCGCGCCACCTGACCGGTGATCCGACCGATGTGCGCGCCTGGCTGGCCGTGCTGGAGGCCGAGCGCGCCGGCGGCCGCGACCAGGCGGCCCTCGCGCGGCTCGACACCGTTCCCGCGGCCCTACGCGGCGACCCCGAGTTGCGCCTGTTCGAGGCCGGCGCCCTACGTCGCTCTGGCCAGCTGGCCGACGCCGCCACCGTCCTGGCCCAGCTGCTTCCCGACCCGGCCGCCGCCTACGAGCTCGGCCTGGTCGACTTCGCCCGCGGCCACTTCGAAGCCGCCGCCGCGAGCTTCGCCGCCGCCACCGCTGCCAGCGATGACCGGGGCAAGCCCCCGGGTCTGGTCGCCGATGCCCACTACGGCCAAGCCCTGTGCCTCGAGCGGCTGGAGCGCTACGCAGACGCCGCCGATGCGCTCGACCGCGCGGTGGCCGCCAGGGCGGACTTCCTCGAGGCTTGGTTGCAGCTCGGACTCCTGGCGCGCTATCGCTTGGGCGACGTCCCACGCGCGCGGGCCGCCTTGGCGCGCTACTTCGAGCTCGGTGGGGACGACCCCGAGCTGCGCCGCTGGCTGGAGGCCCAGTCGTGATGGTGCTGCTGGAGCGCGGCGGACCGATGATGTGGCCGCTCTTGGCCCTCTCACTAGTCGCCGTCGCTTTGGTCGTCGAGCGCGCGTTCTTCTGGGCGCGCGAGTCGGGCCGCCCCGCGCGTGAAGTCCTGACCGCGAGCTGGCGACCGGGCCATGGCGTCGAGCCGCGCGCCAGCCTGCGGCTCGTGCTCGACGCCGAGCTGCGCCGCCTCGAGCGCCGCATGGCCTTCTTCGACACGGTCATCGCGGCAGCGCCCATGATGGGCATCCTCGGGACGGTGCTCGGCGTGATCGGCGCCTTCGAGGCCCTCTCGGGCGAGGCCAGCCCCGACCCGCTCGCGGTCACGGGCGGCATCTCGGCCGCGCTGATCACGACCGCCTCGGGCCTCGTGATCGCCCTGTGCGTGCTGTTCCCCTACAGCTACTTCCGCACGCGCCTCGGCGCACGGCTGGGCGAGCTCGAGGCCGCCGCCGAGGAGCTCCTGGCGGAGCCCGAGTCGTGAGACGCTCCTCCTACGATCGCCCGGCGCGGGTCGAGCTCCTGCCCCTGCTCGACGTGGTCTTCCTGCTCTTGGCCGTGCTCTTGTTCTCGATGGTCACGATGGTGCGCTCCCATGTCGTGCCGGTCGACCTGCCGAGTCTCGCCACGGGTGAGGCGCGCGAGCTGGCGGCTGTGCTGGTCCTCAGCGTCGAAGCGGGGGGGCAGCTCTCGTTGGCTGGTGAGCCGATCGACACGCCTGCGCTCGAGGCCATCCTGCGCGAGCGTCGCGCCGCCGCTAGCGACGACCTGGCCGTGATGGTTCATGCCGATCGTGAAGCGCGCCACGGCGACGTGACGCGCGTCTTCGATGTGCTGCGCGCCGCGGGCCAGGAGCGCGTCTTCCTGGTCGGCAAGCCCGGTGAAGGCGAGCGATGAGCGCGCCCTCGCCGAGGCTCGGCCTGGTGCTGGGCCTGTGCCTGTCGCTTGGGCTGCACGTCGCCGCGCTGGAGGGGCTCGGTCGCTTCGGTCGCGCCGAGGTCGGCGAGGCCCAGCTGCTGCGCGCGGCACCGCCGGCTGCGCTCGAGGTCACGGCGCTCGACCCCGCAAGCTTCGCCGAGCTGATCGCGCGGCCGCGAGGGGCGCTCGGGGCCGCCCCGCTCGAGCGGGCGCCCGCGCTGGTGCCCAGGAGCAGCGTGGCGGTCCGCGACCTCCC
>JARGPD010000143.1:7677-11131 GCA_029212845.1 Planctomycetota bacterium
GGCTTCGATGCCGAGCTCTCCCCGGTCGCCTCGCCGCGTGGCAGCTTCCGGCCTGCGGACCCCGATGAGCTGGCCGCTTCGCCTGCCGCGCCGAGCCTGGCTGAGCGACCGGGCGCGACGGGCCGCGACCTGCCGGCGGCCGCTCCAAAGGACTGGACCGGGCCAGCCAGCACCGCCGCCACGGACGCCACGGCGTCGTCGAGCGAAGGCGAGGTCGATGGTGCGCCTGCCGATCTAGGCGCCCTCGCCGGCGACAGCTCGGTGGTGCGCTCGGCCCCCGCCTTGGTCTACCCACTGCTCGCCCAGCGCCGTGGGGTCGAGGGCACCGCGCGCATCGGCGTCGAGGTGGCGGCCGACGGAGGGGTGGCGCGTGCCTGGGTGATCCGCAGCAGCGGCAGTCGACTGCTCGATCGCGCCGCACGCGAGAACCTGGCGGCCTGGCGCTTCGACCCCGAGGGCCTCGCGGTCCACGGCCGGCTGTTCCACAAGGACGTGCGCTTCGAGCTGCGTTGAGGCCGGCTGCTCAGACCAGGTCCATCGTCGCCAGCTTCCTGTGGAGGTAGCCGCGCCAGGCGAGCTGGCCGGCGACCACTAGGACGGGGGCGGCAAGCACCGCGCACCAGCGCTCGAAGGCGTGCAACTCGGCGAGGTTGAGGGTGATCGCGAACAGGAGTCCGATGTAGCTAGTGGCTACGACGATCATGGTCGCGAGGGCCTTCCAGGGCTCGAGCTTCTCGCCCGGAAAGAGCTCGCGCAGGCTCGCGCCGAGCTGCAGCAGCGGCAGCAGGGCTGCGCAGCCGAGGGCGGTGACCAGCCAGTAGGGCGGGCCGTCGCCGAGGCTCGTTCCCTTTCCGCCGAAGCCGGTGCCCGTGGCGAAGGCGACGGCACCCGCGGCGGCCGCGAGCAGCAGGGTCGAGGCTCCGAAGGCGCGCGCCCAGTTGGCCAGGCCGCCGCGCCAGTAGAGCCGCGCGCGAGCCGTGCGGGACATGGGGTACAGGCTGCCGGGGCGCAGGGCCGGCTGCATGCGGCCGCCGATGGTGAGCAAGGTGAGGAACAGCGCCGAGGGCAGGACCATCTGCAAGAGGCCGTGGTCCCCGGCGGAGAGCTCGCCGAGCAGGCGCGGGTTCCAGGTCAGGGCGAGGAACAGCTGCAGGGTCTGGCCGGCTTCCAGCTGCACGCGCTGGCCGAGCAGCAGGGTGGTCCCGGCGACCAGCAGCAGGATCAGGCCGGCAGGGCCGAGCAGCCCTAGCGGCCAGGTGCCGCGGCTCCAGCCCCAGCGCTCGAACTCGACCACCCGCAGGGGCGCCGCGCGGAAGGCGTCCAGGCCGCCCTGCCAGCGCCTGTCGCCGAGCCGGCCGCGGCGCTCAGCGCGCTCCCACGGCTGGGGCGCGAAGGGGTGGCGGTTGCCCTGGGGCAGGGCCCTGTCGCCGCCGAGGAGCAGCAGCTTCTGCAGGTCCGCCGAGGTGACCCGCGCGAGGCCGGCGGCGAGCACCGCGGCGCCGAGGGTCGTGGCGACCAGGCTGCCGGCCAGGCCGAAGAGCAGCACGTGCTCGATGAACAGGATCGTGAGCAGGATCGTCGCGGCCGCGAGCAGGCGCAGGCTGCCGGCGCGGCGCGGGTCGAAGACTAGCAGGCCCGCGGCGAAGCCGATCGGGGGCAGGGCCAGGAGCGACCAGAGCGGGTGGCTGGTGCCGCTCGGCGCGGCGGGCAGGTTGCTGCTGTCCACGTTGGCCAGCACGACCAGGGCCGGCAGGCAGCCCAGGGCGAACAGGGCCAAGGCGTCGCGGCGCACCGCGCGGCGGAAGCCCGGCAGGGCCCAGGTGAAGGGGCACGAGCTGGTCTCGAGCAGGGCGCCGTTGGCGAGCATGCCGAGGCCGGTCGGCACCAGGAAGGCCAGCATCGCGAAGACCGCGGGGCCGGAGTACTCCGACGCGGGGCCGAGCCCGGGGTGCAGGAGCGCGGGCCCCTCGCCGAAGGCGCGCACGGCCATGACGAGGGCGTTGCCCATGCCGAGCAGGATCGCGATGGCCCAGAAGGTGTCCAGGCGCCACATGGCGCGCAAGAGGGCGGGCCTCACGGGCGCACCTCCTGCTTGGGCGTGCGCAGGCCGGGCCGGCGCCCGACCAGGCTCGGGAAGATGCGCTCGAGGTTCGCGGGGCGCGCCTCGACGTGCAGGCCGTGGCGCTCGCGGAAGCCCGCGCGGCGCGCCTCGGCCTCGTTCCCGTTGGCGCCCGGGCGCACCAGCAGCAGGGCCTGGCGGCCGGTGCCGCGCCGCTCGAGGATCCAGTCCTCGCGGAAGCCCGCGGTCAGGCACTCGGGCAGGGGCCCGGCCGGCGCGGTGACGAGCCACTCCTGGTAGTCCTCGAGCAGGTCGTCGAGGTCGTCGTGGTAGACGACCCGCCCGCGGTCGAGGCAGGCGATGCGGTCGACCACGCGCTCGATGTCGACCAGCACGTGGGACGAGATCAGGATCGTGGTGTCGTCCTCGCGCACCAGCTCGAGCAGGAAGGCCAGCAGCTCCTCGCGGGCGATCGGGTCGAGCGCGCTGACGGGCTCGTCGAGCAACAGAAGGTCGGGTCGCGGGCAGACCGCGAGCAGGAGCGCCAGCTTCTGGGCGTTGCCGGGGGAGAGGCTGCTGACGCGATCGGTGGGGTCCAGCTCGAGCACGTCGAGCAGGGTCGCCTCGCGCGCCTGGTCCCAGTGCTTGTGGTAGGCGCGCGCGAACTCCAGCTGGCCCGCGACGGTCATCCAGCCCATCAGGCGGTTCTCCTGGAAGACCGCGCCGATGCGCCCGAGCTCGGCCTCGCCCAGGTCGGCGACCGGCTTGCCGAAGGTCAGCGCGTCGCCCGCGCTGGGCAAGAGGAGCCCGACGATGGTGCGGATCAGGGTCGTCTTGCCGCTGCCGTTGCGGCCGATCAAGCCGGTCACGGAGTCGGGCTGCAGCTCGAGGTCGATGCCGTCGAGGGCGAGCTTGTCGCCGAAGCGGCGGGTCAGGTGGCGGGCTTGGAAGTGGGTGTTCATGCGTCGTCCTCCGGCGGCTGGGGGGTCTCGTCGATCACCTCACCCAGGAGCTCCGCGGCCCGCGCCCGGTCGATGCCGAGCCGGCGTGCCATGGAGGCGGGGGCCTCGAGGGCGCGCCGCAGCTCGGCCTCGCGGCGGTCCGTGGGGCTGGGCTCGGCACCAGGGGCGGTCCCCGGCGCGAAGGCCAGGGGGGCGACGACCAGGGGCAGACCCGGGCGCCGGACCAAGAGGCCCTCGCGCTCGAGCAGGCCATAGGCCTTGCTGATCGTCATCGGGTTGGTTCCGACCTCGGCGGAGAGGCCTCGGGTGCTGGGCAGCTCGTCGCCGGGGGCGAGCAGCCCGCTGGCGACCCCGAAGCGGATCTGCTCCACCACCTGGCGGTAGGCGGGCACTCCGTTGTGGCGATCGATGGTGATGAGCATGGGTGTATTGG
>JARGPD010000002.1:0-13741 GCA_029212845.1 Planctomycetota bacterium
AAGCCAGCCGCAGGCGCTCGCCCAGCGGCGAGAGAGCGCCCCCCGAAGCCAGCCGCAGGCGCTCGCCCAGCGGCGAGAGAGCGTTCCTCCCCGTCGTCCGACAAAAACGGGGATGGCCGCCGGGTGCCTGCGTAGGATGTGGTCCATGACCGGCTTCCAGGACGACACCCTCCAAGGCGCCCTCGCGCGACTGCGCAGCGGCGCCTCGCGCGTGCTCTTCGGGCGCGCGATCGGATTGCACCTGCCCCTGGCGCTCTTCGTGGCCGGGGTCGGTGTGCTCGGCCTGCGCTTCCTGGTGGGCCTCGACCGCGGCGACGCGGCCTGGCCGCTGCTCCTGGTGCTGCTCGCTCCGGTGACCGCGTGGATCGTGGCCCAGCGGCAGCTGCCCGACGAGCCCACGCTGGTGGCCTGGCTCGACCGGCGCTCCGGGGGCACCGGGCGCCTGATCGCCGAGTACGACCTCGGCGACTCGCGCTGGCTCGGCGCGGCCCAGAGCACCTTCCAGCGCCAGGGCGCCAACCAGCCCGCTCCCGTGGGCGAGGGCACGACCCTCTGGAGCAGCCTGCCGGCCGCCTTGTTCGTGGGCCTCGCCATGTGGTTCAGTCCGCCGGCGCCCGGCCCGGCCTTGCCCCTGGGGCTCTTCGAGTCGACCCTCGACGGCCTGACCCGGCGCCTCGAGCGCGCCATGGACCAGGGCATGCTGGACCCGGGTCGCGTCGACGCCCTGGCGCAGCGGCTCGAAGAGATCGCGGGCGGCCTGGAGCAGGGCGGCCTGGAGCAGGCCTTCGAGGCCATGGATCGTTTCACCCGCGACCTCGACGAGGACGTCGATGGCTTCGCCGAGGAGCTGGCCGCCATGCGCGAGGCCCTCGAGTCGATCTCGCCCGAGACCAAGGCCCAGCTGGGGGAGGCCCTCTCGAAGGCGCTCAGCAACCCCGCTACCGCGGCCCTCGCGAAGTCGGCGGCCCAGGCGATGGCGGGCATGGACCCCAGCGCCCTGGATCCGGCGGCGCTGATGAACCTGGACTCCGAGGCCATCGGTGAGCTCCAGGCGGCCGTCTCCGAAGCCCTCGCCGGACGCCTCGGGGATCTGGCCCAAGCGGGCTTCTTGAGTCAGTCGGAGCTAGCCAGCGCCCTCGCGCGGCGTGGCAAGTTCCGGGACCTCAAGGACTTCAAGGAGCACCACTGCGAGGACTGCTCGTCCAAGAAGGGCGGGTTGTGAGACGGCGGTTCGACCGGAGCAGGGTGCTCCGGAACACTCCCCGGCATCGGGGCGGGCGGCGTGGGCGAAGGTCCGGGCCATGCCGAGCTGACCTTCGGTGACGAGACCGACCTGCAGTCCGAGTCCTTCGACGCGGAGTCCCTGGCCGGCGACCCCTTCGCCGACCTCGAGCACTCCGAGGTCCTCGGCCTGGGCTTCACCGCCCCCGAGGTCGCCGCCGAAGGGGAGGCCGCCGGCACCGGTGGGCTCGAGGCCTCCCAGGGCGAGGCCGCCTGGCGCCGTCGCCTGTCCCCCGGTCAGCGTGCCGCCGTGCGCCGCTTCTTCAGCTCCGACTCGGACTCCGACGGGTAGTGGTGCAGATGCCCTGCCCCGGTCAGTAGGATCCCCTTCGTCTCGCCGTCCTTCATCGCCTCCAACCAGAGAGCCCCGCCCTTGACCTCCACCCTGCTCTCCCCCGAGGAGATCGCCGCCGCTTCCGAGCAGGCCGAGCGCATCCTCGAGGGGCTCAACCAGGTGCTCTTCGGCCAGGAGCACCTCCTGCGCCTGACCCTGACCGCCTGCCTCGCCCGCGGCCACGTGCTCCTGGAGGGTCTGCCGGGGCTCGGCAAGACCGAGCTGGTCAAGGGCCTCTCGGCGCTCCTTGGGATCGACTCGAAGCGCCTGCAGTTCACGCCGGACCTGCTTCCCGGTGACGTCACCGGCGGGCACATGCTCGAGGAGGACGGGGGGCGGCGCAAGCTGGTCTTCCATCCCGGCCCGGTGTTCACCAACCTGCTGCTCGCGGACGAGATCAACCGCGCCTCGCCGAAGACCCAGTCGGCCCTGCTCGAGGCGATGCAGGAGCGCCGCGTGACCGTGATCGGAGAGACGCGCGACCTGCCGCGCCCCTTCTACGTGTTGGCGACCCAGAACCCGATCGAGCTCGAGGGCACCTACCCGCTGCCCGAGGCCCAGCTCGACCGCTTCCTCTTCAAGCTCGACGTGCAAGGCGTCGACCGCAGCGTGCTGACTCGCATCCTGCTCGAGCGGCCCGGCGGCAGCTCGCCGGAGCTCCAGCCGGTCACCGACGCAGCCGGCCTGCAGCGCCTGTTCGATGCGGTCGACAAGATCTACCTGCCGCCGGCCATCGCGGACTACATCGCGCGCCTCGTCGAGGGGACCCATCCGGGCACCGAGGGTGCATCGGCTTCGATCGGAGAGTACGTGCGCCATGGGGCCTCACCGCGGGCCGCGATCGCGATCGCAGCCAGCGCGCGCGCCTACGCCCTGCTCGCCGGGAAGCCCAACGTCGGCTTCGACGACGTGCAGGCCGTCGCCGTGCCCGCCATGGGGCACCGCATCGTGCTCGACTACCGCGCTCGCCTCGACGGCCGCACCGGGGCCGACCTGATCCGCGAGCTGGTCGCCGAGCTCCCCGAGGTCGCCGCCCAGCTGCCCGAGTCCAAAGGCAGGTCCCGCTCGTGATCCGACTGCTGGCACTGCTGCTCGTGCTGCTCGCCCTGGCCCCGCCGAGCCCCGCGGTCGGCGAGCAGCAGAACACCCAGGTCGGTCGCCTCTCGGTCGTGGCGACCTCGCCGTGGCCCAACGCCGCGACGAAGGGCTACCAGCCGCTGCAGATCCAAGCCGAGAACCCCTCGGACCAGCCGGCCGAGGTCGAGATCCTGGTCAAGGCCGGCTGGGGCAACGAGGGCATGCGCATCGAGCGCACCCTACGCGTCGAGCCCCTGCAGCGCGCGACCGTCGAGATGCTGGTGCCGGCCTACATCTGGAACTCCCAGGAGTTCCGCCTCGAGCTGTTCAGCGACGGGGATCGCGCCTACACCGGGAGCCTCGGCTCGACCGGCAGCTTCGCGATGTACGCGCACCTGGTGGCGGTCTTCTCCAAGGCGGGCTCGTCGAGCGGGCGTGGGGAGACCTGGAGCAAGGCCCTCTCTCCGGCGACGACGAGCACGACCTGGGGCCAGGGCCGCTGGCGGAACCTCGGCCTGCACATGGAGAAGGACTGGAGCGCCAACGTCAGCGTGACGGTGGGGGACGTGGCCTTCGAGGACATGTCGCGGCGCTGGGAGGCCTACTCGAGCCTGGACCTGGCGGTCCTCGATGTCGAGGGCGGGCTGCCGGCCAGCGCCGAGCTCGAGGCGCTCTTCGCCTGGGTGCGGCTCGGTGGGGTCGTGATCCTGGCTGGCAAGGACGCGAACCGGACCTTGGCCGGGGTCGACGCGGTCTCCGAGTGGACCGACTCGCGCTTCGCCCTGGACGATGTCCCCGGCGCCCAACGCTACCAGTGTGGCTTCGGTCGCATCCTCGTCGTGCCGCGCTCGGGCCTGCTCGACGATGCACGCCTGCGCGACGCGGCCCTAGGCGAGCTGCGCCAGCGTGTGCGCACCGACTGGACGCCCTCCACCCGCGGGAGCCGCGGCTCGGGCGAAGGCCTGCGCCCGCGCGTCCCCGGCATCGGCGCCCTGCCCTACCGCGCCTTCGTGGCGCTGATGATCCTCTTTGCGATCCTCGTGGGCCCGGTCAACTTCTTCTGGACCAAGCGCCGCGGCAAGCCCGCCGCGCTGCTGTTCACGATCCCGCTCTTGGCCCTCGGCGGCGCGCTGCTGGCCCTGGGCTATGGCTTCTTCTGGCAGGGCGTCGATGTGAAGACCCACTCGGACACGGTGGCGCTGCTGGACCAGCGCAGCGGCCTGGTGTCGAACGCCGAGGTGCGCGCGGTGTATGCCGGCCTCGCTCCCGGGCAAGGCCTCCTGCCGGGCCAGGGCACGGGCATCTTCCCGTGGGGGACCGACCTGATGAACCGCGAGGACGTGCGCTACGAGATCCGCTCGGGACCCGAGAGCTCCTACCGCGGGGGCTTCCTGCCGTCGCGGCTGCAGGTACGCCAGGCGATCCTGACCGCGCGCGGCAGCAAGCTGCGCCTGCAGGCCCAGTTCGGCGCGGACTCTTGCACCCTGCAGAATGGCCTGGGCGTGGACCTCGAGGAGCTCGTCGTGCGCGGGCACGACGGCGCGTGGTTCGAGCTCGAGGGGCGCCTCGACGCGGGGGGCACGGTCAGCCTGTCCAAACTAGCCGCTCCACCAGACCTCGAGGGGCTGGCCGCGTTCCATCCTGAAGCGCTGGCGGTCCTGCCCCGGGGCAGCTACTCCGCGCGCACCAGCACGAGCGCCTTCCGCGACGACTGCGGTCTGGAGCTCAACGAGCTCAGCGGCAGCCACGCGGTGCTCGGCGTGCTGGCCAAGGGGGGCAGCCGATGAGGCACAACGCCCTGACCGTGCGCGACGTGACCAAGCGCTTCGGTGACTTCACCGCCGTGGACCGCGTGTCCTTCGACGTGCTCCCCGGCCAGATCTGTGGCTTCATCGGCCCCAACGGCGCTGGCAAGACCACGACCATGCGCATCGCCGCGACCCTCGACATGCCCGACGAGGGTGACGTCCAGGTGTATGGCTCTTCGGTCCTGATCGAGCCGCGCGAGGTGCGCCGGCAGCTGGGCTTCATGCCCGACAGCTACGGCGCCTACGCCGCGACGACGGTGGAGGAGTACCTCGACTTCTTCGCCCGCGCGTACCACCTGCGCGGCAAGCAGCGCAAGGCGGCCCTCGACTACGTCGGCGACTTCACCGGCCTCGCGCCGCTGCGCGGCAAGCTGATCGACACCCTCTCGAAGGGCATGCGTCAGCGCCTCTGCCTGGCGAAGACGCTGCTGCACGATCCCGGCTTCTTGATCCTCGACGAGCCTGCCGCCGGACTCGACCCGCGCGCTCGGGTCGAGCTGCGCGAGCTGGTCAAGGCCCTGGCCGACATGGGCAAGGGCGTCCTGATCTCGTCCCACATCCTGTCCGAGCTCTCGAGCTTGGTCGATTCGATCTCGGTCATCGAGGGCGGCCGCATCCAGGGGGCGGGCACGGTGGAGGAGATCCTCAAGAAGCTGCGGCCCCACAGCCGGGTCTTCGTGCGCTGCCTCGGCGAGATCGACGAGGTCGAGAAGGCGCTGGTCGTACTGCCCGGCGTCTCGGGCGTGCACCACGAGAAGAGCGGCCTGGCCTTCGACTACGAGGGCGACCCCAAGGGCCTCTCGCTGGTGCTGAGCCACCTCGTCGAGGGAGGGCACGGCGTCGTGGAGTTCGCTCCCGAGTCCGTGGACCTCGAGGACGTCTTCCTGAGCCTGACCGCGGGGGTGGTCCAATGAGTGCCTCCCCGGAACCCAAGGGCCTCGCCGCGCTCGTGGCGCGCATCGATGATCGGCTGAACCCGGTGCTCGTCAAGGAGGTCCGTCAGGCACTGCGCGGCAAGCAGTTCCGCTCGTCCTTCGGCTTCACCCTGACGATCAGCGCGATCGTCGCCGTGTCGATCGTGCTGGGGAGCGCGCCGCGCGCCGAGTGGGTCCCGATCGGCCCGCCGTTCTTCATCGGCGTCTTCTCCTGCCTGGCGGTGGCGGTGATCGGCTTCGTGCCCATGGCCGCCTTCCAGTCCATGGGCTCGGAGTGGGACGAGAACACCTACGACATGCTCTCCCTGTCGCACCTGCGGCCGCGGCACATCGTGCTCGGCAAGCTGCTGTCGGCGGGGATCCAGGCGCTGCTGTACTTCTCGGTGTTCGGCTTCTTCTCGGTCTTCACCTTCCTGCTCGGGGGGGTCGACTTGAGCATCGTGATGGTCGCGATCCCGCTGCTGGCGGTCATCTCTCTTGCCCTCTCCAGCGTCGCTGTCGGCCTCTCGAGCCTGAGCCAGAAGCGCATGGTGCGGGTCGTGCTGATGGTCGTGCTCTCGGCGGGGCTGGTCGGCGCGATCTTCGGCTCGATCGGCATGGTCGTGCAGAGCGTCGAGTTCAGCATCGACTTCTCCCTGCCCGAGGTGCAGGCCGCGATCTCGGGCATGCTGGTCTCGTCGTTCGTCCTGGGTGGCCTGTTCTTCGTGCTGGCCTGCTCCCGCTTGGCGCACCCAGAAGAGAACCGCTCCACCGGTCTGCGCGTCTTCGGCTTCGCCTTGGTGCTGGTCGGCATGTACTGGATCGGCTGGCTCTTCGAGCAGATCGGACAGGCCGAGGTGATCGGCTTCCTCTCCTGCGGGGTCGTCCTGGCCGTGACCCTCGTGGGCACCTTCTTCACCACCGAGCGCGAGGCACTCGGTCGCCGGGTCGCCGTGCACCTGCCCTCGAACAACCTGGCCCGCTTCGCGCTCCTGCCCTGGCTGCCGGGTGGCGGTCGTGGGACCCTGTGGGTGCTGGGCATGCATGGGCTGACCTTGGCCTGGGCTTGGATGCTGCTGAACTCCTTGCCGAGTGCGACGAGCTTGACCGGCATCACGATGATCGCCCCAGCCGACGCCCATGAGAACTTCGGTCTGGTGCTGACCGCAGTCAGCTACAGCCTGATCTACCTGATGGTGCCCTCTGCGCTGCGCTCGAACCGCACCGCCGAGCTCAAGCCGAGCATGCAGGCGCGCGTCGCCATCCCGGTCCTGTTCCTGGCCGGCATGCTGCTGCCCGCGATCCTCGGCTTCATGGTCGGCGACCGCGACCTCGCCGAGGCCGAGCACATCGGCAACCCGTTCTGGGCCCTCGACCGGATCTCCCGCATCGGCGACGAGCCCTTCCTGGGCTCCCTCATGGGGCCGATCCTGATCCTGGCCGGCCTGGCGCTCGTCCTTCAGCTGCCGCGGGTGGTGCGTGCCATCCTCGAGGTCCTGCGGGCCCCGCGCCTCGACGGCAACACCGTCGGCCTGACCGTGCTGCCCGACGGGACCATCGACGAGCTGCCGATCGAGGACCTCGACGACGAGGCGGGCGTCCAGACCAAGTGACCGCGGTGCGGCCCACGGACGACGTCCTCGCCCTAGCGCCCTGCTTCGCGCCGGTGCTGGGGTTCCGGCCGCGGGGTCAGCACGGCGAGCACCTCGCCGGTGGGGTGGGCGCGAGCCTCGAGTTCGAGGACCGGCGCACCTACGCCCCCGGCGACGACGTGCGCCACGTGGACTGGCAGGTGCTCGCGCGGACCGGTGAGCTGCTGGTGCGGGTGCACCGCGAGGAGGTCCAGCCGCGCATCGACGTGCTGCTCGACACCTCCCTGTCGATGGGGGTCGAGCCCGAGAAGGCCCAGGCCGCGGTCGACCTCGCTGCGCTCTTCCTCGCCTCCGGCGAGTCCTCCGGCTTCGCCGCAAGGCTCTTCTGCCTGGGCCGCGCGCCGCGGCCGATCTCGACCTTGGAGTTCCTGAGCGAGGGCGCCGAGTTCGACGGGGACCTGCCCCTCGCGGACGCCCTCGCGGTGGTGCGACCACGCCTCTCCAGCGGTGGCCTGGTCCTGTGCATCTCCGACTTCCTGGCCGAGCATGGTCCGGGGCTGAACCGCCTGGCGAGCGACCGTGGGGCGGTCGCGCTCTTGCAGGTCCTGGGTCCCTGGGAGTGCGACCCGAAGGTGGGCGAGCAGCTGCAGCTGGTCGACTCCGAGGGCGCCGGAGCCAGGGACATGACCCTCGACGCGGGGCTGGTGCGCCGCTACAAGGAGCGGCTCGAGCGGCTGGGGAACGAGCTCTCCCTCGAGGCCCGCAGGTTCGGGATGCGCTACACGCGGGTCACAGGCGGTGGGGATCTCGAAAGCACGGCGCGGAATCTTTTGATCCCGACCGGGCTGCTGGCTCCTGCTTGAGAAGGATGGCTAGAGCGTCGTTCGGGGGCTTCGAAGCACAAGATTCAGAGGTCCGCTTCCTGGCACTTCGGGGCGATCCCCTTGAACGAGACTGGCCGGATGGCCCATGAGAAGGGGTTCTTCTCAACACGACACGTTCCCTGGAGGGTCCATGCACTTCGTCTCCGAGCTGCTCGCCGACAAGGGTCGGCAGATCTTTGCCGTCCATCCCAACTCGACCGTCCTCGAGGCGATCCGCGAGATGGACCGCCATGGCATCGGCGCTCTCTTGGTGATCGACTCGGACGAGCTGGTCGGCATTGTCTCCGAGCGCGACTACGCGCGCCGGGGCATCCTGCAAGGGCGGCGGTCCGACGTGACCAAGGTTGGTGAGATCATGACCACGGAGCTGGTCACCGCGGACCTGCACGGCACGATCGATGAGTGCATGCAGCAGATGACCGACCGCCGGGTGCGGCACCTGCCCGTGCTCGAGGAGGGCAAGGTGGTCGGCCTGGTCTCGATCGGTGACCTGGTGCGCGTGATCCTGGCGCGCCAGGCGACCACGATCGAGCAGCTGAGCAGCTACATCAAGGGCTGACGGGACACTAGCGATCGAGGCGGCGGCCAGCGCGCTCGCGGGCGCGTCGCATGGCCTCCTCGAGGGAGCCGGGCCCGTGCTCGCGCTTGGGCTGCGGCTCGGGGGCGGTGCGAACCTCGGGGGCCTGGGTCGGCGCGGCAGCGACCGGTGCCGGCGCCGCGGCGACAGGTCCGGGGTCGGGGCGACGCAGGGCGGCGACGAGCTTGGCCGGTCGCCCGAGCATGCGCAAGAGAGCGCGCACCCAGGGTGCGGAGAAGAGGTCGAGCCGGCGGGTGAGGATCTCGAACAGGAACAGGCCGAGGCCGAGCAGCATCAGCTCCCAGCTGATGTCGCGCCAGCGGCGGGCTTCGCGCGGACCGTCGAAGGCGCGCTCGAGGCTGGACAGCTCGGACCCGCCGGTGATCGCGGCCAGCTCCTCGAGGGTTCGTCGACCGGGATCCTCGGCGCGCGAGCCGGGCAGGGGGGCGTACTCCGGCGAGTAGGGCAGGGCCACCGGGGGCAGCTGCAGGACGCGACCGTCGGCGAGGTGCACGCTGCCGAGGGCGACGCCTTCTCCGCCGAGGGAGACGCGCTTCTCGAAGACGAACTCGGACACGGGCTCGAGGGGGGTGACGACGCGGGTGCCATCGCCGCGCGTCAAGTGCAGCTCCAGCTTGGACGTGTCGGCGTCGGCGTCGGGGTCGATCTCGAGGCGAACGACGGCCTGCTTGCCCTCCCGGCGCATGTCGGCGAAGTAGGCGTCCGGGGCGGCCTGCCCGAGCAGCCAGCGCGTGGTCGTGACCAGCATCGCGGGCAGCTCGGCCCAGGCCAAGAGGCTCTGGCCAAAGGTGCCCCCGACCTGCCCGGTCAGGGCCGCGGTGCGGCCGGCGCCGTGGTGGTGGAAGGCCAGGAACGGCGCGGCGTACTCGTCCTCGGTGCGCGCACCGAGGATCGCGCCGGGTCGCAGGTACGAGAGGTTGTAGGCGTCGATCGTCGGGAAGGGGATCACCTGGCCCGAGGCGTCGAGCCCGAAGTTGCCGATCGCGAACAGGTCACCGAAGCCGCGGGTGGCCGTGGGGGCCTCGATGAAGGTCGAGCGCGCCACGGTCAAGGTGTCCTGGGCGAAGAGCCGCGGCAGCTCCTCGGGCTCGGTGGTGAAGTAGATGTCCCCACCCCCGCGCTCGGCCGTCTCGAACAGGAAGTCGGCGTGCACGTCGTCCTCGGTGCCGAGGGCGATCACGGAGACCGTGATGCCCAGCTCGGCGAAGCGGTCGAGCAGCTCGGGCACGCCCTCCTGCTGCTCGGCGTCGGCGGCGTCGGCGAACAGCACGATGTGCCGGTTCTCCTGGGGGGCCTCTTCTAGCGCCCTGCCCGCCGCGAGCAGACCGACATAGGTGAAGATGCCGCCACCCTCGGAGCGGATGCGCCGCACCCGGGCGATGATCGGCTCGGGGTTGTCGACGGCCTCGAGGGGGACGACCTCGTGGGGCGCCGAGTCGACGGCGAAGACCGTGACCGAGTCGATGTTGGACAGCATCTCGATCGCCGCCGCCGAGCCCGCGTTGGCCAGGTCCATCTTGGTCCGGCCGCCGCCGACCTCGACGCTCATCGAGCCCGAGCGGTCGAGCACGAGCGCCATGGCTAGGCCCAGCTGCCGGTGCTCCTCGCGCATCTCCATCGAGACCGGCAGCAGCGCATCGAGGGGCGAGAGGTGGTAGCCGCCGATGCCGAAGGAGGCGCGCCCGCCGGTCATGAACAGGCCGCCGCCGCGCTCGCTGACCAGGTCGGCCAGGGCCTTCATGCCGTCGAAGCCGATGCGCTGGGCGGCGACATTCTCGAGCACGACCGCGCGATAGGCGCTGAGCCCCACTCGCGTCAGCGAGACCTGCTCGGGCGCGGCGACGCGGGTCGGGATCCCGGCGGCGGTCAGGAGGCTCGACAAGCTGTCGGGCTGGCCGTCCTCGTTCAGGACCAGCACGGCCGGGGCGCCGGAGACGCGCACGGCGCCGATGCCGCGGTCGTTCTCGGGGAAGCGGTCCGGGGCGGCACCGGCGAGCGGGGCGGCGTGGACCTCGTAGCTGGCGATGCCGCCGCGGGGCAGCACGTCGCGGAACACGAGGCGCGTGTCGCCGCGCTCGATGGTGCGCACGCCGCGGCTCAGGATGCGACCGTCGCGCAGCAGCACGACCTCGCGCTCCTGGGCCTCGTCGGCGCGGAACCACACGTTGAATTGGAAGGGCTCGCCGACCGAGACCTCGGGCGGCAGCTCGAAGCGCTCGACGGCCAGGTCGCTTCCCTGGGGGCGCGACTGGGGCAGGATGTCGATGCGCAGGCCGCGGGCCTGGGCACGGCGGGCCTCGCCCAAGGGATCACGGCCGTTGCCGAGCCCGTCGGAGAGCAGCAGCAGGCTGCCTTGGGAGCCCTCGGGGATCTGCTGGAGTCCGGCTTCGATCGCGGCGGCGAGGTCGGTGGCCTCGGGATCGCCCCGCTTGGTCAGGGCTTCGAGGCGGCGGTCCTGGTTGGGCAGGCTCTCGATCTCGGGCACGGCGCCGAAGCTGATCACGCCCAAGCGATCGCCGTCCGCGCGGCTCTCTTCGATCAGGCGCACCGTGTCGAGGGCCTGCTGCTCGGCCTCGTCCGGCATCGACTTCGAGCGGTCGACCAGGAGGATCACGTGGCGCCCAGGATCGGAGAGGTTCACGTAGGGCCGCGCGAGGGCGGTCACCAACAGCACGACGATCAGGACGCGCAGCACGTCGCTGGAGCGGCTCGGGCCACGGTGGCGGAAGATCCACCAGGCGGCCGGGATCAGCAGGGTCAAGAGCGCGGGTAGGAGGAAGCCGATCACGGGGCCAGCTCCCGTGGGGTGAGCTCACGCCCTAGGCGGTGGCCGCCGAGCACGAAGCCGTCGGCGAGCACGAGGCAGACGGCGAGGAACGCCAGGAGGGCCTCGAGCCAGGCGGTCGAGGTGTCGGTCTGGGAGATCGCGACCGTGGACTCGCGCTCGCCGATGGAGCAGCCCGAGAGGTCGGACTCGGCCGCGTCGACCAGGTTGACGCCGAGCTGGACGAGGACCTGGGGCTCGGGGAGGGGCTGCGGGTCCGCGGGGGGCTCGGCAGACGCAGCTCCTGGGGGTGCTGCCGGCATGCGGCTGAGCGTGTAGAGGCCGGGGGCGTCGGGCATCTCGACCAAGAGGGTCTGGCCACCGGCCAGCTCGCGGGCGAAGTCGCCGGGTCCTTCGAGCAGGTAGCTGCCAGGGGCCTCGGCGCCGTAGCGCAGGGTCTCGCCCGTGCGTAGGTTGGTGCGCGTCGGGCCGGGCAGGGCGGCGCGGCGCTCCTCAGCCAGGTTGGCCAGCAGGATCGGCCAGTCGGGCGAGCGCTGCAGGGTCGAGCGCTTGGGGTCGAGGCTCAGGTGCCAGGTGCGCTGCTCGCCGTCCTCGGTGCGGGTCAAGAGCGGCGTCTCGGAGACCGAGATCAGGCGCGTGCCGGGTGGCTTGTAGCCCAGGGAGAAGCTCCAGACGATGCCCTCCAGGGTCATGCCGCGCAGGGCGGGGTCGCGCAGGTCCTTGAGGAAGGGACCGAGCAGCTCGGTGCGCGCGTCGCCGGGGGCCTCGATCGCCAGGGTCCAGGTGCGGGCTGAGCCGAGGGTGGCGCCGGCGATGACGAGGTCGGCGGTCTCCGCGGACGAAGCGGCGTAGCTGTTCGGGGTCAGGCTGAGCCAGCGGTCGATCGACGCGGTGGTGCCGGGCGGTGGGGCGGGGGACTCGGCGCCGGCCGCCTTGGTGGTCAGGCCGAGGGACCTACGCAGCTCGGGCTCGAGGGGCGAGAACAGCGCGAGGCTGCGGTCCGCGGCCGGCGCTAGGTAGGCGCGGTTGTCGGCGGCGAGCTCGTCGTCGTCGAGGCGCACCTCGATGGCGGGGGAGCCTGGCGGCAGGTCGAAGGTGACACGCTCGCGGGCACCGGGCTGCAGCTGCAGGCTCTCGCGGTGCAGCTCGAGCTCGGGGCCGTCGGCGGTCACGATCGAGAGGCGCGCGAGGCGGGCCGTGCCCGAGAGGTTGGCGATCGCAACGCTGGCGCGCTCGGTGGCCGTGCCGTCGGACAGGCCCACGTGCAGGCGCGAGGCGTCGACCAGGGCCAGGTTGCCGACGGGGCGCCCGAGGGAGACGAGCTCGACCTCTTCGGGCCAGGCCTCGGGCTCGAAGTGGTCGGTGAGCACCAGCACCGCGCCGGCGCCAGCGAACTCGCGCGCGAGGGCGACTGCGGGGCCGAGGTCATGGCGCCCATGGCCGGGTCGCCAGCTGGCCAGGGAGCTCCTGGCCTCGGCGCGCGTGACCGCCGGGCCGGCGACCAGGCTGGGCCGCGGTCCGCTGCCAACGATCGTGACGCGCCCGGAAGGACCGAGGTCACCGATCCGGTCCTCGACGAGGGCGCGGGCATCGGCGTCGACGGTCCCGTCGCGGGAGATCGCACCCATCGAAGCGGAGGAGTCGAGCACCACGACCAGGTGTCCCGAGGTCTGGGTGCAGGCGGCGCGAGGGCCGCCGAGGGCCAAGCCCAGGGCAAGGGCGGCCAGGATCTCGAACCAGAAGGACTTCGACCGCACAAGACGCTGGCGCGTGCGGCCCGAAGGCGAGTGGGTGTCCGTCATGCCCCAAAGGAACAGCGCTCCGACCTCGCGACGGCGGAAGCGCCGTTGGAAGAGGTGCAGGACGAGAACGAGGGGGACGCCGGCGAGGGCGAGGAGGCCGAGGGGGGACGAGAACACGCTCGGGAAGGATACGGCTTGGGGCTGGTGGATTCTCGCTTGGGCTGCCCCAGCATCCCTTCAATTGGACCGCCCCCGCCAGGTCCCAGAAGACTGGGCCGGGCGGGGGCGGCTGGGGTTGGGCTGGCGAGCGCGGACTAGCGCTTGTTCAGCTCCTTGACGAGGGATTCGACCAGCTCGCGCAGCTCGGTGACTTCCTTCTCGAGCTCTTGGACGCGGGACTGGTCGGAGGCCTTGGGCCGGAAATCAACCTGCACCTCTTCCTCGAGGATCTCGAAGTCGTTGGCCAGGTCGGCCTCGAGCTCGGCGATCAGGGCGTCGATCTCTTCGACGT
Source organism: Planctomycetota bacterium (assembly GCA_029212845.1). GTDB lineage: Bacteria > Planctomycetota > UBA1135 > UBA1135 > JARGPD01. Next base: position 13,527 of record JARGPD010000002.1, read on the forward strand.
CGCTGGTGTCGTGCTGGTAGACCTTGACCAGCTCGTGCTTGGCCGGGGTGCTTGCGAGGTCGGCTTCGAGCTCGGCGATCAGGGCGTCGATCTCGTCATAGTCGCCGCCGCCATCGAGCTCGATGACCTTGACGACGTGGTGCGTCTGGCCGGGGTGGTCACCGGGCTCGATCTCGAGCTCGGCCAAGAGGGCGTCGATGCCGGCGTGCTGGGAG
>JARGPD010000002.1:13841-23026 GCA_029212845.1 Planctomycetota bacterium
ACCTCGCAGTCGACCGGGGCATCCGCCTCACAGGCGCTCTCGCAGTCACCGCAACCACCGCAGTCACTTCCGCAGGCGGAGGCCTCTTCGCAGACCTCGAGCTCGACCTCGCACTGCACCTCGCAGGCGGGTGCGAGGGCTTCGCAGGTGACCTCGGCCTCGCAGACCGGCTGGTCCTTGCCACCGGCGAAGAAGTCCTTGCCCTGGAACACCTTGCCCCAGGCTTGGGCCTGGGGGGCGGGGGCTCCTGCGGCGCGGCGCTCGACGTGGACCTGGGCGCGCGGTGCCGGGGCGAAGAGCCCTTGCTGGCCGTGGGGCTGACCCATTCCCTGGAGCTGGATGCGCATCTGGCCCTGGGGGGCGGCGTGGCCCTGCTGGGGCGTGGCACCCATCCAAGCGCCGCGCTGCTGGCGGGGCATCGGGACCTGGGGGGCGGCGTGGCCGCGCAGCATGCCCTGCATCCCCTGGGGGCCATTGCCCATGCGGGGCATGCGGCCCATTTGCTGGCCGCGCGGGAAGCGCGGCTGGGGCGCGGCGTGGGCACCCTGGTCGCAGGAGCCGCAGCAGTCGGACTCGGTCGGCGCCAGGTGACCCTTGGCATGCTCCCCGTGCTTGTCGCCTTCGAGCCACAGCCAGGTGTCGGCGTCGCCATCCCCCCAGAAGGCGTGGTGATCCCCGCCGTCACCCTCGTCGCTGAAGAAGAAGCCGTGGGGCCCGCCGGCATCGAACCAGCTGTCTTCGGCCGGGCTGTCGCAGCAGGTCGGGCAGGCGCCGGAGCAGTCGTCCTGGCCTTCGGCCGAGGACCAGATCATCTGGGGAGCGACGCTGGTGGCGCTGCTCACGAAGAAGTCCGAGGCGTCATCGCTCTTGCGCTTGATGGTGATCGTCATCGTGCGACCGTCGCCGAGGTCGATCACCTCGTAACCTTCGGTGGTGCCGCCCATGTCGGAGTCGAGGCCGAAGGTGATGTCCTGGAGCTCGGCGACTCCGCTGCCGTTGATGGCAAAGGCGTGGGTCGTGACTTGATCGGAGGAGTCGCAGGGGGCGGGGACTTCGCAGGACGCCTCGGCCTCGCAGGAGGTGATGTCGTCCAGGGCGATCCACTCGACCTTCTTGTCGAGCTTGACCTGGGGGGCTGCCGCATCATTCGAGAGCAGCTCCTTGAGCCGGGCGCGGGCCGCCTCGAGCTCTTGTTTGGCCTGGATGATGGCCTTGTCGGTGCCTGCGCCTTGGGCGGTGGCCTCCGGCGTCGCGATGGTGCCAGCCAGGAGGGCCAGCGGGAGCCAGATAGATTTCATGGTCCGTGGGGTGAGTAGGGTCTCGGAGGGAAGCGAAGTGGGGGGTGGCCGCCGTCAGCGTCCAGGTCGTACGACCTGATACGGCAAGCATCGGGGGGATGGTGGTCGGCCCGGTCGATTCTCGACGACTCCTGGCCGTTTTACACAATGCTAACCAGGGCGCCCGTTCGGTTCAGCCCGAAACGCCGTGGGTCTCGGACGAGCGGAGCCTCTCCAAGTTGCTTCGGGTCGCGCGAATCGAACCACCAAGCTGCGTCACTTGGTAAGCAAGAGTCGCATACATTCCTGGGGTGTTTTCCGGGTGTCACTTGAATTGCTACCGGGTACTTGTTTCGCTCTGTCGTAGAAGGCAATTGCAGTCGAGATCAAGAGCGGTCTTCCCGTCCGGAACCCTCCTTGATTTCTTCACGAGAGTCAGGCATTGGCATGCGAGGGAAGCATGTGTGCCTAGCCCTCGCTGGACTGACTGCGCGATTCATCCAGCCAAGCGTCCGTCGGGATGCTGGCATCCAAACTTCAGACAAGACTCCGCAGAGGAGCAACCCACCGACCATGGCTAAGAAGTCCGCCAAGAAGGCCCCCGCTAAGAAGACCGCGAGCCGTCGCAAGCGCCGTACTCCCGAGGAGATCATCGCCGATCTCCAGGCACAGATTCGCGACGTCCGCACGCGCGCTGTCGCGAAGGAGATGAAGCAGTCCGACGCCGTGAAGAAGGCGATCGCCGCCGTCCGTGCCCTCGACAAGGGCATGGATCACGCCAAGGAAGAGGGCAACTCCCGCCTCCACCACGCCCTCGCGGACTCGCGCCGGGTGCTTGGCGAATTCCTGACCGGCGAGGGCCTGAAGCTGCCCAAGGCCCGCATGCCGCGCGGCCGCAAGCCTAAGGCCTAGGCCCACGGGGCCAAGGCCCAGCCGCGCGAGCGCGTGCCTCCTATCTTATAGGGGGCCCGCGCTCGCGCTCATTCCGAGGCGTTGTTCAGGGACCAGTCGTAGGGGAGGTGCTTGACCCTTGCCGACAGGATCCAGTCCTGCTCGGCGCCGCCTGCATAGCGCTGGACGTACTCTGGGACCCCGCCAGCGTCGCGCTCGAAGTCCTCGGCGAACCAGTCGAAGATCAGAGAGAGGCGCAATTCTCCGGCGCCTTGGTCCAGCTGATTGCGGGTCGAGTCGGCCAAGAAGGCGGCCATCGCCTGGTCGAGCTGCTGTTCCAGGCGCCCCGCCTCGAAGGCTTCGGGGAGCAGGGGAGGGCAGGACACCGAGGCGCAATTGATCGCTGCGTGGACCCGGGCGTCCTGGAAGCGGGGGCGCAGGATCTCGTGCTCGACCTCGCTGAAGGTGAGCAGCCGACTGGCCCCATTCGGGTTCAAGGCCTGGATCGGGATCAGCTCTTGGTCCCAGATGCGGTTGATGAGGTTGCCCCCAAGGTCGCGGATGCTCTGGACCTCGCCCGCCCGCCTGGCGTCGACGATCAGGCGCAGGATGTGGGCGTTGTACGTGTTGATCCAGAAGGCGTAGCGCTGCTCGCGACTCCAACCCTCCAGCTGGTCCGGACCGACTGCGTGCAGGCCGGCGAGGTACCGATCGAGGGCTTCGGACTCGTTCGCGAGACCGTCGTAGTCGACTCCGTTCGGGCGGACATGGCGGGCGAGCAGGCCATCGAGCAGCTCGTGGCCGTGGTCGAATTCCCCGGCGGGGGCGGTAGCGGTGGAGGTCAGGGCGCCGGGACTGGCCGAGCAGGCGGAGAGCATGAGCGGCACGATCGACAGCAGGTGGGTGAGCTTCATGGGGTCACCCTACGGGCGGGTCGAGCCGGTGCGAGCACAGAGCGGGCAAGAGGACTGCAAGGATCCGGGGGGGCGAGTGCGTAGAATCCCCGGCGGACCTCACGACGTGGGATCTTGAAGTCCAGCCAGCGCCAACGGGGGCGAAGCCCCATGCGTAGGGCGGCGCTCCACCCGAACCCCATCTCGATAACCCAGTCATGACCACCACCCTTTCCCCCGAGGCCGCTTGGATCCCCGAGCTACGCGCCGCACTGGGCGAGGTGATCGTCGGCCAGCACGACCTCGTCGACGGCCTGCTCCTGGCCCTGCTCACCGGTGGCCACGTCCTGCTCGAGGGTGTGCCCGGCATCGCCAAGTCCCTGGCGGTCTCGTCCCTGGCCCAGGGCCTCGACGGCGAGTTCGCGCGACTGCAGTTCACCCCCGACCTGCTGCCCTCCGACCTCGTCGGCTCCGAGATCTACAACGCCGCCGAGGGGACCTTCAGCTCGCGCAAGGGGCCGATCTTCGCCAACTTCGTGCTGGCGGACGAGATCAACCGCGCGCCGGCCAAGGTGCAGTCGGCCCTGCTCGAGGCGATGCAGGAGCGCCAGGTGTCGATCGGCGGTGAGACCTTCAACCTGCCCAGCCCGTTCCTCGTGCTGGCGACCCAGAACCCGATCGAGCAGGAGGGCACCTACCCGCTGCCCGAGGCCCAGCTCGACCGCTTCGCGCTCAAGCTGATCGTGGACTATCCCAACACGGCCGAGGAGCTCGAGATCCTCGACCGCATGGCGCGCACAGGCCCGGCGCCGACCGTGCGGCAGGTCGCGCGCATGGCCGACATCCTCGCGGCGCGCAAGCAGGTCGACACCGTGACCATCGACCCGCGCCTCAAGCGCTACATCGTGGCCCTCGTCGAAGCCTCCCGTCGTCCGGCCGAGAACGGCCTGCCCGAGCTCGAGGGCCTGCTGATGATCGGCGCTTCTCCGCGGGCGACGATCACCCTCGCACTGTGCGCCCGGGCCCGGGCCTGGATGGAGGGTCGCGACTACGTCGTGCCCGGCGACATCAAGGCCGTCGCGCACCTCGTGCTGCGCCACCGGGTCGTGCCCAACTTCGAGGCCGAGGCCGAGGGCATCACCGCCGACGAGCTCGTCACGCGCCTGCTCGAGGGCGTCCCGGTCCCCTAGGTCCCAAGAGCTCACCCCGGTCCGATGACGCCCCTTCCGAGCATGGACGGTCCCGGCTCGCCGCGCATCCAGAGCGCGGTCGAGCTGATGGCGCGTGTTCGCCAGATCAAGCTGCGCACGCGCCGGCTGGTCTCGAGCGCACTCGCCGGTGGCTACAAGAGCTCGTTCCGTGGGTCGGGCATCGAGTTCGAGGAGGTGCGGGCGTACCAGTTCGGCGACGACGTGCGCGCCATCGACTGGAAGGTCACCGCGCGCAAGGACGAGCCGCACATCAAGACCTACCGCGAGGACCGGCTGCTCACCTTGCACTTCGTGGTCGACACCGGGCCGACGATGGACTTCGGCACGCGGCGCGTGACCAAGCGCGAGCTCGCGGCCGAGTTCTGCGCGCTGCTCTCCTTCGTCGCCCTCTCCAACCGCGACCAGGTCGGCCTGACCCTGTTCGGCGCGGAGACCGGCCTGCACCTCGAGCCCGGCCGCAGCGGCGTGCACGTCAACCGTCTGATCCGCGAGGTGATCGCCGCCCCGCCGACCGCCGGCAGGAGCGACCTCGAGGGGCAGCTCGCCGAGCGTCAGCGCAGCCACGGCCGCCACACCTTGGTGTTCCTCCTGACCGACTTCCACGGCTGGCTCGAGCCCGATGGGGAGGCGCGCCGCGATGCCCTGCGCAAGCGACTCCTGTCCCTGGCCAGCAAGCACGACGTGGTCGTGGTCCCGATCAGCGACCCCTTCGAGCACAGCCTCCCGAACGCCGGCCTGTTCGAGCTGCACGACCCCGTCACCGGTGGCATGCAGGTCGTCGACAGCTCTTCGCATCGGGTGCGCGCGGCCTGGGGCGAGGCCGCCGAGGAGCGCCACCGAAACCTCGACCGCCTGCTCAAGCGCGCCCGTGTCGGTGTGATCCCCCTGTCGACCGAAGCGCCCGTGGCGGACCCGGTCGTGCGCTTCTTCGAGGCCCGCGCGCGGGGGCTGACGCCGGGCCTCGGCAGCCTGCGCGGCAAGCCCAAGCGTTCGAGCGCGGGGGGCGCGCGATGAGGCCGCAGCTCTTCGGAGCGCTGCTCGTCGCCCTCGCCTCGGTGTCCGGCTTGGCCTCCGCACAGGCGACCGTAGGCGACTCCGCGCAGCTGACCTGGACGGCCGAGCAGCTCGAGCTCGGCGAGCCCTTTGCGTTGCACCTGCGGGCCTTCGGCGAGGTGCCCGCCCCGTCCGCCTCCGAGGACGACGTGCTCGTGCTCGAGCGCCAAGCGCGCACCGAGCTGCGGGCGCGCACCGAGGCCTTCGCCTTGGACGCCGAGCAGCTCGAGCCGACCTTCGCCGTGCTCGAGGAGAGCCCGGTCGTGATCACCCGCGAGGCCACCGAGCTCGGTGCGCGCCTCGTCGCCGAGCGCAGCTGGCGCCTCGTGGCGCTCGAGCCGGGCAGCTTCGACATGCCCCTGCCGGTGGGCACCGCACCGCTCGCGCCCGACGGGCGTCGCCTGGTCGTGGGCGGCGTGCTGGGCGAGGACGAGGACGTGGCGCGACCCGCGGCCGGCTTCCTCGAGGTGCCCGAGCTCGAGGCGCCGGGTTCGGGCGCGCGCTGGAGCACCGTGCAGCTGGCCGCCGTGGGCATCGGCACCTCGGGCGTTCTCGCCGGTGCCGTGCTGCTCCTCGCGCGTCGCCGCCGGGCGAGCTCCTTGACCCAGACGCCTCCGGCCGAGCGGCTCGAGCGCCTCGCCGCCCTCGCGGTCGTGGGCTCGGGGGCGACGCCGGCCGAGCTGACCGCAGCCCACTACGGCCTGACCGCGATCCTGCGCCGGGGCCTCGTCGGCGTCCACCGGCTCGGCCGTTCTCGGATCGCCCGCAGCCTGACCGACGCCGAGTGGGCCGCCGGTCTGCCGCCGGAGCTCGCCGATGCCGGCGCCCTGTTCGAGGACTGCGCCCGGGTCAAGTACGCCGGCGAGGCGCCGACGGCCTGGGCCCTCTCCGAGCGCCTCGGGCGCGCCCGGCGGCTGCTCGAGCTAGCCGAGGCAGCCCGCCAAGGAGGCCCGTCGTGAGGCTCCAGGACGTGCCCTCCGCGGCGCCTCTGCGGCTCGAGCTCTGGGATGGCGTCGCCCTCGGTGACCCGATCTTCCTGGTGCTCCTGCCGGTCGCAATCATCGCGGTCTACCTCGGCCACCGCCGCGCCTCGCGGGCACGCATCACCGCTCCGCTCCCCGGCCCCGTCGGGCGTCCGGGACTGCGCACGCGCCTGCTCGCCCTGCCGGTCCTGCTGGAGGCCCTGGCCCTCCTGCTCGCGGTGGGGGCCCTCGCGCGCCCGCTGGAGTACGACATCCTCGAGTCGACCGTGTCCGAGGGCGTCGACATCGTGCTGGCCGTCGACCGCTCGGGCTCGATGGAGCTCCAGGACCTCGAGCCCGGCCGCTCGCGCCTCGACGTGGTCAAGGAGGTCGTGGGGGAGTTCGCGCGGCGCCGCATGACCGATGAAGAGGGAGCCTCGGACAACGTGGCCCTGCTCACCTTCGCGCGCTACCCCGAGCTGCGCTGCCCCTTCACCCTCGACGTCGACGCCCTGTTCGGCTTCCTCGAGCAGATCGAGCTCGTGCGCTACGAGGCCGAGGACGGGACGGCGATCGGCTCGGCCTTGGCCAAGGCGGTGGCCCTGTTCGAGGGCAGCGACGCGGCCTCCAAGGTCGCCGTTCTACTGACCGACGGGCAGAACACCCTCGACGACATCCTGCCCAGCGAGGCCCTCGCGATGGCCGAGGCGGCGGGGGTTCGGGTGCACACGATCCACGCGGCGCGCTACGTCTTTGTGCGCGACCCCTTCGGCGGCATCAAGGCGATCGAGGAGGAGCCGGACACGTCCCTGCTCGAGGAGATCGCCGAGCGCACCGGCGGCAGCTTCTTCCGGGCGCGTGACAAGGAGAACCTCGAGGAGATCTACGCCGAGATCGAGCGCCTCGAGCGCACGCCGCGCAAGGACGAGCGGCGCATCGAGACCCGCGACCGCTATCCCTTGCTGTTGGGTGCGGCGCTCGCGGCCTTCAGCCTGGCGCGCCTGCTCACGGCCCTCGGCCTGCGGAGGACCGCATGATCGCCTTCTTGGCCTTCGACTGGCTCCGGGCCGAGCTCTTGCCGCTCTTGCTGCTCGTGCCGCTCTTGCTGCTGCTCGGCCTTGCGGCCGAGGCGCGCCGGCGCCGCCAGCGGCTGCGGCTGGCCGACGCGACGCTCCTGCCGAGCGTGGCCGGCGAGGTCTCGGTCCGGCGCGGCAAGCTGCGCCTGGCCCTCGAGCTGTGCGGCGCGGCGTTGGTCGTCGTGGCCCTGATCGGCCCCGTTCGCGGCTACACCCAGCGGCCGGCCCTGCGGCGCGGACTCGACATCGCGGTGTGCGTCGACACGTCGCGCTCGATGCTGGCGCGCGACCTGAATCCCGACCGCCTGTCCCGGGCGCGGCGCGAGGTGCGCGGCCTCCTGGAGCACCTGTCCGGTGACCGCGTGGCCCTGCTGGCCTTCTCGGGTGACGCCCGCGAGGTCGCGCCCTTGACCCGCGACCGGCGCACCCTGTCGGCGCTGCTCGACCAGTTCGACCCGATCGAGAACCGGCTGGGTGGCACCGACCTCGGCGCGGCCCTCGAGCGCGCGCTCGACCTGTTCGACGGTCGCACCGGCGCCCACGAGGCGATCGTGGTCGTGACCGACGGCGAGGACCTCGAGGGCAAGGGGCTAGCGGTCGCTCGTCGGGCGGCGGACGCGGGCATCCGCATCTTCGTCGTCGGCATCGGGACCGAGGCCGGCGGCAAGATCCCGGTCGACCTCGGAGGTGGGCGCGAGAGCTTCCTGCGCGGACCCGACGGCGAAGAGGTCGTCACGCGCATGGACCGCGACAGCCTGGCGGCGATCGCCGAGGTGACCGGCGGGGCCTTCCTGACGACCTCGGACTCGGCCACCCCGCTCGAGGAGCTGTACGAGAAGCGCATCGGGCGTCTGGACCGCCGCGAGCTCCACGACGGCATGGAGCAGGTTCCCCACGATCGCTTCCAGTGGGCCCTCGTGCCCGGGCTCGTGCTCTGGCTCCTGGCGGTGAGCCTGGGCGAGCGGCGGCGGGTGTCTCGCCGCCGGCGTGTGCCGCTCGGCGCCGCGCCAGCCCTGGTCCTGGCGCTGCTTGCGGCGGCCGCACCGAGCGCCCGCGCCGCCCAGGACGCGGCCGCAGAGGCACCGGCCAAGCACCCGCTGGTCGAAGTCCTGGAGGACGCGATCGCGAGCTGCGAGGACGGCTTGGAGCTCGTCGCCTACGCGCGCCTCTCGAGCGCCCTCGGCGAGCTGCCGGAGCCGACGGCCGAGCAGGCCCTGGATCCGCTGGCGCCGGGCATCGGCGACCCGACCCTGCCGCCCGCTGCGGCTCCCGACGCGGGGGCGGACGCACCGGGTGGGTCGCCGGATCCCTTGGACCCGGGCGACGCCAAGGCTCCCACGGTGCGGGAGCTTCTCGACCCGGACGCCGCGGCCGAGCCGACCTGGTCGCCCACCGAGCGGGCGCACCTCTTGTACGCACGCGGCGTGACCCAGCATCGCATGGGGCAGCTCGAGCTGGCCTCGGCCGACTTCGGGGCTGCCGCGGCCGACTTCGGACCCGGACCCGAGCGGCTCGTGTGCCTGTACAACCGCTTCGCCCTGTCCCTCGAGCTCGCCGAGCTGCGCCGGACCGAGGTCTTCGAGCAGGCGCGGGCCCAGGCCTCGGGCCTGCCCGGCGGGCCGGGTGCAGAGCAGCCGGAGGACACGGTCGGCGAGCTGCGCCGGCTGTACCACGCGGCGCGCGAGCAAGGTCTCGAGCGGCTCGAGCTCGACTGGCGTGATTCGGACACGCGCGCCAACCTCGAGCTGATCACGCGCCGGCTGAACGAGCTCGATGACCTCGAGGAGCAGCAGCAGGAGCAGGAAGAGCAGGAGCAGCAGGA
>JARGPD010000002.1:23126-54566 GCA_029212845.1 Planctomycetota bacterium
CAGGACCAGCAGGACCAACCCGAAGAGCGCGAGCCCCAGGACGAGCAGCCCGAGCCCACCGAGCCCGAGCAGCAGGAGGAGCAGCCCCAAGAAGAGCCTCCGCCCACCGAGCCCATGCCGATCCCCGAGCTCTCCAAGGAAGAGCTGCAGCGCCTGATGGATCGCCTCCAGGCCCTCGAAGACGCCCAGCAGGCCCTCGATCGACGCCTCAAGGGCTCGAGCCAGACCCCTGTCGAGCGCGACTGGTGAGCCGCTCCCGACCCCCGATGAACATGCACCTCCAACGAGCCATTCCCTTGACCCGACTGCGCATCCTAGCGGCCTTGCTGGCGGTCGTCCTGGCCCAGCTGCCCCTCGCCGCCGCGCCCCAGGGCGGGCCGCGGGTCAGCGCGCGCCTCTCGACCGGCATCGCCAAGCTCGGCGCCCCCGTCGAGCTGGTCGTCACCGTCGAGGGCACCGTCGATGCCCAGCTTGGCAGCTTGCCGGCTGTCCCGGGCCTGCGCATCGGTCCCGCCCCAGGGGCTTCGACCTCCCAGACCATGCAGTCGCGCAACGGCCGCATGGTCGTCGAGCGCCGCGTGACCTGGCGCATCCCGGTGCGCGCCGAGGCCATCGGGGACTTCGAGATCCCGGCCTTCGAGGTCGTGGTGGAGGGCCGCCGCTACCCGACCTCGGCGCTCGACCTGCGCGTGCGCGAGGACCTCGTCGGCGCCGAGCTCGGGATCATGCAGGTCGAGTTCCAGCCCACGCGCATCGTCGCCGGCCAGCCCTTCGACCTGATCCTGACCTTCGGCTGGGACGCGAACCTCGCCGGCAAGATCAACCACGCCGATCTGTCCCTGCCGTGGTGGGGCAAGCTGCTGGGCACGGTCGAGGTCTCGGGCACCGGGCGTCAGCTCGGCTCGCGCCCGGTCACGGTCAACCTCAACGGCCGCTACCAGGTCGAGGTCGAAGCGCTCGGCGTGCAGGAGGTGCGCGGCAAGCCGTTCGAGATGTTCCGGCTGCAGAAGAGCTACCTCGCGACCCACGCGGGCACCCTCGAGCTGCCGACCTCGCACCTCGAGTTCGGCCGCATGTCCCAGGGCGGGTTCTTCGAGAACCCGCGCCCGATCGAGATGTACTACGTCGCGGCGGCCAGCTCGCCCCTCGAGGTGGGCACCCTGCCCGAGGCCAGCCGGCCCTTCGAATACACCGGCGCGGTCGGCTCGATCGAGGCCATCGCCGTCGCCGACCGCCGCGATGTCGACCTCGGCGACTCGATCAAGCTCAAGGTCGAGTGGCGCGGCGACGGCAACCTCGAGTTCTTCGACCTGCCCGACCTCGCGCGGCTCGAGGGCTTCGAGGGCTTCCGCTCGTACGGCGCGACCGACCAGCTGAAGGAGCGCTTCGCGCGGGTCAGCATCTTCGACCTCGCGCCGATCGACGCGGACGTGACCGAGATCCCGGCGATCCCGCTGTGGGTCTTCGACCCCGAGACGCGCGCCTACGAGCTGGTCGAGACGCGGCCGATCCCGATCCGCGTGCGCGCTCTCACCGGTAGCGGCCTGGAGGACGAGGGCGAGGTCGTGCCACGCGAGGACATCCGTGACATCGACGCCACGGCCCTCGGCTCGGGCGGCACAGGTGGGGGCGGCTCTGGGCCGGTGCCCATGGTGCCGATCGGGGGCTCTGCCCTCGGCCTGATGCTTGCCTGGGGCTTCGTGCGCAAGCCCCTGCGCAGGGGCCTGGACCCCACGGCGCCCCTCGAGCGGCGGCGCCGTCGAGCCCTGGCCGCGCTGCGCAAGGACCTGCGCCAGGCCGAGTCGGTCGGGGACGCCGCCGCTGTCGCCGAGGCGCGCCATGCGGCCCTCTGCCGGTTCCTCGGGGCGCGCACCCGCGAGGACGAGAGCGCTTGGGTCGGTCGCGACCCGATGGATTGGCGCGGGCGCGACGGCACGCACCTCGAGCCCGCCCCGGCCCGCGAGCTCGCCGACTGCCTGGGCGGACTCGAGCGCGCCGCCTTCGGACCCGAGGCCAGCGCCGCTCCCACGCGCGACGACGTGCTGGCCCTCGCCAAGTCCCTCACCCAAGGTGCCCTGTGATGCTGCGTCCCCTTTTGTTGGTCCTCGCCTTCTTCGCGCTGGTCTGCGACGGGCTCGCTAGCGACGGGCTCGAGCGCGACCCGTCGGCGGACCACGCCGCCGCGGTCGAGGCCTACCGTGCCGGCGACCACGCGACGGCGCGGACCCTGTGGGAAGGCCTCCTGGCCGAGCCCAGCCTGTCCGACGCCGAGCGCGCTCGCGTCAGCTACGACCTCGGCAACCTGGCGTTCCGTGGGGAGCGCTTCCTCGAGGCGGTCGCGCGCTACCACGCCACCATCGAGCTCAGCCCGCGCCATGCCGACGCCTGGCACAACCTCGAGCTGGCACGCTCCAGGGCCGGGCTCGAGGCCGCGGACCGCGGCGACCTCGCGGCGACGATCGAGCGCCTGCTCGCGGCTCCGACCGAGACCGAGCTTGCGCGCGCCAGCTGGCTGCTCTTGGCGCTGCTGCTCCTGGCGATCGCCTGGGAGATCCGCCGCGGGGGACTGCTGCCGAAGCTCGCCGCCTGGGGCCTGTTCGGCCTGCTCGTGGCCGGGCTCGGCCTGGCCTTCGTGCGGGACTCCAACGCGCTCGAGCGTCCTGCGATGGTGGTCGCTTCGGGTGGCGCGCCCCTGCGCGCGGAGCCCGACCGGGGTCTGGAGGTGACCGAGAGCCTGGCGCCCGGCGAGCGGGTCGAGGTGCTCGACCAGCTCGGGATCTGGACCCGGGTGCGGAGCGGCGACGCGACCGGCTGGCTCGAGGCCGACCGGGTGCTCGAGCTCTTCGGTCCGACGCAGGGCTAGTCCGACCCGGGAACGGTCCTCTTTTTGGGCCACGAGGGCCCCAGGAGAGGGTGCTTCGGCCGCGCCGGGGGGTAGGCTAGGGGGCCTCACCATGGTGACCCCCCCTTCGATTCGCCGCCTGGCCCTGCTGGCGGTCCCGATCTTGGCTGCCGCCTGTGCCGGCGGAGCCGCGGACCGCGAGGCCGGCAGCGGCGTCCTGGTGATCGTGATCGACGCCCTGCGGGCTGACCACATGGGCCTGCACGGGTACGACCGCGACACCACGCCGGTGCTCGACGGCTTCGCGGCGGGGGCGGTGACCTTCGCCGACACCTGGTCGGCCGCGCCGCGGGACCTCCCGGCGCACCTCGGTCTCTTGACCGGGACGGACCCGAACCTGGCGCGCCGCTACTACCACACCGAGCGCGGCACCCCGGAGGGCTCGCGCTTCGCCGTGCCCTTCGCCATGCCACACATGGCCGTGTCCTTCCTGGGGGCTGGCTTCGAGACCGCGGCGTTCCTCGACAGCCCCTCGCTCCAGCCCGTCACCGGCATCGGCGCGGGCTTCCAGGTCTTCGAGCCCATGGGCGAGGTCGCGGCGGGCCCGGTCGGCAGCCTGGCCGGCCCCGACGTCGGCATCGAGGGCGTCTCGCGGCGCTTCCTGGCCTGGGTCAACGGGCGCGAGGGGGACAGCGACTGGTTCGCGTACCTGGACGTGGCGGACCTGGAGCGGACCTGGGGCCACCGGGACCCCGCCTGGGATGGCTTCTTCGAGGCGCGGCCCGGGCTCGACCTCGTGCCCCCGATCTCCAACGATCCCGAGGCCTTCTTCGCCCAGCCGCGCTCGCGCTGGCTCGGCGGCGCGGTCTCGCTCGGGGACTACGAAGCGCGCTACGACGGCCGCTTGCGGCGCCTCGACGGCCGCCTCGGCGCCCTGTTCGAGGAGCTGCGCCGCGCGGACCTGTGGGAGGGCACCACGATCTGCATCGTTGGCTCCTATGGCCTGCAGTTCGGCGAGGCGGGCCTGATCCTCGACCACGGCCTGTTCTCGAGCGCGGACCTGCGCGTGCCCTGGCTCCTGAAGCCGGCCGACGCGGACGCCTTCCAGGCCGGGCTCGTGACCCCGGCCCTGGCTTCGACCCTGGACCTGGCCCCGACGCTCTTGGACCTCGCGGGGGTCGAGCGGCCCGCGGGCATGCACGGCGTGTCCCAGGTCCCGAACCTCTTCGAGCGCGAGGGCGAGCCCCTGCGCGAGTTCGCCTTCGGCTCTTGCGGGCTGCTCGAAGGCGGCGTGGTGGTGACGTCCGACCACGCCCTCGAGCTGACCTTCCCCGGCAAGTCCCTGGGCAAGTACGGCCAGAACCTCTCGCGGGCCTGGTTCGGGGACGAGCTCGTCCACGACGACGCCGAGCAGCGTCGCTTCTACGACCGCCGCAAGCACCCGCTGGCCGGGCTCGAGCTCGACCCCGTGGTGCTCGCCGAAGAGGTGCCGCTGGCCGAGCGCAACAAGCTCGAGGCCGCAGCTGTGCGGCGCTTCTTCTACACCCACAAGGCGCGCCGCGCCCTGCATGGTTCGTCCTGGCGCGGCGACGGACTCGGCGTCGACGAGGTCAAGGAGCTGATCGAGCTGGGCTACCTGGGGAGCGCACCGTGACGATGACCAGAGAACGTGACCGGAAGCGATCCATGACCCTGAAGATCCTGGCCGTGACCCTGCGCTACCCGCCCTACACGGCCGGTGGCTACGAGCTGTTGACCCGCGACGGCGTCGAGGGGCTGCGCGAGCGCGGCCACGACGTGGTCGTCCTGTGCGGCCGGGCCGACGACCTCGAGGATGGGCCCGAGCTGCTGCCCTGGCTCGAGCCGCGGCTCGACTCGGCCGAGGACCTGTTCGATCTGGACCGCGCCGCCGGCCCGCTCGAGCGGCTGCGCCTGCACTACCTGCGGCCCTCGAACCTGCGCGCCACGAAGCGGGCGATCGCCGAAAAGAGCCCGGACCTGGTCCTGTACTTCAACCTGGGGCTCGTGTCCCTCGCACCGCTGGTCGCGGCGCGGCAGGCGGGCGTGCCGAGCCTCGGCTACATCTGCGATCCGTGGGTCGAGAACCACTGGCTGCGCGAGCTCGCCGACCACCCGAGCAAGGCCTGGCGCAGGCCCATCCTGGGCCCGCTCTGGAAGGCGCTGCGGCGCTACGCCTGCATGCCGCCCATGCTCTGCGCGAGCGACTGGCTGCGCAACCGCCTGGTCGCCGACGGCTGGGGCCAGGACGAGGTCGGCGTGCTGCCGACCGGACTCGCCCCCTCGATGGATCGGCTGGCCGCAGCGGGCCAGCCCCCGGCCCAGGTCCAGGGGCGCACCCTGCGCATCATCTGCACGTCGATGCTGTGGGGAGGCAAGGGCCAGGACGTCCTGGTGGAGGCCTTCATCGCGGCGCGCCGCGAGGGCCTCGACGCGGAGCTGGTGCGGGCCGGGCGCGAGACATCGGATGGCGAGTTCTCCAAGCACCGGAGGTGGCTCGCCCAAGAGGCGGGCGGGACCGACCTGATCCACTACCCCGGGATGCTGCCCCAGGAAGAGCTCAGCGAGCTGATCTTCCAGAGCGACATCTTCGTGCTGCCGAGCATCTGGGGCGAGCCCTTCGGCCTGGCGACGATCGAGGGCATGGCCCACGGGATCTGCCCGGTGGTGTCCGACTCGGGGGCCTCGCCCGAGCTGGTGGGGGACGCCGGCATCGTCGTGCCGACCCGCGGCGTGGAGGAGCTGACGCGCGTGCTGCTGGAGCTCTCCGGAGATCCCGAGCGGCGCGCCGCCCTGGGGGCCGCCGCACGCAAGCGCGCCTTCGAGCGCTTCGGCCGGGACGTGTTCGTCGAGCGGCTCGAGGCCGCCGCCCTGGCCGTGGCCGCCGGTGAGCAGCCCGTCGACCACGGCGAAGACGCCTACCGGTGAAGGTCCTCTTCGTCACCAACGGCTTTCCGCCGCGCGGGCGCTGGGGCACCGAGTTCTACACCTGGCAGCTGGTCGGCGGCTTGGTCGCGCGCGGCGTCGACGTCGTGATCTTGCACCCGATGCGCGAGGGCGTGCGCCCGCGCTACGACCTCGAGCGCGTGAGCGCCGAGGTGCCGGTCGGCCCGGGCTCGGTGCGCGAGGTGCCGGTCTACCTGCTGCACAACCAGGGTGATCCGTCGAAGGCCTTCCGGGCCAGCTACCAGGACGACCGCGTGCGCGAGATCTTCGAGGGCGTGCTGGCCGAGGAGCAGCCCGACCTCGTGCACTTCACCTACCTCCTGTGGGGCCTGTCGATCGATCTCCCGGAGGCCGTCGCCGCCCGGGGAATCCCCTCGGTGGTGACGCTCACCGACTACGGCCTCCTGTGCCACCGCGGCCAGATGTACGACTGGCGCTTGGCCCGCTGCGAAGGACCACACCCGCCCGCGGTCTGCGCGCGCTGCGTGCGCGAGCCGTCCCGTTTCGACGACAAGCCCGCGGGTGTGCTGCTGCGGCGCTTTGCCGTGCGCGGCCTCGCGGCGCTCGGCGGCGCCGGTCGGGTGGTGGTCGCCACCGACCTCGCCGAGCGCGAGCGTCGTGTGCGTGCAGCCCTGGAGAAGGTCGACCACTTCATCGCGCCCACGCGCGTGTTCGAGCGCGTCTTCGCCGGCTGGGGCATCCCCGCGGCCAAGCTGTCCCAGCTGGTCTACGCCTTCGACGACGAGCCCTATCGGATCGCCCGCAGCGCGCCTGCGCGTCCGACTCCCTCGTCCCCGATCCGCTTCGGGTTCATGGGCCAATTCACGCCCCACAAGGGGCTCGCGACCTTGGTCGAGGCCGTGCGCATCATGGAGGCGCGCCTGCCCGAGTCGGTCGAGCCCTGGTCGGTGCACCTGTACGGGAACCCCGCGGGTGGCCGCCACCGCCTGTTCGCCGACGACGTGCTCAGCGGCGACCTCGGCCCGCGCCTGCACGTCGAGAAGCCCTTCGAGCCGGCCGAGGCGCCCCAGGTCCTGGCCACGCTCGATGCGGTGGTCGTGCCCTCGGAGTGGGACGAGAACGCGCCGCTCACCGTCCTGCAGGCTCGCGCTGCGGGCGTGCCGGTGATCGGGAGCGACATGGAGGGCATCGCCGAGGTCGTCGAGGCGCCCAAGCATGGGCGGGTCTTCCCGACAGGGGACCCGGAGGCCTTGGCAGATTGCATGCGAGAGGTGATCCTTGGGAACCTCGGTCGCCTGCCCGACACGCGCATCCCGATGACGCTGAGCGACCACTTGGACCACGTCCAGTCCATCCACAACCGGCTCGCAGGCCACAACCCCGCTCGCAAGGCTCCATGAGACTCCCTCGCATCCGACGACTGCTCACACCCTTCAAGCCCGGCCTCCACGTGGGCTTCGTCGCCCAGGGCTGGGAGCCCGACGTGGGCGGGATCGAGAGCCACACCCACGACCTGACCCGCGAGCTGTGCGCCGGCGGGCACCGGGTGTCCGCGCTCGCGCTGGACTACACCGGCCGGGTCGAGCCCTACGGGATCTCGATCGAGAACCTCCCGCGGGCGCGCGTCACGCGCATGAGCTACGCCTACCACGACCACGACCACCTCGGCATGGTCGTGCGCAACCGCGAGGCCGAGCGCGTCTTCAACGACTGGATCAAGCGCGAGCGTCCGGACGTGGTGCACATCCACCACCTGACCGGCTTCGGCGTCGGCGTGCTGGCCTGCGCGCGCGCCCACGGCGTGCCCGTCGTGATGACCCTGCACGACTACTGGCCCCTGTGCCCGCGCGGTCAGATGATCACCGTCGACGGCGACCTGTGCGAGGGGCTCGATCCCGTGCGCTGCGGCAAGTGCCTCTCGACCTGCTTCTCGCACCTGTTCCCCGGGACCGGTGGCAAGGCGCTCGGGCCCTACGACGGGCTGGACGCTTCCGGCAAGCCGACCAACAAGCCCGAGGTGCTGGACCTCACGGACGTCGACGACGTGAACGCGTTCCTCTGTGGGCGCCGGACCGGCTTCGCCATCGACCGCCTGCTCGAGGCGGACCAGCTGGTGACGCCCTCCAAGCGCACGGCGGAGATCTACGGCAAGATCTGCTCGGCGTCGGGTCTAGAGGACTCGGCCATCGAGGTGGTCGAGAACGGCATCGACGTGGGCGGGCTGGCCAGGGAGGTGCGCCGCATCCGGCAGCGCCTGCGCGCCGGCCACGTGGGTTACGCGCGCAGCGAGGTCAAGCTCGGGGTCGTCGGCAGCGTGCTGCCCAGCAAGGGCGTGCTGGAGCTGGCCAAGGCCTTCGCCGAGGCCAAGGCCGAGAGCCGCATCGGCAAGCTCAGCCTGCACATCCATGGCAACCTGCCGCCGTACCACGGCGACTCGAGCTACGTCGAGGCGCTGCGCGGCCTCGCCCGGGAGACGCCGGGGGTCAACATCCACGGCCCCTTCGAGCACGGCGGCCTGGCCGCGGTGCTGGCCGATCTCGACGGCGTCGCTGCCCCGTCGCGCTGGGAGGAGGTCTATGGGCTGACCGTGCGCGAGGCGCGCGCCGCCGGGCTGCCGGTGATCGTGAGCAACGCCGGGGACCTACCAGCGGTGACGGCCGGTGGGCAGGCGGGCTTGGTCGTGGATCGCAACGACCCGCGCGCCTGGAAGGACGCCCTCGAGCACTTCGCCACGGACCCGCGCAGTCGCGCGGTCTGGGCGTCCCACAAGGTGCAGCCGCGCACAGCGCGCGACATGACCCAGCAGCTCGAGAAGATCTACCGCCGCGTGATCCAGCGCCACGGCCGGAGCTGAGCCGCCTAGCCGGCCTGGGCCGCTTCCTGGGACACGCTGCGCCAGACGCTGGCGAGGCGCTCGGCCAGCTTGGACCAGGTCAGGTTGGCCTCGACATGGGAGCGCGCTCGCGCGGCCATCTCGCGGGTGCCGGCGGGGTCCTCGAACAAGCCGAGCACAGCCTCTGCGAAGTCCTCGGTCCCGTCGGCGAGCAGCAGCTGCTCGCCGTGGGTCAGGCCCAGGCCTTCGGCGCCGATCGTCGAGCTGATCACCGGGCAGCCCATGCCCATGGCCTCGACGATCTTCAGCCGCGTGCCGCCGCCGATGATCAGGGGCACGACCATGGCGGTCGCGCGGCTGAGCCAGGGGCGCACGTCGGGCACGCCGCCGGTGACCTCGACGCGCTCGCTGGCGAGGGCCTGGATCTCGGGCGCGGGGTTGCGACCGACGATCGAGAGGCGCACGTCGGGCCGGCGCTCGACGATCGTGGGCAGGACGCGCTCCACGAAGCGGGTCAGGGCGCCGACGTTCGGCCCGTAGTCCATGCTGCCGACGAAGACGAGGTGCGCGGGGTCGCGCACGGGGGCGTCGTCCGGGGGGTGGAAGTAGGCGGGGTCGTAGCCGCTGGGCACGACGGAGCACTCGAGGCGCGGGTAGCGGTCCTTGAGGATGTCGGCGTCGCCCGGGCTGCAGAGCAGGTGGTGGTCGTGGCGCCCGGCGGACTCGCGCTCGAGGCGGTGCAGCTTCCAGGCGTCGAAGTGCTTCTGGAGCCCGCGGTTGCGGTTGATGTGCTCGGAGAAGACCGTGTCGAGCTTGTGGTGGTGCTGGACCACGGGCGGGCGCGGGGGGCTGCTGCCGGTGCCGTTCTCGCTGGGCGGGGGCAGGATGCGCGCGTGCAGGAGCTCGTCGACGTGCACGACGTCGTAGCGCGTCTCGGCCAGCTCCCTGCGCACGGACTCGATCAGCAGCGGCGAGTGGAACCAGCGCTCCATCTTGGAGTGGGTCAGCCGCATCAGGGCGCCGGCGCGCTCGCGTGGGTAGGCCTTGAGCGAGGCGCAGTGGGGGGCGAGGGCGTCCACATCGGCCTGGCCCTGGTCGGGCTCGAGCACCGCGCGCAGGTGGACCCGCGCCCAGGGCCGCACGGCCTCGATCAGGTTGAACGTGCGGATCTTGCCGCCCGAGTTCAGCGGCCAGGGCAGCCAGGGGCAGAGGAAGAGGACCTCCAAGGGCCGCCCGGTGGGGGCGCTGTTGTTCGACGTGTCCGGTGGCATGGCCTAGGCGCTCCGGAGCGTCCTCGCGCGGTCGCGAGGGGCTCCAACTCCATGTATCGACAGGCGCCTCGGCCCACCGTAGGAAGGTGCAGATTAGCGATTTCTTGCCAGGCGTGGATTCCAAACCCGAAACCAAGGCACAGCGTCCGGATTCCGCGTGGTTCGGGGCGAAGCGCGCGTTTGCCAGGGCGGGCTCGCCCGGAATCGAACCCCCGCTCGGGCAGGCCGGGCCAAACCTTCACGGCGGCTGCATGGGGGTGACTCACCCTGCCCGCCTGCGAAGCTCCCTATCTAGTCAAGTTGTCGCCTCGCGTTGGTCGAACCATTCCAGGTCCCTCACCTGCCAGCCCCGCACCACCATGTCTCCTGACCTGCTCCCCGTCTCCTTCAGCGGCGCCCCCGGCGCCTACAGCGAAGAGGCCGCGCGCCGCTTCTTCGGCTCCTCGGCTTCGACCCTGACCTGCCCGGACGTGGGCGCTGCGCTCGACGCCGTCGCCGAGGGCCGCGCACGCGCCGCCGTGGTCGCCGTCGAGAACTCGGTCACCGGCACCTTCGCCGGTCTGGCCGACACGCTGATGGGGCGCGACCTGACCATCTCGGGCGAGGTCGTGCTGCCCCTCAGGCACTGCCTGATGGGGGTGCCCGGCGCTCGCATCGAAGGCGTCACCGAGGTGATCTCGCACCCGAGCGCCCTCGGCCAGTGCCGGGATTGGATCACCAGGAGCGGCCTCGCCGCCCGCGCGGCGGACGACACCGCCGCGGCGGCCCAGGACCTGATCGCTCGCGGGGAGCGCGGGACCGGCGTGCTAGGCAGCCGCGTGCTCGCCGGCATCTATGGCCTGGAGGTGCTCGCCGAGGGCATCGCCGACTCCTCCGAGAACGTGACGCGCTTCCTCGTCTTCGGCGAGGCCAGCGCTTCGAGCCTGCCTGGCAGCCGCACGGCGGTCCTGGTCGGTCCGGTCGACGAGCCGCGCACGCTCCGCAACTTGCGGATCCACCTCGAGTCCCTCGACGCGACCCGCGTGCGTGCGCCCTTCGTCGGCGCCCGCGACGGTCGCACCTTCTTGGTCGAGTTCGACCACCCCGCCGAGCGCGGCCACGACATCGCGGCCCAGGCCCTCTCCAAGGTGCCGTTCCGGGTGCTCGGCTCGTGGGACACGCGCCGGGTCGGCTAGGCGGCTAGCCGAGGAAGTCGTTGCGGCCCTGGACCCAGGTCATCCAGGTCGGGAGGTTCCCGTCGAGGGCCGAGTCGAGCCCGAGCCGGCGGCCAGCGCGAGACATGGCGCAGGCCAAGGCGACGACGACGAGCAGCAGGGTCGCGGATCCATCGGTGATGTCGAAGTACAGGGCGTGGACTCCGACGAAGGCGACCCAGGTAGCGGCCGGCCTCGTGAAGGCGCCGAGCACCAGCGCGATCCCTGCGAGCAGCACGGTCCAGGCCAGGAGGAAGGCGACGCCGTCGGGGTTGTAGAGCAGCACCTCGCGGCCCCACCAGCCGCCGATGGAGCCGGCCTCATCCAGGCCGCCGTCGATCCAGCCCTTGAAGGTGCGCCCGGCCAGGCCCTCGCCGGTGACCCAGGACCAGCCCGTTCGTGTGACGAGGACGCCGAGGGTCAACCGCACCAGGGCAAGTCCCCAGCCGGGGACGCTTTTCGAGTTCGCCATGGGGCCCATCATAGTCCGAAGGGAGCCCGGAGCGACGTGGACTAAGGGGGGCCAGGGTCGGGCCTTCTTGGTTTCGGGTGGATCCTCGTTCGAGGGGGCTCTGGGCCGGCGCAACTCCCTTCCTTCTTGGAAGATCGGGCGCCTTGGTGCAGGATGGAATCGCCCATGGCGTCCACATCCAGAGAGGTCCTCAGGGACCTGGTCATCCCTACGGCGCTCCTCACCGTGATCGCCGGGGGAGGCTTGTGGCTCGGGTCGGAGCTCGACCAGCGGGCGGAGGAGATCTTCCAGCTCGGCATCAGCCAGGCCGGGGAGAGCACGGCCCAGCGCATCGAGCAGTCGACCGAGATCCAGCTGAGCACGGTCCGGCTGGTCAGCAGCCAGGTCCTGCCGCTCAACTTCGACGAGGTCGGCTCGCTGTTCTCGGCGAACGGCGCGGTCGGGAGCTTCAACCGCATCGGTCAGGCGGTGGTCTCCTTCCAGCCGGGCTTCCAGGCCGTCAGCTGGATCGGGCTCGATGGACGCATCGAGATGGTCTGGCCCCAGAAGGGCAACGAGGAGGCGCTCGGGAAGAACGTGCTGGACCACCCGGACGAGGTTGTGCGGATCGCCCTGAGGCAGGCCCTCTCGAGCAGGATGGTCGAGGACAGCCAGCTGATTCCCACACCCCTGGTCGACCTCTATCAGGGCGGCATCGGCTTCGCCGTCTACCAGCCGACCTTCAACGACGAGGGCAGCATGCTAGGCGTGCTCAACGCGGCCTTCCGCGTGAGCGACCTGATCGGGGCCGTCGCCCCGCGCAGCGACTCCGAGGGGCGCACCAACTTCGCCGTGCTCGGGCCCATGGGCGAGCAGCTCTACCTGAGCGAGGGCTACGACGTGGACCAGGCCGAAGACTTCTCCTCGAGCCATCGGGTCCAGGTCCTCGAGGATCCTTGGGAGCTGATCATCCAGCCGACGGCGGAGTGGGTCGAGACGGGCCTCGTGCGGCGCGGCAAGGTCGTGTCGGCCTTGAGCCTCGGGCTCGGCCTCGGCATCGCTGGCCTGTCCTGGGGCTTCATGCTGCGCCGGCGTCGCCAGCTCGAGTCGGACCTGCGCTTGCAGCTGGCCCTCGACGGTGCGAGCCTGGGCGTCTGGGACCTCGACGTGGCGACCGGCGCCCTGCACCTGAACGACCAGTGGGTCGCCATGCTGGGCTACTCGGCGGACCAGGTCGGGCTCGACCTGGACTTCTATCGCTCGCTGGTCCACCCCGAAGACCTGATCATCGTCGAGACGGCCATGGGCGACCACCTCGCCGGGCGCACCGAGGTCTACCGCACCGAGCACCGCCTGCGGGGCTCGAGCGGCGAGTGGATCTGGGTCCTCGACACGGGACGCATCGTGGAGCGCGACTCCACCGGGGCGCCTCGGCGGGTGGCGGGGACCCAGACCGACTTCACCGACATCCGCAGGGCGGAGCTCGAGCTCGAGCGCAGCGTCGCGCGCTATCGAGCGATCTTCGAGCACTCGCCCGTCGGCCTGCTCGAGCAGGACATGTCCTCGACCAAGCGGCACTTCGACGAGCTCCGCGCGCGTGGAGTCCAGGACCTCGAGGCCTACTTCGCCAAGGAGCCCGGGGCGATCGCGCACTTCGAGGGGTTGCCGGTGGCGCTCGACATCAACCCGGCCTTCCTGCGCCTGTTCGGGGCGAGCACCGTCGCCGAGTACCGCGCCAACCTGCTGCGCATGGTGGACGAGCGCGCGCGGCGGTCCTACGAGCAGGAGCTGGTCGCGCTCTTCAGCGGTGCGACCACCTGCGAGGTCGACTTCCCCCTGCGCAGCCTGGCCGGCGAAGAGCTGCTCTACACGGTGCGCCTTACGGTCGCCCCCGGCTGCCAGGACGACCTCTCGTCGGTCTTCGTGTCCCTGGTGGACAACACCCGGATCCTGCGCGAGGAGGAGGAGCGGCGCAGCCGCGAGGCGCGCACCCGCGAGATGCAGAAGGAGGAGAGCCTCGCCCTGCTCGCCGGCGGCGTCGCCCACGACTTCAACAACCTGCTCGTGCCGATCATCGGCAACATCGAGCTGGCGATGGGGGACCTGCCGGGCCGCTCGGCGGCCGGCGACAACCTGCTGCGCGCCGAGCAGGCCGCCCAGCGCGCGGCCGAGCTGGCGCGCCAGATGCTGACCTACTCCGGCCGCGGTCAGGTGAAGAACCAGGCCTTCGACCTCAACGCGCTGGTGGTCGAGATGAGCGCCCTGCTCGCCTCGAGCCTACCGGGCAAGGTCGAGCTGATCACCGACTTCGAGAGCGACGTGCTCGGCGTCGAGGGCGACCCGACCCAGCTGCGCCAGCTGGTGATGAACCTGGTCATCAACGGCGCCGATGCCGTCGGCGGCGAGGAGGGGCGGCTCGTCGTCCGGACCGGTCGCGGCAGGCCGAGCAGCGCCGACCTCGCCAAGGCCTTCCTGGGCGAGGAGCTGGCCGATCGCGACTGCGTCTTCCTCGAGGTGCGCGACTCGGGACATGGCATCGACGAGGAGACCCGCAAGCGCATCTTCGAGCCGTTCTTCAGCACCAAGTCCGCTGGGCGAGGACTCGGCATGAGCGTCGTGCTCGGCATCGTGCGGGGCCACGGAGGCGCCTTGGTCGTGAACTCGCGCCTCGGCAAGGGCACCCAGATCCGGGCCTACTTCGCCGAGACCCAGGTCCCCGTCGAGCCCCAGCAGGCCGCCGATCCCCATGGCCAGACCCAGCGCGTCCAGGAGCGCGGCGAGCTCAAGGCGCGGGTGCTGCTCGCGGACGATGAGGCCCCCGTGCGGCGCTTCGCGGTGCGCGCGCTCGAGTCGATCGGCGTCGAGGTCGTCGCCGTGGGCGACGGCCAACTGGCGGTCGAGGCCTTCCGCGCGAGCGGCGGCGACTTCGACCTGGTGATCCTCGACGCGACCATGCCGCGCATGGGCGGCATCGAAGCCATGGAGTGCATCCGCGAGCTGGACGAGGCCTTCCCGGTGATCCTCTCCAGCGGCTACACCCTCGAGGGCGTGGCGACCCGCGCGGCGGAGTCGACCGCGTGCTGGTTCCTGCCCAAGCCCTACGGCGTGTCCGAGCTGACACGCATCGTGCGCGGCGTCCTGGCGGGGCTGCAAAGCAAGGGGGCGACCGCGCTGCCCGAAGGGCGCGAGTGAGGCGGTGTGGCGTCGGCCCCTAGTCGGCGTCGCCGAGCGGAAGCGCGCTAGCGGAGGCAGGCGGCGAGGTGCGGGGCGAGCCGCTCTGCCGTAGCGAGGTTGTGGTAGGCGACCCAGGCGACCGGGGTCGTCGCGTCGAGGGGGAAGTCGAGGTCGGCGCCGAAGGCATCATGGACCACGGCTCCGGCGCCGCGGGCACAGACGACGGCGCCGGCGAGGTCGTAGGGCTTGGATGTGACCGGAGGCCCGCCATCGGTGCGCGCGAGGGCCGCGCGCAGGTCGGCGAGGAAGCGGTAGCGGCCCTGGGCGAGCAGCACGAGCTGACCGGCGTTGGAGATGTACTGGTCGTCGTAGACGTCGCGCAGGTCGGCGCCTTCGTGGGCCTCGAGCCGGGCGAAGAAGGCGGCTTCGACGGCGGCGAGGGGCGCGCGCTGGTGGGGGTGGTAGCGGAAGAACGGCAGGAAGCCGTTGTCGACGCGGCGGTCGTCGTCCACCGCGAGGGCGCGCGAGCGGACGAGGACCAGGTCGTCGGTCGGCTCGGTGGGGAGGTCGAAGAGGTCCTCGAGGCAGCCGCGCTCGGGCGCAGTCCGGTCCGGCCCGAGGGCTTGGGCGGGTGCCCAACCCTGGCACCAGCCACGCAGGCGTAGGCCGCGACCGGCGCGGCTGGGCGGCAGCTCGACGAGCATGCCGGCGGCCACCTCGGACTGGCGGGGGGGGGCTGCGCGGCCGGTCCGGGGCGGCACGAGCGCCAGCTCGCACCAGGCTGAGCGCAGGTCGAACATCAGGTTGCGGGTGCCATCGACGGGGTCGACGATGATGCAGGGGCCGTCGTGGTCGAAGCCGCCCAGCGTGCGCACTTCGCCGTTGGGACCGGGCCCCAGGTGGCGCCAGCCGGAGTCCTCGGTCAAGACCGAGAGGGGACCGCGGCGAGCGCACTCCTCCGACCAGGCGAGGACCACCGCCTCGGGCTCGACGTCGAGGGCGAAGGTCGTGTCGCCGACCCCGGCTCCGGCGATGTCGGCCAGTCGGACCGCGCCGCCATTCGCTGCCGCGATCACCTGTCCGCGAACGCAGGCCTCGAGCCGCCGCCCAAGCTCCTCGAGCTGCCCCCACCAGGTCACGGCGTCGTCCATGCTCGCCAGGATAGGCCCTAGGGATTGCGGTCACTAGGGCGGACGCCGCCTGGGCCGGAACTTCGCGGTGGCCCCTCCTGCCCAGGTGCCCGAAGCCTGCCCACATTGCGCCTCCCGCGACCTACATTCCGACTAGAATGCGCGCCGCAACCCGCACCTCCCCCAATCTCCACCATGAGCACGGTCCACGAAGTCATCATCATCGGCTCCGGCCCCGCCGGATACACCGCCGCCATCTACGCCGCCCGGGCGAACCTCTCTCCGATCGTGTTCGAGGGCGAGCCCTCGATGGAGTCCCCGGACCTGCTCCCCGGCGGCCAGCTGATGCTGACCACCGAGGTCGAGAACTACCCGGGCTTCCCCGACGGCGTGACCGGCCCGGACCTGATGGCGAGCTTCCGCGCCCAGGCCGAGCGCTTCGGCACGCGCATCGAGATGATGAACGTGGTCGAGGTCGACCTCGAGGCCACGCCGAAGCGCCTCAAGACCTCCGATGGGAACTGGCACGAGGCGCACGCGGTGATCATCTGCACCGGCGCCAGCGCGCGCTGGCTCGGGCTCGAGTCCGAGACCGCCATGCGCAACCGCGGGGTCTCGGCCTGCGCGACCTGCGACGGCGCCTTCTTCAAGGACAAGGTCGTGGCCGTCGTCGGCGGCGGGGACACCGCCTGCGAGGAGGCCACCTTCCTCACGCGCTTCGCGAGCAAGGTCTACCTGATCCACCGCCGCGACCAGCTGCGGGCCTCGAAGATCATGGCCGAGCGCGCCCTGGGCCACGAGAAGATCGAGCCGATCTGGAACAGCGTCGTGAGCGAGGTCGTCGCCAACGAGACGCAGTTCGGGCCGCGGGTCGCGGGCCTCAAGCTCGAGGACACCGTCACCGGCGAGGCCTCCGAGGTCGAGGTCGGCGGCATGTTCGTCGCGATCGGCCATGTCCCCAACACCGCCTTCCTCAACGGTGCCCTCGAGACCGACGAGCTCGGCTACCTGGTCGTTGGCCCGGGCGGCTCGACCAAGATCGAGGGCGTGTGGGCCGCCGGCGACGTGGCCGACCACGTCTACCGCCAGGCGATCACCGCCGCCGGGATGGGCTGCCAGTCGGCCATCGCCGCCGAGCGTTGGCTCGAGTCCCGGTCCTAGAGCCAGCCCGAACCCTGCGCGGGCCCCGGCGCTTATTGCGGCGCGCGGGGGCCCTCTCTCCTTCCCTTGCTCCCTCTCTTTACAGCACGTTCGACGTCGGGTTCCAGAGGGTGCGCTTGATCTGCACCTGGTTGGGGTTCGAGACGTTGAGCATGTTCTTGACGCGCTCGTCGTAGTTCAGCTGCAGGCCGATCTTGAACGGCGACCCGGGCAGGTTCGCGTCCGTGCCGACTCCGGCCCAGTTCCAGTAGCCGGGTACCAGGACGCCGAGGTCGGCGGCGACCATGGCACCGTTCATGTGCATCGAGCCCTGCATCGGACTCCAGCGGTGCACCAGGGTGAAGATCGCGTTGTTGGTGTAGAGCAGCCCATCGAGCGCCATCGGCTCGCCGTTGGGCCGGTTGTCCTCGAAGTACTCGATCGAGAGCTTGTACATCCAGTCGGTGATCCAGCCATCTTCGGGCGAGATCAGCTGGCGGACGGCGTCCTGGCCGGAGGCGAGGTTGTAGAGGTACGGGTCATTCGGGTTGTTCGGGTTGGCCAAGCTCAGCTTGTCCATGTCCCAGGTCGTCGCGACCTCGCTGTCACCGCGCCACGTCTCGGTCGTCGGATCGAAGTACAGGTGTCCCTTGTTGTAGATCGGCACCGAGTCGTCCTCGTGGTAGGCGTAGTAGCGCGGGACGTAGTCGCTGCCTTCGTACAGCGGGTTGACCACCGACCAGCTCGAAGGGGCCCCGCTGATCTCGCCGGGTCCCGGTAGCATCGGCTGGGTCTTGGTCCACTCCGCGCGGTTGAAGAGCGAGATCTCGCCCAGCGTGAAGTTCCAGTAGCTGTCCGAGTCGCCCGAGATGTACGAGTACTTGCTCGGACCGAACCAGCCTGCGGGCTTGGTGTAGTCGCCGATCATCACGGCGCCGCCGGAAGCGAGCCCGAGGGCGTTCTTGGTCCCGTCCTGGGCGATGCCGAAGGTGCGCGGACCGGTCGGGTTGCCGGACGTATCACCGGGCAGGTACTCGTTGCCATCGAGGTACTCGAGGTCGGTCGGGATGTACACGTTGCCGCGCACGATCAGGGTGCCCTCGCCCTTGATGTAGCCGTTGATGATCGCGTCGCCGTCGATCGTCACCGTGCCGTCGATCGTGATCGGGTTCGACTCGGTGCCGGACAGGACCACGTTGCCGTCCACGTTCTGCTGGATGCTGGACTTGTTGCCGACGAACAGCGCCTGGCTGTAGGTCGTGGCGTCGCCGATGACGTAGCCCTTGGGCACGTGGGTCAGCACGCCGGCCGTGATGGCACCGTCGGCGCCTGCGGAGATCGTATCGAACTCGATGTCGTCGATGATCTTGTTGTTGATCGCAGCGGGATCCGGACCCGCGAGCACCGTGCTGTACCCACCGTCGTCCGGGATCGGAGCGGGGAAGGAGGTCGGCAGCTTGCCGTCGACCATGTCCGCGTACTCCGTCGGGTAGTCCAGGTACAGGTTCTCGAACGGCTGCAGGGGCGCTGCACCCGGCACGAAGGGCGTGGCCGTGAAGCCACCCCAAGCGTCCTCCTCCATCTTGCCGCTGGCGTCGAAGTCGTACGCCTTGAACGAGACCGAGTTCCAGTCGGTGATCGGGTTCCCGTCGTGGTCGGTCGCCGAGCCTCGCACGGCGACGGTGCCCGCCACGTAGGCGTCGCAGTCGTAGTCGTTCAGGGCCGAGCTGTTGCCGTCCATGTTGTGCCGGATCATCAGGCTCTCGAGCGTGCCCACCTTGGCGCGCTCGAACGAGCCGTAGGCCGCCGGGTCGTCGTTGAAGTAGTGCTCGACGGTGTCGATCTGGCTGTGGCAGAAGATGCAGTTGACGTTGTTCGCCAGGATCGCGTAGTCGAAGCCCTCGAAGTCCTCGGGCTCGACCGTGTAGACCTGCTGCACGGCCCGGTTGATGACCGGGTTGGTCAGCTCGTGACCCCGTCGCGTCGAGGCCGTGACCGTCACATAGAGCTGGGTCGAGTCCCCGATGTCGCGCCGCAGGACGTTGATCGAGTCCACGAACACACCGTTGAAGGTGGCCCGCGCCTCGCCGGCGTCATCGACCGAAGGCAGGGCTGCTGCGGGCAGGAAGTCCAGGCCGTCGGCGGCCAGTGGTGGCCCGCCAGGACCCGCATCCGGGATGCCGTTGGCATCGAGGTACGCCCGCAGGGAGTAGATGCTGCCGGAGGCGCCGCCCTCGTCGGCGATGTAGGCCGCCCAAAGGTTCTCCATCGAGAGCAAGGCGACAGAGTCGACGGTGCTGGTCAGCTGGAATTCGTCGGTCTGGTGGTTGAGCGCACGCGCTCCCCCCAGGGTCGTGGTCAAGAGCGCCATGCCGAACAGGGCCAGGCTGGACACGACCACCAGGGTCGATACCAAGGCCGTGCCGCGGCGCTTCTCGTTACTCATTCTCATACTCATAGCTCCACCTCGTTGCGCAGGAAGATGGTGGATTCCACCTGCCTGACGATCGGGTTATTGGTCGCGATCCCGCCGATCACGAACAGTCGAATCTGCAGCTGACGCGTGTCCTTGTCCCAGAGGAACAGGGGGTCGTCGAAGCCGTCTCCATCCATGTCGCCGCCATAGTTGCAGCGCTCCTGCAGCACGGCCGCCGGGCCCATGCTGACGTGTTCGATGTCCCAGTCCGCGTTGCCGGTGACCCAGCGACGGCGGCTGATCACGCCGATGTCGTAGAGGTCGAGCAGGTCGCCATCGTTGTTGATGTCGCGTCCAGAAGTGACCTCGCTGAATTCGTAGCGCGGCAGGTACTCGAGGCAGGACCAGCCGTCCTCGTTCGCCGTGCCGCTGACCACCGAGCCCCAGATCAGCTGGTCGCCCTGGAGCAGGTCGTTGCCACCGGTCGGATCGATCGGCTTGCGGTAAGCGAAGCCAGAGCCGTCGCCGCGGAAGTAGACCGGACCGAGCACGCCCATGGTGAGCCCGTCGTACTGGTCGGGCTGGGGGTTGTCCTGCCGGCCGATGGGCTCGGCAAGGCCGGCCCAGATCAGGTCGACGCCGTCGGCGTGGTCGGTGGCGGTCGTGCACTGCAGGCCGCGCTCGAGGCCGACGAAGTACTCCTCGGTGTCCTCGAGCTCGGAGTAGGTCAAGCGCTCCTCGGCCGCGGTCCCGCGGGCCAGGATCAGCGTGCCCGAGCTCGGGAATCCGAGGGTCGAGTCGACGCGCAGCTGGGTCGTGTCGTTGTCGTCGAACTCCTCGGTCACGATCGCCGCGGGGTTCGAGCCATGGGCGTTGGCGAGCTCGCCCTTGAGGCGGTAGATCAGCTCCTGGGCCATCTGCTCGACGTGGGCGGTGGACAGCACCGACTTGGAGAGGTGCGTGTCGCGCTCGAGCATCGTGAGCGTGGCCAAGAGGATCACCGAGTAGATCGAGATCGAGAAGGTCAGCTCGAGCAGCGTGTGACCCGCGCGCCGGGAGCGCGCGCTGAAGCGATGGAGGCGCATGGTTAGTACCCCATGATGTAGAGCGGGTGGTTGAGGGTGACCGCGCTGCCCTCACCTCGCCAGTCGGCGGTGATGATCACCCCCAACATGCGCGCGTCTCCCGTCACGTCCGTGTCGTTCGCGTCGCCATCACCGTTGAGATCCCGCGGCATGCCCATGATCACGCCGAGCTCGGCGTCGGTCTTGGTCTCGTCGGTGATGATCACGATCGAGCCGACCTGGGCGTGACCCTCGGAGGCCGTCAGGCCCAGGACGTCGAAGGTGTTGCCGACCGTGCCGCCGGGGCCGTAGGCATCCATGACCGTCGTGGTCCATGAGGACGGGGCGAGCGCGGCCACGGCCGAAGCCGAATTGATGCGCTCGGCCACGGCGTGCACCGCGTTGTGGGCGAGGGTGCGCTCGCGGTTCTGGCGACTGAGGTGGTGCATGCGCAAGGTTGCGGCGCTGATGGACATGATGCCGACCATCAACGTGACCGTGGCCAAAGCCATTTCGAGGACGGTGAAGCCTTGCTTCCCGTCGGAATTCCCCTTCCCGAGTGATTTCATCCCTGTGGCCCCTTCCCAAGGCCCATGTGTCTGGTGTGCGACCCCATAGCGAGCGTCGCTAGGCCCATACTTCGACCCCCAAGCAGGCCGGACTGAAAACGAAG
Source organism: Planctomycetota bacterium (assembly GCA_029212845.1). Lineage (GTDB taxonomy): Bacteria > Planctomycetota > UBA1135 > UBA1135 > JARGPD01. The sequence goes on from JARGPD010000002.1 coordinate 44,239, forward strand.
TCGCATTTTCGGCGGCGACTCCAGGCGGCCTTGCCTTCACGCGGGGAATACCCCCTAGGCGCCCTCCAGGGCGCTTTTTTGCTTCCCATCACGCCCCTGGTGTGGTCTCTAGGCACCATGCAGAACAGCCAGAACCATGCCATCGTCACCGGTGCCGGCACCGGGATCGGTCGCGCCATCGCCCAACGCCTCTCGGCCGATGGCTTCGCCGTGACCCTCTCTGGCCGCACCGAGTCCAAGCTGGCCGAGACCGCCGCCACCCTGTCCGGGCGCCACCTCGTCGCGCCCCTCGACATCGTCGACCGCAGCGCCGTCGAGGCGACCTTCAAGGCGGCCGCAGACCAGCTGGGTGCGCCCTTCCTGGTGGTCGCCAACGCCGGCATGGGCGGCCCCAACGGCGGTCCCCAGGGCGAGGACCGCTTCGACGAGCTGGTCGACATCAACCTGCGCGGCACCTACCACTGCCTGCGCGCCGCCGAGCCGCTGCTCGCCAAGGACGGGGACGAGCCGCCGCGCCTGGTGGCGATCTCGTCGATCCTCGCGCGCATCGGCGTGCCCGGCTACACGGGCTACTGCGCCAGCAAGGCCGCGGTGCTGGGTCTCGTGCGGGCCATGGCCGCCGAGCTCGCGCCGGACGTCCTGGTCAACGCGATCTGCCCCGGCTGGGTCGAGACCGACATGGCCTGGGAGGGCCTGGACGGGATGGCGGAGGGCATGGGCATCACCAGGGAAGAGGCCCACGCGATGGCCATGTCCGACGTCCCGCTCGGGCGCATGGGCAAGCCCGACGAGGTCGCCGGGCTGGTCGCCTACCTGGCCTCGAGCTCGGCCGCCGGCCTGACCGGGCAAGGCCTGGACATCAACGGCGGCGCCTGGATGGGCTGATTCGGCGCTTCCTTGGCTCCCTCTGGGCTGTCACACTAGCCCGACCGAGTCCGCCTCCGATGACGCCCCTCACGCCACGCGCTGCCTTGCCGGTGGCCTCCCCTCGTCCGAAGGGGGGGGCCTAGCTGGCCATGCGCATCTGCCTCGTAGCCCACGGCTTCCCGCCCGAGGAGCGCACCGGAGTCGAGGTCTACACCGAGGCCCTCGCCGTGCGCTTTGCCGAGCTCGGCCACGACGTCGAGGTCTTCGTGCCCTGCCCGAACCCTCGCCTGGCCGACCTGGCCATGCGCCGCGTGCTCGGCCGCACCCCCGGCGGGGCGCGCTACGGCATCACGCGCATCGCCAACAACCAGGGCCCGCGGAGTCCCGAGGAGGCGCTCGATCCGCCCGGCCTGGCCGCGCGCTTCGGCGAGTTCCTCGACCGCGAGCACCCGGACGTGATCCACTTCCACCATGTGATCAAGCTGGGACTGGGGCTGGTCGAGGAGGCCGCCGCGCGCGGCATCCCGACCGCGTTCACGGCCCACGACTACTACGGCCTGTGCCATCGCTACACGCTCCTGCGGCCGGACCTGACGATCTGCACCAAGGAAGGCGACCCCGTGGCCTGCGCGCGCTGTGACCTGGCCCTGTCGATCCTGAACGAGGTCTCGGGCGGGGCCGACTACCAGATGGGGCTCTCGCCCGGCGACCTCGACGACGCCACCGCCCGGCGCCTGATCGGCACCCTCGAGGGCGACCCTGTGGCCGACGCCGGCTTCGCGGCCACCGAGTGGAGCCTGGCCCGTGAGCGCCGTGCGAAGCTCGACGAGCGCCGCCGCGAGGTCTTCGCCTCCTTCGACCTGCGCCTGGCCCCCTCGGCCTTCGTCGCCGAGCGCCTCTCGCGCTCCCTCGGGGGCGCCGAGGTCGAGCACCTGCCCAACGGCATCGACTGCGAGGACCTGATCGGCCTGCCGCCGGTCCCGGTCGGAGCGAAGGGTGAGCCCCTGCGCGTGGCCTACCTCGGCGGACTCGGGAAGCAGAAGGGGGTCGGCGTCCTGCTCGACGCCTTCGAGCTGTTCGAAGCCCAGCACCCCGGCGCGGCCACCCTGGCCGTGCACGGCTACTCCACCGATGCCGCCTGGGTCGACCGGCTGCGCGCTCGCGCGGACGAGGTGGGCGCCGACTGGCACGGCGGCTTCGCGCGCGCCGACCTGCCCGACATCCTGGCCGGCGTGGACCTGATCGTCGTGCCGTCGACCTGGTACGAGAACTACCCGATCGTGATCCGCGAGGCCCTGGCCGCCGGGCGCCCGGTGATCGCGAGCCGCCTCGGAGCCCTCTCCGAGAGCGTGCGCGACGGCGTCGACGGCGCGCTCTTCGAGGCCGGCTCGCCGAGCGACCTAGCGCGCGTGCTCGGCGAGGTGGTCGAGGACCCGGACCAGCTCCGGCGCTGGGCCGCGGCGATCCAGCCGGTGCACACCATGGCGATGCAGGCCGAGGAGCTGCTAGAGCGCTACGAGGTGCTGATCACCAAGGGCGCGATCGCGCGCGACCTGGCCGGGGACCTCGAGGCCTTGCCCGAGAGCATGCGTGGGTTCGTGGCCGGTCTTAACAATTATGAGCGCATGCCCACCCGCGAGCTCTTGGCGCGGGTGGCCACCGGCCTCGGAGAGCTCGGCGCCGAGCTCGGCCTCGATGCCAAGGAGCTCGGCGCCGACCGGGTGCTGGCGCGCGCCTTCGCCGGTGGCGACGCGGCCCAGGACCACCTGCGCGACGCGCGCCGCGAGGCCGACTGGCTGCGCGGGTCGGTCGCGGCCCAGACCGAGTCGAACACCGAGCTGCAGCAGAAGCTTGCGTGGCTGGAGGAGCAGCTCGCCGGGCGCGAGGCCGGGCTTGCCGCCAAGGACGCCGAGCTGGCCGAGGCCCGCGGGGCAGCTGCCGCCCAGGCGGAGAAGGCCACCTGGCTCGAGGGTGAGGTCGCCGGCCGTGACGAGACCATCGCGGCCAAGGACGCCGCCTTGGAGGAGCAGGCCCGCGCCTTGGCCGGACAGACCGAGGAGCTGGCCTGGCGCAAGGGCGAGCAGGAGGCCCTCACTGAGCAGGTCACCGAGCTCGGTGAGCGCCGCGCCAAGCTCGAGGCGCTGACCGCCGAGCGGACCGCCGAGGTCGCCCAGCTGGAGCGCCGCATCGCGGAGCTCTTGGCGAGCCTCGAGACCTCGGAGCGCGCGCACTCCGAGCTCGAAGCGCTCCTGCACAAGCGCCTGCACGAGGTCGCCGAGGTCGGACGCCTCGCCCTCGCCAGCCAGGAGCACGTGATGGTGCGCGGCCTCGCGCCCCTGTTCGAGGCCCTCGACCTCGCCGCCGGCTATGGCGAAGCGCCCACTCGGACGACGATCGAGGCGGGCTTCTCCGAGCTGCTCGAGGCGGTGCAGCAGGGCCTCGCGCGCCTCTCGGTGCTGGAGCAGGAGCTGGCCTGGCGCCGCGCCGAGATGCTAGGCCTCAGCGGCGAAGCCGCGCGCTTCCCCCTGCGCCTCTTCCTGGGCAGCACCGGACTCGGCAAGCGCGCCAGGTCCTGGGACGCCGGCACCGGAGGCCCAGCATGAAGCCCGTCACCGTCGTGATCCCGACCTTGGGCAACAGCGACCTGCTCGAGGCCAACCTGCCCGCGCTGTTGGTCGAGTTCGAGCGGCGCGCCGTGGGGGACGAGCTGCTGCTGGTCGACGACACGGGCGCGGGCGCCCTGGAAGGCTGGGCCGCGGCCTACCTCGCGGGCAAGCCCGCGAGGCTCTTGGTGCGCGAGTCCAACGGCGGCTTCGCCCATGCGGTCGAGACCGGCGTGGCCGCGGCGAGCCACGACCTGGTCTTCTCGATGAACAGCGACCTGCGCGTGCAGCCGGGCTTCCTCGAGCCGCTGGTCGAAGCCCTCGAAGGCCCCGCGCCAGCCGGCTTCGAGCGCGTCTTCGCCGCCGTGCCCAGGGTGCACCTCGACGGCGACCCCGATCGCGACGAGGCCTACCTGCGGCTGGACCTGTCGGGCGGCCTCTTGCACTTCCGCGACGTGGATCCGGGGCGGCCGCCGACCGTGCCGACCCCCGTGGCCTACGCGATCGGGGGCACCGTGCTCTTCGACCGCGCCGCCTTCTGTGAGCTCGGCGGCTTCGACGAGCTCTTCGCGCCCTTCTACTTCGAGGACACGGACCTGGGCTGGAAGGCCGCGCGGCGTGGCTGGGCGACGCTCTACGTGCCCGACGCCGTGGTCGAGCACCACCACCGGGGCACGATCGGCAAGCTTCTGTCCGAGGAGCGCCGCAGGGCGGCCGTCGAGCGCGGCGAGCTGCTCTTCAATTGGAAGCACCTCGACGATGCCGACCTGCCCGAGCACCTCGCGCTGCTGTTCCGACGGGCCCTCGACGCCTACCTGACCGACGACCGCCAGGCGCTGATCTGGCTCTTGGCCGCCCTCGATCGCGCGACCGAGGTGAAGCTCGCCCGGGACCGCACGGGCCGGTCCACCCGCGAGCTCGTCGAGCTGCTCAAGGGCGAGCGCCGGTCCCCGCGCTGAGGCGCGCCAGGAACCCGTCGTAGAGGCCGCGCCATAGGGCGGCGTCGTAGGTCGCGAGGTCGCGCATGCCCTCGTCGATGATGCCGAGCTCGAGGCCCTTGGCCACGCGCAGGTCGAACAGGCCGTTGGCCTCGACGGGGTCCATCTCGGCGTGGAATTGCACGCCCCAGATCGGGGCGCCGCGGACGCGAAAGGCCTGCACCTCGCAGCGCTCCGACGAGGCCAGCACGACGAAGTCGGGGTGGCCCGGATCGAAGGCCTCGTCGAAGTGCGAGAGGAAGCAGGTGAAGGTCTCGGGCGCTTCGCCCGGGAGCCGGGCGGCGGCGCCTTGGCGCAGCTGGACCTCGTACCAGCCGACCTCGGGCGTGGGCGCCGGCCGCGCTGCGTCGAAGAGCGCCTTGGCGATCAGTTGGTGCCCGAAGCAGACGCCGAAGAGCGGCACCCCGCGGTCGCGCGCGTCGCGGACGAGCTGCTCTAGGCGCAGGCTCCAGGGACGCTCCTCGAGCACCGACGCGGCCGAGCCCGAGATGACGATGCCCGAGTAGGGCGCCGCCGAGGTCGGGACCGCGTCGAGCTCTTCGTGGCCGGGGCGCACGCGCAGGTGGTCGATGGCGGGCGGAACGAAGTCGGCCGGGCAGCCGAAGTCGTCGAGGTAGCAGTCGACGAGCAGCATGGGGGCGGTGGACATGGGGCCCGTTTTACCAGCTGCGCGCGCGGAGGAGGCGCGGAAAGGGCCAGCGCCGGGGTGCGCGGCCGGGGCTGGTCAAGACGCGGCGGCGGCGGAGAGTGCGCGCTCGAGGGCGTCGAGGTGGGCCTCGCGCGGGAAGCGCTCGGCGAGTCGCTCGGCGCCGGCACGGCCGAGGCTCGCGGCCAGGTCGGGATCGACGAGCAGTCGCTCGAGCGCCGCGCCCAGGGCGGCCGAGTCGCCGCGCTCGACCAGGAGGCCGGTGCGGCCGTGCTCGAGCCACTCGGGGATGCCGCCGACGGCGAAGGCGACCACGGGCTTGGCGTGGGCCATGGCCTCGAGGCCGACCAGGCCGAAGGGCTCGTCCCAGACCGAAGGGCAGGCGACCACGTCGGCGCGGCCGAGCAGGGTCTCCATGGCGCCGGCGTCCTGCCAGCCCGCCCACAGCACACGGTCGGGACCGAGGCCGAGGCGCTCGGCCTCCGCCTGCAGCAGAGCCTCGTCGGGCCCGCTACCGGCGATCACCAGCTTGTGGGGCGCCTCGACCCTAGCCAGGGCGGCGAGCAGGCGGTCGATGCCCTTGTCGGGATGCGCCAGACGCGCGGGCGTCAGCACGACCGGGCGTGCGTCGGCGTCGAGGAAGCGCTTCGTTCGGGCGTCGAGCTTGGCCTTGGCCTGGCCCTTGGTCCCCGACAGGGTGAAGGGCCAGATGCGCTCGACCTTTTCCGCGGCGAAGCCGGCCTGGACGAGCTCGCCGACCATGTAGTCGGAGTTGGTCAAGAGGCGCGCGGCGCGGCGGTTGATGCTGAGCTCGCGGTACTTGGCGAACAGCACGCGGAAGGGCGCCGCGTAGCGCGCGAGCGAGCGCGCCGGGTACTGGGTGCGGTTGAAGCAGGTGCAGCCACCCTTGGCGAAGTAGCGCACCAGGCACTCGGTGCCGAGCGGCTCGTGGCAGCTCGTGCCGTCGCGGTGGAGCTTGTTGAGCCCGGGGCAGAACAGCGGGTGCGAGTGCACGTAGCGCACCAGCGGTGCGCGCTCGACGAGCACCTCGAGCGCGGCCGGGCTGCAGTCGGACTGCACGAAGATCACGTCTGGGGCGATCCCTTGGACCAGCGAACCCAGGCGCGCGCGCTCGGCCCGGCCGAGGCGCGGCTCGTTCAGAAAACCGATGGCGTGCACCGCCGAGCGCGACAGGCCGGCGCCGGGGACCTTGCCGCTGGACTCGCGGCACAGGACCTCGACCGCGTGCCCGCGCTCGACGAGCCCGGGCACGACGGCACCGGTCAGGCGCTCGGTGCCCCCGACCAAGCCCCAGGTGTCGATGGAGAAGAGGATCTTCACGGCCGGTCGATCATGGGGTCGGGGGACCGGGGTTGCGAGCTAGCTGCCGATCGTCAAGAGGAACTCGCCGGTCGACGTGGTCTTGCGCATCTTCTGGATCAGCATCTCCATCGCCTCGACCGGGTCGAGCTCGTTGAGCACCTTGCGCAGCATCCACACCCGGCGCATCTCGTCCTCTTGGAAGAGCAGCTCCTCCTTGCGAGTGCCCGAGCGGTTGATGTCGATGGCGGGGAAGATGCGGCGGTCGGAGAGGCGCCGCTCGAGGACCAGCTCCATGTTGCCGGTGCCCTTGAATTCCTCGAAGATGACCTCGTCCATCTTGGACCCGGTCTCGATCAGCGCGGTGCCGAGGATCGTCAGGCTGCCGCCGTCCTCGATGTTGCGCGCCGAACCGAAGAACTGCTTCGGGAACTGCAGGGCGGTGGCCTCGAGGCCGCCGGAGAGCAGCTTGCCGTTGGACGGCGCCTCGTTGTTCGCGGCGCGCGCGAGGCGCGTGATCGAGTCGAGCAGGATCACCACGTCCTCGCCGGCCTCGGCCAGGCAGCGCGCCTTGTGGGCCACCATCGTGGCGACCTGGATGTGGCGCGAGGAGGGCTCGTCGAAGGTCGACGCGACGACCTCGTAGTCACCGCCGGTCAGGCAGCGCTCGAAGTCGGTGACCTCCTCGGGACGCTCGTCGATCAAGAGGATGATCAGGTGCACGTCCGGGGCGTTGGTCAGGATCGACTGGGCGATCTGCTGCAGGAGCACGGTCTTGCCGGTGCGCGGCGGCGCGACGATCAGGCCGCGCTGGCCGCGGCCGATCGGCGTGATCAGGTCGGTGATGCGCATCTCGATCGGGTTGTCGCCAGCGCCCTCGAGGTGCAGGCGCTCTTCGGCGTACAGCGGCACGAGCTCCTTGAAGGGAGTGCGCGTCGCGGCCTCTTCGGGATCGCCGAGGTCGATCTTGTCGATCTGGGTGACGGCGAAGTAGCGCTCGCCCTCGCGCGGGACGCGCAGCTGGCCTTCGATGGTCATGCCGGCCTTCATGCCGTAGCGGTCGAGCACCGAGGCGGGCACGACCACGTCGGCGTAGTCGGCGAGGTAGCTGTTGTGCGGGCAGCGCAGGAAGGCCTGGCCCTTGCCGGCGATCTCGAGGCAGCCCGAGACGAGCACGGGGATGTGGCGCTCGAGGCGACCCCGGGTGATCGCGAAGATCAGGTCCTGGCGCTTGGTGTTGGCCGAGACCTCGACCTTCTCGGCCTCGGCGATGTCGTGCAGCTCACCGAAGGGCAGGGCCTGCAGCTCGGTGTGGCTCATCGCCTTGGGCTTGCGCTTGGGCTTGGGCTTCTCGAGGCCCGCGACCAGCGCGGCGCTGGCCTCGTCGTCGAGGTCGGCCGGCAGCTCGTGGAACTCGATCCGCACCTCGTCGGTGAGCATCGCCGTGGCGTTGGCGCTGCCCTTCTGACGACGGTTGCGGTTGTAGGGCTTCTTGCCGCGGCTTCGCTTCTTGTTGACCATGGATCAGAGGTCGCGTCCGCCGCTTCCGGTGGGCGCGCTTCGGGCCGGGCGCTCCGCATGGGTGCGCTCGGCTGCAGGGGGTGGGTGGTTGTGGGGGGGGCCTCAGTCCGCGCCGAGCTCGGCGAGGACCCGGGCGACCTCGTCCTTCAGGTCCTCGGGTGTGCCCGAGTTCCTGACCACGTGGGTCGCACGGTCGCGCTTTTCGGAGAGCGGCAGCTGGGCGGCCTCGCGGCGGGCGACCTCGCCTGCCTGCCAGCCCCGGTTCGCCACCGCCCGGGCATCGCGCTCAGGTAGGGGAGCCTCGACGAACAGGATCGCGTCGCAGAGGGCCACCAGGCCGTGCTGGGCGTCGTTCTCGAAGAGCAGCGGAACGTCGAGCACGACAACGGGCACGCCCGCCGCGGCCGCATCGGCCAGCTCGGCCGAGATGTTCGCACGGACGCGGGGATGAATCCAGCCCTCGAGGGTTTCTCGTGCTGCGGGATCCGCGAAGACCCGGGCGGCCAGGGCCTCGCGGTCGGGCAGGCCGTCAGCCCCGATGCAGTCCGGGCCGAAGTGGGCGGCGACCTGGGCGACCACCTCGGGGCTGTGGAGCACCTCGCGGGCGATCCGGTCGGCGACGACCACGCGGCCGCGCTCGCCGGCGACGAGGGTCGAGACGGCGGACTTGCCGCTGGCGATGCCACCGGCGATGCCGATCACGAGGGTTCGGGAGGGGGAGACCATGGCCGCTAAGGATAGGCTTCGAACCCCGCCAGACCAGACGGTAACCGCCCATGCGGGCCCGGGTAGGGGGTGGGACAGCGGCCGGCCCGGCAGCTTGTCCCCGCGCAGGGGTTTTCCCTTGCGGTTGAAGGGGCCTGTCGGGTATCAAATGGCCCCTTCCTGACCCGGGTGCCTCGACCCTGGGCTCGAAACTCTTCCCCCCCAATATTCAACGAGGGACCGCTAAGGGCGCCTTGCCCCGTGCATCCCCCAACCGGAAAGGTTCATCGAATGAATCCATCGACCCGCGGAGCCGCCCGTGTCTCCATCATGTGGCTGATCAGCATCGGCATCGTGGCTCTCGGAGCCCTTGCCTTCGCCTTCGCCCTCAACGGGGACCTGGAGGCGGCCAACCAGGCCAAGGCCACCGCCGAGAACGAGGCCACGGTCGCCCGCGAGACCCTCGCGAGTGCCAACGCCAAGCGGATCGACCTGTCCAACCTGGTCGGCTTCATCGGTGACACCGGCCTGAACGCCCAGACGGACCACACGGCCCTGAACGACGCCTACCAGCTGCTGCGTGACAACTACGACGACATCAGCGACCAGGATGCGACCCTCGAAGCGATGGTCGGCAAGCTCGTCGCCGAGCTGAACGCCGCCCGCGCCGCGCGCGCCACCGCCGAGGCGGCCCGCGACCAGGCCATGGCCAGCGCGAGCACCGCGCGCGCCAGCCTGTCGACGGTCACCTCTGACAAGGACTCCGTCATCCAGGGCCAGAAGGCCGAGATGGCCGACCTGCAGTCGAACTTCGACGAGACCGAGGGCACCCTGAGCTCGAACCTGAGCTCCGCCCAGGACCGCGTCCGCGAGCTCGAGGAAGAGGTCGCGAGCCTCAAGGCCGAGGCCCGCGCCATCGCCCGCGCCCACCGCACCAAGGTCAACGAGCTGAACGCCCAGAACGCGTACCTCGCCCAGATGACCCAGCCGATGCGCGCCCCCGCGAACCTGAACCCGGACGGCACGATCCTCCAGGTCTCCCAGGATCTGCCCCTCGGCTGGATCGACCTGGGCTCCGAGAACCGCCTGGTGCTCGGCACCCGCTTCCGCGTCGAAGGCGGTAGCCTCGGCAAGCGCCACCTCAAGGCATGGGCCGAGGTCATCGAGGTCCAGAAGGACATGGCGAAGGTCCGCCTGTTTGACCAGGTCGACGCCTTCGACCCGGTCGTCGAGGGCGACTTCCTCGTCAACCCCGTCTACGATCCGAAGGGCGGCTTCAACGCCATCCTCGTCGGCCGCTTCACCGGCCTCTACGGCAAGGAGCAGCTCACGGGCCTGCTGGACGACATCGGCATCCGCGTCCAGAGTGGCCTCGACCTGACCACCAACTTCCTGATCGTCGGTGAGCCGATCATGCAGGACGAGGACGGCTACCCGCTCGAGGAGCCGATCGAGCCCTCCGACCTGCCCGTCTACCAGCAGGCCGTGGCCGCCAACGTGCAGATCATCCCCCTGTCCTCGATCGAAGAATTCTTCGTCTTCTAGGACCGGCGATCGCACCGTCGAGGGGGGGGGGGGGGGGGGGCCCGCCCCCCCCCCCCGCCCCCCGGGGGGGGGGGGGCCGCCACCGACGAAGACAGGCGCGCCGCACCGCCGCCCCGCGTGGGG
>JARGPD010000002.1:54576-74512 GCA_029212845.1 Planctomycetota bacterium
ATTAATTCTTCGTTTTCTCGGACGGGCGATCGCACGGTGGCGGGGTGGCTCCTCCCCCGCGGGTACGTAGCCTCCGCTCGCGTTCGTGGGGATCCCCCAGCAACGTTCCACGCGGCAGCGCACTTCGCCGACGGATTGCTAGACTCTTGCCCATGTCCCCGTCGGTCCCCGATCCCGAAGCTGCCCCGGAGCCGGCCCCCGCCGAGTCGGGCATGACCCTCGGCGAGCACCTCGACGAGCTGCGTGTGCGCCTCTTCAAGGGCGTCATCGCGGTCGTGATCTGCTTCATCGCTGCCTGGCTCCTGCGCGACCAGGCCTACGAGGTCTTCATGGGGCCCTTCGAGAAGGGCGTCGGCATGCTGCGCGAGGACTGGCTGGCGGTCATCGAGGAGCGCCTGGTGGACGACCCCGAGACCCCGCGCACCGAGTACTTCCTGACCAGCGATCCGAGCGACCAGCGGCTGCTCCCGGGGTACGCGGTCGAGGAGCGCCCGCTGGTGACCGGCGTCGGCGAGGGCTTCATGGTCAAGCTCAAGGTCAGCCTCTACTTCGCCCTGTTCGTCGGTGGTCCCTACCTCCTGTGGCAGCTGTGGGCCTTCATCGCCGCGGGCCTCTACAAGCACGAGCGCAAGGTCGTGCTGTCCTTCTTCCCGACCAGCATCCTGCTGTTCTTCTCCGGCGTGGTCTTCGGCTACTTCGTGCTCGTGCCCTATGGCATGTACTACCTCTCCGGCGAGCTGCAGCCGGACCAGGGCTGGATCGGCTTCAAGCTGGACACCTACCTGACGTTCATCTCGGGCCTGTGCCTGTCCCTCGGGCTCGTCTTCCAGCTGCCGATCATCCTGACGGCTCTGGCGCGGGTCGGCCTGGTGGCGCCCAGCACCTTCGCCCACTACCGGGGCCACTTCGCCCTGGCCAGCTTCATCCTGGCAGCGATCCTCACACCGCCCGACCCGATCACCCAGTCGATGATGGCCGGTCCGATGATCGTGCTCTACGAGGTCGGCATCTGGTCCGCGCGCATCGCCGCGCGCAACCAGAGGAAGGCCGAGGTGCCGGCGACTTGAGCGCTCCCCGGGCTGCGATCCTCTCGATCGGCGACGAGCTGATCCAGGGGCGCCACGTCGACCGCAACTCGGCGACCCTGTCGCGCTGGCTCGGGGCCCGCGGGGTGCAGGTGCACCGGCACCTGACCGTCGACGACGACGAGGCCGGCCTGGCCGCGGCCATCGTCGAGCTGGCCGAGGACCACGAGCTGGTGATCTCGACCGGCGGCCTCGGTCCGACCCTCGACGACGTGACGCGCTCCGCCTCGGCCTTGGCCGCGGGGGTCCCGCTCGTGCGCGATGCCGGCGCCCTCGCTGGCCTCGAGCAGCGCTTCTTGGACCTCGGCCGCGAGCTGGTCGCCAGCAACCTGCGCCAGGTCGACTTCCCCGCCGGCGCCAGGGTCCTGGCCAATCCCCATGGCACCGCCCCGGGCTTTGCCGTGGCCATCGGAGGCGCCCTGCACGTCGCCCTGCCGGGCCCGCCGCGGGAGATGGTCCCGATGCTCGCCGAGGTCGTCGGGCCGCTCCTGCAGGCCCGTGGGCTCTTCCAGGGCGAGACCCCGACCCAGGCCTTCTACCTGTTCCAGCAGTCCGAGAGCGTCTTCGCCGAGGTCGTTCGCGAGGCGGGCGACTGGATGGCGCGCGGCGTCGATCCCTTGATGTCGGTCACCGCCGGTGGGGGGCTGCTCGCGGTGCAGCTCAAGGCCCAATGCAGCAGCCCTGCTAGCCGCGCGAGCCTGGCAGCCCGTGCGGACGAGTTTCGCGCCCTGTTCCGTGGCTCGATCTACAGCGAGCACGAGCAGCGTCCGGCCTTCGTGCTCGGGCAGCTCTTGCTCGAGCGTGGCCTCACGATCGCGACCGCGGAGTCCTGCACCGGCGGGGGCATCGCGGCCGAGCTGACCGACGTCCCCGGCATCAGCGCGGCCTTCCACTATGGCTGGGTGACCTACGCGAACGAGGCCAAGGTCGCCGAGCTCGGCCTCGACCCGGCCCTCTTCGCCGAGCACGGCGCGGTCTCGGAAGAGGTCGTGCGGGCCATGGCGGAAGGGGCCGCCAAGCGGGCGAAGAGCGACGTGGCCCTGGCGGTCAGCGGCATCGCCGGTCCGGGGGGCGGGACCGACGCGAAGCCGGTCGGCTTGGTCTGGTTCGGCTTGTCCGTGGGGGGGCAGACCTTCGCCTTCGAGCGACGCTTCCCGGCTAGGGACCGGGAGTCCGTGCGGGCCTGGGCCCGGGTAGCCGGGCTCCTGGGCCTGCACCAAAAGCTGGTGGAAATGGGCCCCGACCCCGTCCGGATCGCTTGACCACCCGCGGGGCGCTTGGTATCGTCCCGCCCCTTCGCACGCGACCTTCGCGCGCCTCCCTCGGGAGCGGCGATCTTCCGGCGAACAACCCCGTGGTGTAATTGGCAACACATCTGGTTTTGGTCCAGACGTTTCAGGTTCAAGTCCTGGCGGGGTTACCACTTCCTTCGCTCGCCGCTCGCACGGCACCAGCCTCCGCTCCTCGGCTAGAGGACCGTCCGCACCCTGGCCTGGCGCGCTCCAGAGCGTGCTAACCTAGCGCCCATGCGGTCCATCCTTCGACTCCTCCTCGGCGCCGGGCTCCTGGCCCTGGGCGGCTCCTGCGGCTCCGAGCCCGACGAGCTGCCGCCGAACCTGCTGTTCATCTCGATCGACACCCTGCGCGCCGACGCCCTCGGCAGCTACGGCGCGACCTGGGGCGGGACTCCGTACCTGGACAGCTTCGCCGAGGCCAACCTGCGCTTCGCATCGGCCTGGGCGCACACGCCCAAGACCGCGCCGTCGCACATGACGATGTTCACCGGGCTGCCGCCGCGCGCCCATGGACTCGGCAACCAGCGCTCGAGCGGCAACAAGAGCGTCTCCGAGGACATCTCGACCCTGGCCGAGGTGCTCTCCGCGGCCGGCTACCGCACGGGCGCGGTCACGTCCGGGGGCAACGTGAAGGGCTACCTCGGCTTCGAGCGCGGCTTCGAGGTCTTCAACGAGAAGCCCAACCAGCCGCCTGGCAAGCTGGCCGACATGCAGAGCTGGATCCGCGGGGCGGCCTCCCCGGAGCCGGGCCAGGCCGCGCGCCCGTGGTTCGCCTTCTTCCACACCTACGCGGTCCACGACCCCTACCTGCCGCCCAAGCAGTTCATCAAGAAGTTCGTCGAGCCCGGCTACACCGGCAAGATCCTCGGCGACCCGATCTCGCTCAGCAAGGCGATCCGCGAGGGCGAGGACCTCGCACCTTGGGCCGAGAGTCACGCCAAGGCGGCCGAGAACTTCTGGGCCCGGGTCGACGCCGACGACCCCGCCGACCTCGAGCACCTGCGCCAGCTGTACCTGGCGGGCGTGGCGGGCTTCGACTTCCTGCTCAAGGGCTTCATGGCGGACCTCGAGGCCGCCGGGCTGCTCGAGAACACGATCGTGGTGATCACCTCGGACCACGGCGAGGAGTTCGGCGAGCACGGCGACACGCGCCACAACGGCGTCTGGCGCGAGCACCTGCACGTGCCGCTTCTGGTCGCGGTGCCCGACTCGGTCCGTGGCGGCCCCGACCCCGATCGCAACGGGCGTGTGATCGACGCGCCGGTGCGCCACATGGACCTGATGCCGAGCCTGCTCGACCTGATGGGCCTCGAGCCCGAGGGCCTGGTGTCCCATGCCATGCTCGGCGAGAGCTGGGCCGCCTGGGTCGACGACCCCGGGGCCGTCACCGGCGGGCGCGCGATCTACAGCGAGCACCGCTCCAAGCTCGAGCGGCCGCTCGACCTGTGGTCCTTGCGCTACGGCGACCACCTCCTGATCCAGCCCGAGCCCGGCGCGGACCCGCTGCTGATCGACCTGGGCCTGAATGCCCTGGAGCTGGGCGCCGCCGCGGGCTTCCCGGGCCTGCTCGATCCCGACAGCCCGACCTATGCCGAGCTCCTGGACCTGCAGCGCCGCGAGCTCGGCCGCTTCCAGCGCGAGGCCGAGGACATCGGCGCGGGCCCTGGCGTCGAGCTCGACGCCGCCGCCCGGGCCGAGCTCGAAGCCCTCGGCTACCGGTAGGCGTCTGACCACGGGGTGGGGTGCGGGCCTGGGCGAGTCCGCCTAGAGTTTTGGTTCAGGACACCTCGCACCTGAACGTCACCCCCCGCTCCACAGCTCGAAGGAATTCAGCTCATGAACAAGTTGTCGCTCGCCCTCCTGCTCGCCCTCGCGAGCAGCGCCCGCTCCGATGCCCGCGATCCCGTGCCCCTGGTCACCGGCATGGGCTCTGGGCACCCCGCCTTGTCCACGTCCGGCGATCTCAGCGCGGTTGTGAGCAACACGAGCTCGGACGCCGTCGCCTTGCAGGTCTCCGACGGTCGCGGGCTGGTGTGGTCACCCCGGCTCTCCCTGGACCCCCCGGGCTCGAGCGACACGATCCAGTACCGGCAGCCGGCGGTCATCGGCGAAAAGGTCTTCGTCGTCTTCGCGGATGATCGCAACGACCAAGGACTGCTCGGGACGTGGACGGCCTCGACAGCCTTCCTGCGGGTCTATGACGCGCAGACCGGCGTGCTCGGGCCCGAGCTCCCGATCCCGATGGGCGTCGCCCCCATGCACCTCGGGGCGAGCAGCTATGACTTCGTCGCCCTCGAAGTGGGCGGCGCCGTGCACCTGCACCTCGCCGTGGTCCAGCAGGTGCTCGACACGGTCACCGGCACCATCGGCGGAGCCGTGGTGCTGTACAGCTCCCACGACGGCGGGAGCTCCTGGCTCGCACCGCTCACCATCACCCAGGCTGCGCCCGAAGCATTCGGGAAGGTCCGCGTGGTGGCGGATGCCGGTCAGGTGAGCGTGCTCTATCAGCAGGATCCGAGCCCGACTACATTCCCGGTGTACGACCTCTTCCACCAGCGCTCCCTGGATGCTGGTGCGACCGCCGACTTCGCCGGGCCGAAGCTGGTGCCAGGGGCGCTCGATGTCAACAACTTCGATGCCGACCTCCGGGGCTCCTTGCTCGCGATCGCCTATGAGTACGATGGACTCATCTACGATTTCTCGCGGGCGATCACCTCGAGCGATGGAGGCGTGTCCTACAACGCCCACGTCGAGCTCGAAGACCCTGTCCTCGGTGCAGCCAAGTGGGCATGGACGCCGCGCATCGCCATCGCTGGTACGGGCAGCGACGTGTGTGCCGTTGCCTACGTCAACGCCTTCGTCGGTGGACACCAGGTCGTCGCGTTCCACTCGTCGAACGGTGGGTCGACTTGGGCCGACTCGGAGCGCGTGGATGTGGGCACGGGCTCCCACCCCGAGGTCATCGCCTCGGGTCCCGGTCGCAACCGCGTGGTCGTCACCTGGCGCCCTCTGATCGAGTTCTTCTCCCCGACGACGGTCTACGCCGCGGTGAGCTTCGACCGGGGCAAGGACTTCAAGGCCCCCTTCGAGGTCTTCGACGAGGGCGCGGGCGGCTACTCTCTGGCTTGGAACGAGCTCTACCAGAATGTGATCGCGACCTACGGCGACACGGGCGAGCAGCTGGTCGGAGGCTTCCGTCCCCAGCGGGTCGTACCCCTCGGATTCAGCTCTGGTGGGACCTCGCTGAGCGCCGGCTTCCTCGGCTTCGACGACGGCGCGAACCTAGCCTGGATGTTCCTGTCCACGGACACCACGAGCCTGCCGCTGCCCCTCGGCGATGGGCGTGAGCTCGGTGTCGGCCCATCGACGCTATTCCTGGACCTCCTTCCGTTGACGCTCGGTGGTGCGTTCACCTCTCCGATCGCGCCGGATGGCAGCGGGCTCACGGCATCGGTCCCACTCGGCGCACCCGGCGTGCCGCCCGGCCTGCAGCTGCACTGCGTCGGTGTGAGCTTCGAGCTCGGCGCGGGTCGCTTCGTCGACATCAGCGACGTGGTCACGATCAACACCTGAGGTCTCTGGTAGGCAGGTCGGGGCCAGTGGGCTGGGAGCCTCCTCGGGTGCCACGGGAAGGAAGGGGCCGGTCGCGCGTCCGGTCCCTCCCAGGTTCCGGGTGATCCCGGTGGCTTGCTGACCTAACCTGGGTGTCCGCCCCCCGACCCTTGCCCCGCTGGAGCCATGGTGCACCTCGTCCGCCGACTCGTCCTTCCCGCCGTCCTGCTGCTCGCCGGCAGCCTCTCTGCCTCGGCCTCGGGCCTGGTCCAGATCGTCATCCGGGGCCAGATCGAGGAGAGCGGTGGCGCTCCGATCCAGCTCAAGCTGAAGGCCGACGGCAGCGAGCTCAGCTTCCGCGGGCTCTTGGCCTACGGCACCCGCTCGGGCGACCTCGCCGCGCTCTTCGAGCGGCGCCTCAAGGGCCAGGGCATCCGCTACAGCCTGGGGCCGGCCGCCGCCCCGCGCGGGGAGATCAGCCTCTTCATCGAGGACGTCGAGGCGATCACCGTGCGCCTCGGTGGTGGGCTGACCGCCTCGGTCACCTCGGTGGAGGAGGTCCCCGACCGACTGCGGCTCCTGCCGCCGAACCGCACGACCGGACAGCTCGGGGGCGAGGTCGGGATCTTCGTGACCTCCGAGGTGCGCGGGACGGGCGTCCTCTCCCAGGCCGCCCTGAGCCTCGACCTGCCGAACACCAAGACCACTTCGGCCTGGGTCTCGGAGCAGCTCTCGCGTCGGGCGATCGGGGCGTCGATGCGCTCGAGCCGGCCGACGCCCGACAGCTGGACCAGCACCGGGACCACCTCGGGTGGCGAGGCCATCGCGATGTCGGTGCGGCTCTATGCGGACTCGGACTGGGGCGTCGAGATGACCCTGAGCCCGCGCGTCAACACCCGCTGAGGGGCCGGCAGGGCTAGCGCCGGCGCAGGAACTCGTCCGAGCCGAAGAAGGCCTCGCGCGCCTTGGCGTGCTCGAGCTCGGCTGCGGTCGGGACGCTGGGCTCGAGGCGCGCGTCGAAGTGGCGCTCGAAGGCGGCGCGTAGCAGCGGGGCCAAGGCGCCGGGCGACGCGATGCCCGCAACGGTGGCGACCCCGGTCTCGAGCTCGGTCGCGCTGAGCTTGATCGAGCCGTGGTGCAGCACGCGCCCGCCTTTGCGGCGCTGGGCCGAGCCGACGCCCTTGCGCTCGTTCCAGATCAGGTCGACGGGGCTCGAGTGGTGGAAGCACATGCCGGTGCCCTCGGCCTCGCTGGCGGGGGTGAGCTCGGCGCGCGGGCGGCTCACCACGCCGGCCTCTTGGAGGGCGCTGGCGATCGCCGCGTGCACGCGCTCGTAGCTACCCTCGACGTGGCCGCGGTAGAGCGGGTGCTCGAGCGAGGTCGTGATCGAGAAGGTCAGCTCGCCCTGGTGGTGGATCGCACCGCCGCCGGTCAGGCGCCGGACCACGGCGCTGGGCAGCGGCGTGTCCGGGCCTGCGCCCGGGGCCTCGATGCCGAGGAAGGCGGCCGCGGGCGGCACGTCGACGAGGCGCTGGAAGTAGCCGAGGCTCAGCGTGTCCGGGGACCAGCTGTAGAAGCGCACCGTGACCGGCGGAGCGCCCGCTCCGGACCCCGGGTGGGGAGCCGGGGCGGGCGCTCCGAGCAGGGCCTCGTCGAGGCCCATGTTCCAGCCCGGGGGAGCCCCCCAGGTGGTGATGAGACGCCAAGTCTCCAGGGCTAGCTCTAGTGGGCCTTCTCGGCCACGAAGGCCTCGTACTCGGCCGCGCTCATGAGGCCGTCGAGGCTCTTGTTGTTGGGCTTGATCTTGACCATCCAGCCCTTCTTGTAGGGGTCGGTGGACAGGATCTCGAGGTGCTCCTCGATGGCCTCGTTGGTCTCGAGGACCACCCCGCCGATGGGCGCGTTCAGGTCCGCGACGGCCTTGACGGACTCGATCTCGCCGAAGGTCTCGCCGGCCTCGAGGGTGCGGCCTTCCTCGGGAAGGTCGCAGTAGACGAGGTCACCCTCGTTGCCGTTGCAGAGCTCTTCCACGGCGAAGTCGGTGATGCCGAACAGGGCGACATCACCGTCGAGGAGGACCCACTCGTGGGCCTTGGTGTACTTGCGATCGTCGGGGCGCATGGTGCTTGGGGGGACGGGGTTACTTGCGGGTGCGGGAGTAGAAGGGCTGCGGCGCGACCACACAGGCCTGGCGCTTGCCGTTGATGTCGAGCTCGAGCTCGGTGCCGACCTCCTCGTTGCCGAGGGTCACGTAGGCGGTGCCGATGTTGGTCTCGATGGTGGGGGAGACGGAGCCGGAGACGACGTAGCCGACCTCGGTGTCGCCGCGGAAGAGCTTGTGGCCCTGGCGCGGGACGCGCTTGCCGTCGGTGGTGATGCCGATCAGCTGCTTCTTCGGGTCGGCCTTGACCGCGAGCAGGGCCTCGCGGCCGAGCCAGTCGCCCTTCTCCTCGGCGAAGCGGATGCCGAAGGACAGGCCGGCCTCGATCGGGTTGTGGTCGTCGTCGATCTCGTGACCATAGAGCGCCATGCCGGCCTCGAGGCGCAGGGTGTCGCGTGCGCCGAGGCCGATCGGCTTCAGGCCGAGGTCAGCGCCGTGGGTCAGGAGGCTGTCCCAGACCTGCTTCGACGAGCTCGGCGGGATGTAGACCTCGAAACCGTCCTCGCCGGTGTAGCCGGTGCGGCTGATGCGCACGTTCGGGATGCCACAGAGGGTGCCCCAGGTGTAGCGGTAGTACTTCAGCTCGGACAGGTCGCAGTCCTCGACGACGCGCTGCAGGATCGCCTCGCTGTGCTGGCCCTGGAGGGCGAGCATGTCGAGCTCGCGGCTCTGGTCGACGACCTCGCAGTCCATGCCCTCGGCGTGCTCCTGCAGGTGGGCGAGGTCGCGCTCGAGGTTGCCGGCGTTGACCACGATGAACACGTCCTGCTCCTCGCGGTACAAGAGCACGTCGTCGATCGGGTTGCCGTTCTCGAGGCAGAAGAGCGCGTAGCGGATCGCGCCGACCGGGATCTTCGCGCAGAAGTTGGTGGCGACCTTGTCGACCAGCTTGATCGCGTCGGGACCGGTGATGTGGAAGCGGCCCATGTGGCCGAGGTCGAACAGGCCACAGGCGTTGCGCACCGTGCGGACCTCGTCGAGGATCGGGCCGTACTGGACGGGCATGTGCCAGCCGCCGAAGTCGATCATGCGGGCGCCGAGGGCGGCATGGACGTCGTGCAGGGGGGTCTCTTGGAGGGCGGCGGTGTCCATGTCGTTCTTCGTTCGCTGGCGTCGGCCCGCGGTGGGGGTGACGGTCGTTCCAGATGGGGCGCACCGACCCTCACTTCGGGGGGGCGCGCGGGGCTCGTTCGGCTGGGGGCAAACAGGTTAATGGATCGGGGAGTGCGGGGGAAGGGGCCGCGGTTGTTGAGCTTCGGCTCCAGATCGAGAAGGAAGGGGGCCGAAGGGGCGATGGCGGGCTCCTCCCCGGCCGCTCCTCCCTGCCTCGTCCCACCATGCTCAAGCCGCTCTTCTCGCTCCCCCTTTGCCTGGTCCTGTTCGGGTCCACGGCCGCCGCCCAGACCGTCGCCGACCCCTACCTGCCCGGCATGCGCTGGAGCTACGGCTCCCAGACCACCAAGGCTTGGATCCCGCGGGACGTGTGCTTCGCGGGGGACGAGGACCTGGCCTGGGTCGGCAAGGCGGTCGAGAACCCCGGTGTCGGCCTCTTCGGGGCCGCCCTGGGTGGCCCAGCGACCGAGCTCTTCGACGTGCCCCTGCCCGGCGCGATCGGCCAGGTGATGGTGGCGGCGGGGGACGGGCTCGATGAGCTGTTCCTGGCGGCCCAGTTCCCTGGGCCCCTGGGCAAGCGCGTGACCGAGGTGCAGCGGCAGAGCGCCTTCCCCGGGGGGACCTCATGGACGCGCAGCCTCGGGCCCGTGCTGCTCGGCGGCGTGGAGCTCGCGGCTAGCGAAGACGGCTCGCGCCTGTTCGTGGCGCGCTTCGACCCCCAGGCCTCGCGCGTCTACGTGGACCGGCTCGACGTGGCCGACGGCGGCACCCTCAAGAGCAGCAGCTTCAGCGCCCCGGCCCTGCGTGGGCTCTCCCTGGACGAGGCCGGCGAGCACCTGCTGGTGGGGCTCGGCAGCTCGATGCGCCTGCTCGATGCGGACCTCCAGCTGGTGACGGACGTGCCCCTGGCGGGCTCGACCGAGGCCTTCGCGATCTCGGACGACGGCAGCGCCTTCGCTTTCGGGCAGAACGGCGAGGTGCAGCTGTGGCGCGACGTTGCTGGCACCTGGCAGGCCGCCGAGAAGATCCTGGTCCCCGGGACCTGGATGGCCACCAGCCTGGACCTCGACGCCACCGGAGACACCCTGGGTGTTGGCTGGTGGGACTTCACCACCGGCGCGTCGATCCTCTTCCAGATGTGGGACCTCGCCGGCGGCAACAAGCTGCACGAGCTCTTGCAGAGCACGCCCGGCACCGGCCTACAGAACTATCCCGAGGAGGTCTGCGTGTCGGCCGACGGCACGCGCATGGCCCTCGGAGCCTGGGGCAGCGGCGGGCCCGACCCGCAGCTGATCCTGCTCGACCGTGCCCTGCCCCAGCCGATCTACTCCGCCTACCTGTCCGGCAGCGTCCTGGGCCTCGACCTCGACCGCCCCGGTGGGCGCGTCGCCGTCGCGGTCAAGGGCTCCCATGCCAACCAGTTCGCGACGACCGGCTTCGTCCAGGTCTACGACCTCGGCGAGCGCGACCTCCTGGCCCTCGGTCCGCTGACGAGCCCCGGCGTGTTCCACTTCTCGTCGCGCGAGCCCGGCAACCTCGCCAGCCTGTTCGTCTTCGGCAGCGAGCAGCCCAAGGGCCCCTTCCCGGGCGTCGCCGGTCTGCTCGGCATCGACCCCTACCAGCCCTTCTCGATCCTCGCGGCCCCCGCGGACTCGAGCGGCCGCGCCGACCTCTTCGGCCCGGTCCCCGCCGACCCGGCCCTGCCGGGCTTCCAGCTCAGCCTGCAGGGCATCTTCAGCACGCCCCAGGGCTGGTCCTTCAGCCAGCACCTGACGCGCTTCACGATTCTCTGAGCCAGGCCCAAGGCGGAGGCGCGAGTCAGGCACAGCGAAAACCACCTTGCTTTTCAGATCGCCCGACCCAGCCGTCGATAGCGCATGCAGTCCCGTGTCTCCGCCCCCGGAGGACGGACCCCCCGCACCCCGCCCTTCCACCCCCCGAAGGGTCCCATCGCACCAAAGGAACAAGCCATGAGGTTTGGGAACATCACCCCCTGGACGATCCTCGGATCGGCCCTGCTATTCGTTGCCTGCTCTTCGAGCTCCTCGAGCTCCGAGAGCGCCAGTAGCATCTCCGCCATCGTCCAGGACCTGTCCGCCGACCCGACGGGTCAGACGACGGTCATCACCCTGCCCGGCATCCCCGCAGCGCCGCTGACGCCCGCGAATTTCGAGGCGAACGGGGGCCAGCTCGCGAGCTCGGTCTCCGTCGTTGGGGACGAGGCCACCGTTGCCTGGGACGAGCGCGTCACGCCGAGCCACCAGGTTCGCGCCGTGGGCATCTCCGGGGTCACGACCGACTACGCCTCGGTGGTCACGAGCGACGCCACCGCGCCGACGTTCACGATCGCCGCGGGCACCCAGACGCCCGGCCTCGGTGGGGACACCCTCGAGCTGCACTTCAGCGGGCCGCGCGTGGTCGAGGCCGAGGCCGAAGACCTCGCCAACTGGACCATCCGCCAGGGTGGCTTGGACCAGGACCTGACCGGCTCGAGCTTCGACTACGACCCGACTACGGGCATCGTCGACATCACCCTCGGCACCACGGCCAACCTGCACGCCAGCTACGAGATCCTCGCCAGCGGCGTCCACTCGGTCGCCGACACGCTCGTGCCCGCGGCCGCGGTCAACGGCGTCGCCAGCGGCGACTCTTCGGCTCCGAGTCTGGTCACCGCCGAGCAGAACCTCGCCGCCGATGAGTTCGGCCGCGTGGTCGACTTCACCTTCGACGAGGCGATGGACCCGATCTCCGGTGCCCTGCTCTCGAACTTCACCGCGCCCCTGCCGGTCTTCGCCGTGTCGGTCGCCCAGCCCTCGCCCGAGGTGCTGCGCGTGACCTTCACCGAGCCGATGATCCCGACGGTCGACAGCGTCACCCTGGCGAACCTCGAGGATCCCCACGGCAACGACCTCGGCGGGGCCGTCGTGCCCGTCGCCCAGGGCAGCAGCGTGGCCAACGGCTTCGCCTCGAACCCCGAGGTGCGCACGGTCGAGAACAGCGCCAACGACCTGGTCTCGGTGATCTTCACCCAGGCGATCGACCCGACGGACGCGGTCGACTGGAACCACTGGGAGCTCGAGGTGGACAGCACCCCGGTCAACCTCGAGGACGCTGACTTCGCCTTTGACCTCTTGACCAAGTCCCTGACGATCACCCTCGCCATGGACTTCGTGAACGGCGACTCCTTCGACCTCACGCCTGCTAGCGGGGACGAGCCGATCGACGTGGACGGCGACCTCTTCACGTCCAGCTTCTCGGGCACCGTCAGCGGGGACGCGACCGCTCCGACCATCGCGAGCGCGGTCCAGAACCGGACCATCGCCAGCGACGGCACCCTGGTCGACGTGACCTTCGCGGAGGAGGTCGACCAGACCTCGGCCGAGCTGACCGCGAACTGGAGCTCCTCGGGCGGCCAGACCGTGCTCTCGGCGACCCGCATGGCCGACTGGAAGGTCGTGCGCGTCGAGTTCGACGCCACGGTCGTCCCGGGCGACGTGACCTTGAGCACCTCCGGCGTCGAGGACATCGCGGGCAACCCGATGGCCCTGACCGCCGGCATCGCCTTCCTCTCCAACGACACCCTGGCGCCCCAGCCGACCGCCCCCGTGGCCCAGGCCGTCGAGGGCGCCAACAACGACTACCTCTCGGTGGTCTTCGACGACGACATGATCGAGGCCGAGGTCGAGGACCCGCTCCAGTGGGCGATCGCGGCTCCTCTCGGTGTGCCGATGGACACCAGCGCGGCGACCGTCGACTACGACCCGCTCACCCGCGAGGCCGTCCTGACCTTCGTCGGCGGCGAGGACTTCGCCTCGCGCCACGGCTTCTCCCTGCTGCTCAGCAACATGCGGGACCTCGGCGGCAACACCGTCTCGTCGACGACGATCTTTGGCACGGTCACCGGGGACCTGAACTTCCCGATCGCCGAGGTGGCGTGGGTCGACGCGAGCGACCCGACGATCGTGCACCTGCGCATGAGCGAGCCCTGCTCGCAGTTCGCGGACTCCTACGACCCGTCGTCCAACCCCCTGGGCCTGACGACCTACGAGCTGTTCGACGGCCTGGGCACGAGCCTCGGCTATCCGAGCTCCTTGTCCGTGAGCGCGGACTCGATGCAGGTCGAGCTGACCTTCGGGTCCACGGTGGTCGCCGGCGTGCACACCCTGGACCTGCGCGGGATCACCGACCTCGCCAGCAACCAGCTGTTCCCGGTGAAGGACATGCCGATCCTGACCGAGGATCCGGTCGCTCCGACCCTGGAGCTGGGCGTCTCGGCGGCGATGACCGTCTCGGGTGAGGACAACGACCAGGTGACGGTCCTGTTCGACCGCGACATGTGCCCCTGGGGCATGGAGGACGAGTCGAACTACACGCTGCTCCTGGGCGCGACGCCGGTCGACCTGACGCGCGCTCGCTTGAGCTTCGACGGCGCGCGCACGGTGGTGATCGACCTCGACACCGTCGGCGCCGACAGCCTCCAGACGGGCGGGACCTACGACCTGACCGTCGATGGCCTGTGCTCTGCCCAGGGCGTGCCGATCTCTGGCTCCAGCAGCGACTCCATGGTCGCCTCGGGGGACTCGAGCGTGCCGACTTTGGACGCCGGAAGCGTGCGAGCCGACGCCTCGGATCCGCTCGCCACGATCTTGATCGAGATGAGCGAGGCCCTGAACCCCGACGACGCCTCGGACGAGACCCTGATCGACATCGCTGCGGTGAACCCGAACCTCGCGGTGCACGTGGGCCAGCGCACCAGCCGTGCGACCTTTGCTGGGGGAGTCAGCTTGGGCCAGACGGTCAACGTGAGCTTCCGGGACCTCGCCGGCAACCTCGGCTTCGCCAGTCAGCTGGTCTCCGCCCAGGACGGGGCCGGTCCGGTGGTGACCGCGGTCGAGGGCGTAGTCGTCCCGGGTGCGGGTCAGGACGAGGTCCGCGTGACCTTCGACAAGCCGGTCCAGACCGGCGTCGCCTTGAACCACAACCGCTACACGGTCGACCAGGCCGGCAGCTTCCTAGATCTCTCGGGCTCGACTCCGCGCTACGACAGCACGACCAACACGGTCGTCTTCGTCCTGCCCGAAGGCGTCGACCTGGCCGATGGCGTCGACGTGCACGTGACCGCCAGCGGCGTCCTGGACCTCTCGGGGCTCACCATGACGCCGGCCGACCTCAGCGGCGCCACCGCCGGTGACAGCGACGGGCCGACCCTGGTGTCGGCCTACGTGAACTACCGCGCGGACTTCACCGGCCGCACCGTGGACGTGCTGTTCAGCGAGGACGTGGACGAGACGAACGCCCTGCTCCAGAACAAGTGGAGCTCGAGCGGTGGTCAGAACCAGATCGGCCTCACCAAGCTGAGCGAGTCCGCCTACCGGTTGGTCTTCGCGGCCGGCTTCGGGAGCGGGGATCAGCTGACGGTCCGCGACATCGAGGACCTCGCGGGGAACGCCCCTGGCGACCTCGTCGTGGACGTAACCCTCTAGGTCCCAAGGGTTAGAGGGCTCCGAACCGCGGGGGGGGCGCGTCCGAGAGGGCGCGTCCCCCCCGACTCGTTCCTGCGAGAAGCCTGGTTCTTGGGCTTGCGGGACCCCCGGTGGGACGCTAGACTCCTCGCCCTCTTTCGGTGGTGTCGGCCGCCGATGTCCAGCAAGACAAGAATCGGAGACCAGTCATGGCGCGTGTTTGTGAGATCTGCGGCAAGAAGACCGCTACCGGTGGCACCATCGCCCGCCGCGGTCTGCCCAAGAAGGCAGGCGGCGTCGGTCTGCGCATCACGGGACGTACCCTGCGTAGGTTCCGCCCCAATCTTCAGAAGGTCCGGGCCGTCGTCGACGGCGCGGTCGTGCGCCTCTCGGTCTGCACCCGCTGCATCAAGGGTGGCAAGGTCGTGAAGCCGCACACCCAGAAGGCCGTCGCTAGCTAGATCCTTCGGGACGCGGTGACCGCAGTGAGGAGCTCGCTGCCCTGATCCAGGGCGCGGGCTTCCTTCGTAGGTGCTGTCGAGCGGGGCGGCGCGGCCCCCTTGTTCCCGCTGGTGGTCCGTCCACGGTCCGACCTAGTGTCGTTGGTGGGAACATCGTGGAGCGAAACTTTCGAAGAACCAGGGAAAGCGGGGGAGGGATGCGGCCGAAGAAGGGGGCGATGTCACTGGCGGTGCCGTAAGGCGCCCGATCCGGTCCTTGGACCCCCCACTGCACACAGAACAATCATGGCTAAAGCTGCCAAAAAGAAGGCCACCAAGAAGAAGGCGACCAAGAAGGCCGCCAAACGCAAGGTGACGAAGAAAGCCGCAAAGAAGAAGGTGACCAAGAAGAAGGTGGCCAAGAAGGCCGCCAAGAAGAAGGTCGCTAAGAAGAAGGCCACCAAGAAGAAGGTGACCAAGAAGAAGGCCACCAAGAAAAAGGCCGCTAAGAAGAAGGTGACCAAGAAGAAGGCCACCAAGAAGAAGGCGACCAAGAAGAAGGCCGCCAAGAAGAAGGTGACCAAGAAGAAGGCGGCCAAGAAGAAGGCCACCAAGAAGAAGGTGACCAAGAAGAAGGCGGCCAAGAAGAAGGTCGCGAAGAAAGCCACCCGTCGTCGCTAGGCCCAAGCCGTGAACAAGCGCCAGCTCATCGATTACGTCGCCAGGGAGGTTGTCGTGTCCCGTGAGGACGCACGACGCATCCTCGACGTCGTTCTCGCTGGTGTGCGCTACGGTCTCACCGAGGACGGCAATGTCGGGATCTCCGGATTCGGCACGTTCGAGGTCAAGCCCCGCAAGGCGCGCACCTTGAGGAACCCAAGGACCGGAGACCCGATCGAGGTTGCCGCAGGCAACCGAGTCGGATTCCGCGTCAGCAAGCTGCTGAGGGAGTCCTTCCAGGAGACCGCCTAGGTCGCCAGGAGCTCTCCCGAGCAGCAAAACGCGCCCCGATCTCCGCCCTGCGGAGGTCGGGGCGCGCTACTTGGTGCGACGTCGCGGGGCGCGGCTACTGCGCCTGGGCCTCGAGCTTGGCCAGCTCGGCCGCGACCGTCGCGTCGTCCAGCTTGGCGAAGAGCCCCTCGATCTCGCCGAGCTGCGTGCCGCCGAGCTCCTGACGCCAGCCGGCCCCGCTGGGCAGCTCGGGCCAGCCGGCCGCCTCCACGGGACCCTCCTGGCCGAGCATGACCCACAGGGACTGGGCCTTGGTGGGCATGAAAGGAGCCATCCAGCGGGCCACCAGGAGCAGCCACTCGCAGGCGGTGTTGAGCACGCTGCCGCAGCGCTCGAGGTCGGTCTTGCGCAGGGCCCAGGGGGCGGTGCGGTCGATGTAGACGTTGGCGATCGCGGCGTTGGCCAGGAGCGCGGAGGTCGCCTCGCGGAAGCGGAAGCGGCGGATCGAGGCCGCGGGGTCGCTGGCCTCGCCGCACTCGGTCAGGATGGCGGCGTCGAGCTCGCTGCGGTGGGCTTCCTGGAGCGGTGGGACCTTGCCGTCGAAGTGCTTGTCGCAGAAGCGCAGCACGCGCGTGGCGAGGTTGCCGATCGTGTCGGCGAGCCCGGCGTTGACGCAGGCTTGGAAGTCCTCCCAGCGCCAGTCGCTGTCCGAGGTCTCGGGCGCGCTCGACAGCAGGTAGAAGCGCGTCGAGTCGGCGTCATAGGTCTCGAAGAAGGTGTCGAGCGGGATCTGCCAGCCGGTGGACGTGTTGAACTTGCGGCCCTGGAGGTTGTAGAACTCCATCGCCGGCACGGCCTCGGGCAGCACGTAGCCCTTGCCGACGCCGTGCAGCATCGAGGGGAAGACCAGGCAGTGGAAGGGGATGTTGTCCTTGCCGATGAAGTGCACGAGCTCGGTGTCCTCGCCCTTCCACCAGGCCTCCCACGCGTCGGGCTCGCCGATGTCTTCGGCCCACTCCTTGAGGAACGAGATGTAGCCGATCGGCGCATCGAACCAGACGTAGAGCACCTTGCCCTCCTCGTCCCCCGCGAGCTCCTCGGGCACCGGCACGCCCCACTTCATGTCGCGCGTGATCGGGCGCTTGTCGAGGTCGGCCAGGAGCCCGCGCACGAAGGCCTGGACGTTGGGCTTCCAGGTCTTCGACTGGAACCACTCGCCGATGCGCGCGTCGCGCAGCTTCGGCAGGTCGAGGTACCAGTGCGTGGTGCTGCGGCGCTCGGGTTCCGAGCCGCAGACCTTGCAGGCGGGCTCGACCAGCTCGAGCGGGTCGAGCCACTCTCCACAGGCCGGGCACTCGTCGCCGCGCGCCGGGCTGTGGCCGCACTTGGGGCAGGTGCCGACCACGTAGCGGTCGGCTAGGAAGCGATCGCAGGGCACGCAGAAGAGCTGCTCGCTAGCCTCCTTGATCAGGTAGCCACCGGCGTCGAGGTCGCGGAAGAAGTCGCGCGACAGCTCGGCGTGGTGCCGGCAGGTGCTGGTGCCCGAGAAGATGTCGAACTCGATGCCGAGGGCGTCGAAGGTGCCCTGGATGACGGCGTGCCAGCCGGCGACGTAGTCGGGGTAGCTCTTGCCGGCCGCCTCGGCACCGATCGTGATCGCGACCCCGTGCTCGTCCGTGCCGCAGACGAAGCGCACCTCATCCCCCTGCATGCGCAGGCAGCGCACGTAGACGTCGGCGGGCAGGTAGGCGCCGATCACGTGCCCGAAGTGGATCGGGCCGTTGGCGTAGGGCAGGGCGCTGGTGACGAGGGTGCGGGTCACGGGAACTCCTTGGGGTGGCGCGGGGTCTGGCTCGGGGGGGCGTCGCCCGCCGGCTGGCCGCCGGGCTCGCGCTCCTCGGCGGCTATTCTAGGGCCAGGTGCCGGGCAGCGACGACCGAGGCGCGGACATCGGCGGGGATGTGCGCCGGCTCGGCCGGCCGGCAGCGGTCGGGCGGGCCCGATGGGCGCGGCGGCTAGCGCCCCCTTGGGCCGGTGTCGAGCCGGCAGATCAGCCACATGGCGCCCAGGCTGGCGGCCGGCACCGACAGCATCGGGCCGATGATCGGCACGGTGAACGCGGCGCCGGTGACCACGCCGAAGGCCATGATCGGCAGGGGGTGGCGCGAGACGAGGGCGATCCGCTGGGAGAGGCTCCAGCCGCGCCGCTCGAGGGGCAGGTCCAGCATGCCGATGGCGGTGCCCATGCCGACGGCGCCGCTGTAGAGGAAGGGCCCGAAGAGCGGCACCAGGTACAGGGGCAGGAAGACGACCATGAAGAGCAGGCTGATCAGCGACATCTCGAGGCCGATCCACAGGGAGCGCGACTCGAAGCTCACGACCCAGCGCAGCCAGACGCCGAACTGCTTGCCCTCGCGCAGGATCGGCAGGCCGCTGGGCGTCATCGCGGCCAGGAACGGGGCCGCGAAGAGGGCGAAGGAGAGCAGCAGCCACGGCCAGGTCAGCTGCCAAAAGGCGAAGGCGAAGGCCAGCGAGCCGACCACGCCGAGGATCCAGCAGTTGCGCGCGCAGATCGACGCGGCAAGGTCGGTCGGTCGGTCGAGGGCCTTGCGCGGGTCGGCGCCGAACCAGCGCTCTTCGATGATGCCGTGGACCTCGTCGAGGAACGGCCCGGCGAAGAGCTCGTAGACCAGGGAGAAGCAGTACCAGGCGAGCACCGTCGCCAGCAGCAGGAACAGGATCCAGGAGCTGCCGCGCAGGAGCTCGAGCCCCCAGGCGTCGTTCAGGAGCCACTCGAGCGAGGAGCGCCACCAGCCCGGGTCGAAGCTGTCGAGCACCACGTCCTCGTCGCCGGTCCCAAGGTTCTGGTCCAGGAAGTCCGAGAGCAGGCCGCGGGTCCAAGCGATCACGACCACGAAGACGACCATGGCCAGGGCCAGGGGCGGCAGCAGGTAGCGCTTGATGCGCGGGTTGCCGAAGAAGATGCCGAGGCCCGTCGGGAAGGCCAGGGCGCCCGCGACCAGGGCGCCGATGCCGCGGCTCGGGCCCTTGCCGGTGGGGGGGCGCCGGGTCGTCTCGCCGATCGTGCGCGCCTCGAAGTCCGCACGGCCGAAGCCGCAGACCGGACAGTCGTAGCCCAAGGGGCCCTCGACGAGCTCGCCGCGGCGGTAGCCACATGCCGGGCAGGCGGGCCGATCCTCGGGCCGGAGCGGCCTGGCTGGGGCGTCTTCTCGACTCTGCATCACTAGGGCAGGCTACCTCGGGTCCAGCCCCGGGGCCACTCGATACAATGCCGCCCACGAATTCGAGCCGGACTCAAGGACCGGCTCCACCCCGACCGCAAAGCGAGCTCCCGACCCATGGACCTGTACTCCGCCCTCGACTTCTACTCCCTCGACGACCAGTTCTCCGAGGAAGAGCTGATGGTCCGCGACAGCGTGCGCCAGTGGACCTCGGACCGCTTCCTGCCCGTGGTCCAAGAGCACTTCGAGGCCGGGACCTTCCCGCTCGAGATGGCCCACGAGCTCGGCGAGCTGGGCGTCTTCGGCGTGACCTTTCCCGAGGAGTACGGCTGCGCGAACATGAACGGCACGACCTACGGGTTGATCTGCCAGGAGCTCGAGCGCGGCGACTCGGGCCTGCGCTCGTTCGTCTCGGTGCAGGGGTCCTTGGTCATGTACCCGATCTTCACCTTCGGCACCGAAGAGCACCGCAAGGAGTGGCTGCCCCAGCTGGCTAGCGGCAAGGCGATCGGCTGCTTCGGCCTGACCGAGCCGGCCCACGGGTCGAACCCCGCCGGCATGACCACGCGCGCGGTGAAGGACGGCGACGACTGGATCCTGAACGGCCGCAAGATGTGGATCACCAACGGCACGGT
>JARGPD010000144.1 GCA_029212845.1 Planctomycetota bacterium
CCAGCGGCAGCTCCCCCCGACAGCGCCGCCTGAGCGAAGTCGACGGACACTGGCCGAGGCCCAGCGCCAGGCCCACCCTCATGGTCGCCCCCCCCCAGTGCGCTAGCCTCCGCGCGTGTGCATCTCCAAGTGCGGGTCCGCCCCATCCCCGACGAACGCCTGTCGATCGACCTCTTCGAGCCGCAGCTCGGCACCTCGGTCCGCGCGCTCGCTCCAGCCGCCGGCGGGCCGCGCGCGCAGCTCGTCGTCGCTCACGCCCGAGCGAATCAGCTCGAGCAGGTTCACCCCGAGCTTGGCGTACAGGCACAGGTACCACATCCCGTCCGCCGTCACCCGCGAGCGGTCGCAGGCCGCGCAGAAGGGCGAGCTCGTCGACGCGATCACGCCGAACACCAGACCCGACAGGTCGCGCCCGCCATGGCGCGCGCCACTTGGGAGCCGGTAGCGCCCCGCCGGCGCGCTGCCGCGCTCGCCGAAGGGCTCCGGCCGGACGCCGACTGCCGCCCCGATCGAGGCCAGCATCTCGGCGCGCGTGGTCACCAGCGCGGGCTTCCACTCGAGCGCGCCGGGCACGTCCATGTACTCGATGAAGCGCACCTCGATGTCGCGCTCGGCGCCGAAGGCCAAGAGGTCGGCCAGCTCGTCGTCGTTCTCGCCCGCCATCACCACGGTGTCGAGCTTGGTGCCCGTGAAGCCCGCCGCCGCCGCCGCATCGATGCCCTCGAGCACCTGGGCCAAGGAGTCGCGCCCCGACAGCCTGGCCACCCGCTCAGGCACCAGCGAGTCGAGGCTGATCGTCAGCCGGTCCAGCCCGGCCTCCTTCAGCGCCACCGCATAGCGCCCGAGGCCGAGCCCGTTGGTGGTCATCGCGACCTCCTCGAAGCGCCCGGCCGCGCACAGCATGGCGACCAGCTTGTCGGCGTTCTTGCGCAACAGCGGCTCGCCGCCGGTCAGGCGCAGGCGCGTGGCGCCGAGGTCCGCGAACAGCCCGGTCAGGCGCAGGGCCTCCTCGAACGAGAGGATGTCCCGTGCGGGCAGCCACTGGTAGTCCTCGCCGGGCATGCAGTAGCCGCAGCGCAGGTTGCAGCGGTCGGTGATCGACAGGCGTAGGCTGCCGAGGGGCCGGCGCCGCTGGTCGAGCGGCGGTAGGTCGTGGGAGTGCGGTTTCAACGGAGGAGCCTGGACGGAGGGGCTGGGCCGCCCCCATTAAAAGGGCAGGCTGCACCTGCGCGCCCCGCAATGCGCCGATTCGAGAGAGGCTCCGGCCTCAGTCCGGCAGCCGGCCTTCCTCGCGCAGCTTCTCGAGGCCGGCGGCCAGGGAGCGCTCGGCGATCGGCCAGACCTCCTCGGCCGTGTCGGCGTAGACGTGGGCGACCAGCTCGCGCGGCGTGCGCAGGCCGGTGCCGAGCGCGCGCACGAGCGACTCCTCGCGCAGGCCGCGGTGCTCGAGGTAGCGCTCGACGGCGGTGCGGCCCTTGTGGGTCCAGGGCCCGTGGGCCGGCAGCAGGTTCCACTCGCCATCGGCGGTCGTGCCAAACTGCTCGCCCAGCTCGATCAGCCGTCGCAGGCTCTTCAGGTACGTCGCCAGGTGACCCTCGGGCGGGTCGATGACGATCGTCGACATGGTCGAGACCATGTCGCCGACGATCATCGTGCCGTAGCGCGAGTCGCGGAAGACCAGGTGCCCCTTGGCGTGGCCGGGCGTGTGGTGCGCGACCAGCTGCCAGCCCGGGCTGCCGTCGGGCGCGGTGCCGAGCTCGAAGGCGTGGCCCTCGCCGATCGCGACCTGCTCGGCCGGTGCCGAGCCGAGCAGGCGGTGGCCTCCGCCGGCGGAGATGCTGGCCTCGAGCCCGACCTCGCCCCACAGCGGCGCGAGGTCGTCGAGGGTCTCTTGGTGGGCGAAGAGCGGCACCGCGTAGCGCTCGCAGAGCGCCGAGACCGAGCCGATGTGGTCGCCGTGGCGGTGGGTCAGGAGCACCCCGCGCACCTCGCGGCCGGGCTCGCGCCCGCGGTCGAGGGTGTCGTACAGGCGCGCGCGCGCGCCGTCCTCGGAGGTGCCCGGGTCGATCACGTAGAGGTCGCTGTGGCCGACGAGGTAGGTGTTGGTCGTCGCCGCCGGCGGCAGGGTCGGCGTGCGCAGGGGCGCGGCGAGCACGCCGGGCGAGGTGTAGGCCGAGTGCAGGCGGCCGGCGACGATCGCGGCCATGGCCACGCCGGCTGCTTCGAGGGCGGCGTCGAGCTTGGCGGCATCGGTCGCGTCGGGGGCCGCGTCCGTCCAGGCCTGGGCCAGGAACTCGAGCAGGAACAGGGCCGGCGGCACGATGCGCTCCTCGCCGCGGCGCCAGGCGGCGAGGGCCTCGGCCGGCTTCACGAAGCGACCGGCGACCAGCTCGCCGGGGATCACCTCGGGCACCTCGCCCGCGGGCAGCTCGGCGAGCAAGAAGAGCGTCTCGTAGCGCCGCGGCCGGAAGCCCGGCGTGGTGATGCGGCCGATCGGCCGCAGGGCGGCGGTGAGGCGCGCGGCGGGCGTGGCGCCCCGCTCGAGCAGCGGAGCGCAGAGCGCCTGCCACGCTCGGCGCGCCTCGGGGGTCGCGCCGCGGCGTGGGCTGAGCCCGGCGCGCAGCTCGGCGCGCGCGGCACGGCCGGCTTCGGTGTCCCGGGGCAGGGCGCTCGCGAGGGGCTCGAGCAGCACGCCCGTCTCCTCGAACAGCTCGCGCAGGGCGGAGAGGGTCAGGCTCTGGTCGTCGAAGGGGCCCTCGGACTCGGCCGACGGGACCCCGCTCGGGCCGCTGGGCAGGCCCGCGGCGAGCTCCTCGTCCAGGGTGTCGAGCACCCCGCCGGGGAAGGCCCACGACCCGCCGAAGAAGCGCAGCTTGGGCGAGCGCTCGGCCAGGTAGACCTCGAGCTCGGCGCCGTCGCGGCGGCAGAGGAGGATCGCAGCGGAGGGCCGGGGCGCGCGGGTCTCGGGGGCTTGGTCAGGCGTGGACATGCCACCATTGTGCCAAGCGCGCCGGGGGCTGCGGCCAGTTCGCGGGCGTTGCCGCGGGCGGGAGCGCCCGGGGGAGCCGCCCCGAGGCAGACATGCTGGAGTCCGACGGGGAACCCGGCGCTGCCGGCCCTAACCTGGACCGATGGCGAGCAAGGACCCGAGCACGAGCGGCGGCCGCGGACCCAGTCCCAGGCGCCGCGGCTGGCGGCGGCTGGTCGCGCTGGCAGCTGGGCTAGCGCTCGGGCTGCTGGTCGCCGAGGTCGCGGTTCGGGTGGTGCTCGACCCCCACGGCAGGGCCGTCGCCGCGGCGCGCGCCAAGCTGCCGCGCTGGAGGGCGCTGCTCGAGGCCGGGCTCTTCGAGGCCACCGACACCGCCGGCCTGCAGTACCGGCTGCGCCCCGGCTTCGAGGCCCAGGTCCTGGGCGTGCGCTACCGGACCAATTCCCTGGGCATGCGCGGGCCCGAGGTGGCCGCGACCGCGCCGCCCGGGACCCGCCGGGTGCTCCTGGTCGGCGACTCCTACGCCTATGGGCTCGGGGTCCCCGAGTCCGCGACCTTGAGCGCCCAGCTCGAGCAGCTCCTTGACGAAGACCAGCGCGACGTCGAGGTGCTCAACCTCGGCGTGCCCGCCTACCAGACCAGCCAGGAGCTGGCCTGGCTCGAGGCGCGCGGCTTCGGCCTGGCTCCCGACCTGGTCGTGCTCCTGCACTTCGGCAACGACGCCAGCGAGCCCGCCTACCTGCACGACGACACGCGGCGCCTGCTCTACACCGACGAGCTGCCCCTGCCCTTCGCGCTCAAGCGCGCCCTCTGGAGCTCCGCGCTCTACGTCCTGGCTGCCGAGGCCAGCGCCGACACCTACGCGCGCTCGGGCGCCTTCACCGCCGGCGAGGGCGCCACCTGGCCTGCCGTCTCCGCGCGCCTCGAGGCGCTGTTCGCAGCCTGCGCCGAGCACCGCCTGCCCCTCGTCGTCGCCAACCTGCCCACGATCCGACCCGGCGCGATCACCGCCGACCCGCGCGCCTTCGCCCCGGACCTCGTCGACGCAGCGCGCGTCACCAGCCTCGCCGCCCAGCACGCGATCCCCGTGATCGAGCTCGGCCCCCTGCTCGTCCAACGAGCCCGCGCCGGCCAGCTCGACGCGCTCCTGATCGACCGCGCCCCCGGCCCCCGCTACGACGACCACCTCACCCCCGAGGGCAACCGCCTCCTCGCCGAGCACCTCGCCACCGAGCTCCGCAGCCAGCTCGCCCGCTGACCCCGCCGCCCCCACCGAACGCGCCCACGGTACCGCATCCAATCGGCGCACCCCCGGCCGCCTCGCCCCAACCAACCGGCCGATCCCACCCGTGGTCCGGCCCGCATCCCGGCCCAGCACGTCCCTTGCGACGGCCCCCCGCGCGTGACAGGATCGAGCCTCACCAACCTTCCCGCAGCACCTGCCCTCGCCATGAAGCCCACGAGCGCTCCCGTCCTTGTCGCCCTCCTCGCCACCCTCGCGACCCCGGCCGCCCTCGCCCAAGGGGTCGTCGTCCAGGACATCTACCTCAAGGCCTCGAACACCGACATGAGCGACCAGTTCGGCGCCGCCGTCGCCGCCAGCGGTGCGACCCTTGTGGTCGGCGCTGGGGGCGAGGACAGCGCCGCGCTCGGCATCGACGGGGACGAGGCCGACAACACCGCCCCGGGCGCGGGCGCGGCCTACGTGTTCGTCGAGAGCGCCGGGGTCTGGTCCCACCAGGCCTACGTCAAGGCCTCGAACACCGGCGCGGCAGATGGCTTCGGCGCGGCCCTCGCCATCGATGGTGACACGCTCGTCGTCGGCGCGAAGGGCGAAGACTCGAGCGCGGCCGGCGTCGGCGGCAGCCAAGGGCTCGATGACCTGCAGGACGCCGGCGCGGTGTACGTCTTCGTGCGCAGCGGCGCGACCTGGACCCAGCAGGCCTACCTCAAGGCCTCGACCCCCGACGCCGGCGACTTCTTCGGCCAGGCTGTCGCGATCCACGGCGACACGCTCGTCGTCGGCGCGCCGGGCGAGGACAGCGCGGCCAGCGGCATCGGCGGGAGCGAGGCCGACAACACCGCGACCAACTCCGGCGCGGTCTACGTCTTCCGCCGCAGCGGCGCGACCTGGTCCCAGGAGGCCTACCTCAAGGCGCCCGAGGTCGACGCCTTCGACGAATTCGGCGGCGCGCTCGCGCTCTCCGGCGACACGCTGCTGGTCGGCGCGGCGCTCGAGGACGGCGGCACGACCGGGGTCGGCGGCGACCCAGCCCTCGACACCCTGAACGGCTCGGGCGCAGCCTATGTCTACACGCGCCAGGGCACGACCTGGAGCTTGGAGGCTTACGTGAAGGCCTCGAACACGGGGATCGGGGACCGCTTCGGTAGCCGGGTCGACCTCGACGGCGACCTCGCGGTGGTCGGCGCTGCCTTCGAGGACAGCGCGGCCTTGGGCGTCGACGGCGACGGGTCCGACGACTCGGGCACCAGCACCGGGGCGGCCTACGTCTTCGAGCGCGCGGGCACGACCTGGTCCCAGGTCGCCTACCTCAAGGCCTCGAACACCCAGGACAACGACCAGTTCGGGGGCAGCGTCGCGGTCTCGGCCGGGCGCGTGGTCGTGGGCGCGGCCGGCGAGTCCGCCCAGACCTACGGGGTCAACGGCTACCAGGGCGACAACAAGATGCAGTCCGCCGGCGCCGCCTACCTCTTCGAACGCGAGGCCGGGCCCTTTGCCCAGACCGCCTACCTGAAGGTCGCCTACCCGAACGGCCAGGACGCCTTCGGCAAGCCGCTCGCCCTCGCCGCCGACCGCCTCGTCGTCGGCGCGCCCTTCGAGTCGAGCGAGGCCACCGGCGTCGGCGGCAACCAGACCCTGAACGGCAGCTACCAGTCCGGCGCCGCCTACGCCTTCGACCTGGCCGCGCCCTGCGGCTCGGTCCGCTACGGCGTCTTTGACTCGGTCAACTCGGCCGACCTCTACAGCTTCGACCAGCCAACCAGCCCCTCGCCCATCAAGCTGCGCATGAGCGGCTTCCGCAACGCGGGCACCGCGCTGCTCGTCTTCGCCCCCGCGGCCGCTAGCGTGCCCAACTTCCTGGGCGGAACCCTCTACATCGACCTCGCGACCTTCAGCTCGAGCGCGCTCTTCCCGACGCCGATCGCGGGCGGCTCCGGCCAGCTCAACCTGTCCGTCCCGCCCGGCGCGGGCGGCGCGCTGGTCTACCTGCAG
Organism: Planctomycetota bacterium; assembly: GCA_029212845.1. Lineage (GTDB taxonomy): Bacteria > Planctomycetota > UBA1135 > UBA1135 > JARGPD01. Next base: position 6,225 of record JARGPD010000144.1, read on the forward strand.
GCCGCCATGCTCGACGCCACCAAGCCTGGCGGCTGGGCCTTCACCAACGGCCTCGAGCTCTCGGTCTGCCCCTAGGGCCTAGCCCTTCGTCAGGGTCACTTCGATGCCGCGCTCGGCCAGGGCGCCGAGGTACCAGGTCGTGTCGACGGCCGCCTCGATCGGGCCGCCGCCGATCGCGACCTTGCCCTTGAGGGCGCCGTACAAGCAGGCGGTCGCCGAGAAGGCGGTGGCGCGCTCCATGGCCGTGAAGCCGGTGACGTCGTCCAGCACGTCGAACATCTCGAGCTCGAGCGTGCGGCCGTCGGTCGCGGTCGCCGTGCAGCGCAGGACGGCCAGGTCGACGGTGCCGGGGTAGCTGAGGGCGCGCTCGAGGCAGGTCGCGAGCACGTCCCTGGGCGCGACCGCCACGGGACCTTGGGCGCCGGCGCGGCTCGGGGTCACCTGCAGCTCGTCCTCCGCGAGCAGGCCGAGCTCGACCAGCAGCCCGAAGCGCTCGTGGTGGCCCGCATAGCGGATGGTCTTGTAGTCCAGCTCACCGATGCGCCCGGCGAAGGTCCACGGCGTCGTCGAGAGGCCGCCGGAGGTGATGAAGGCCTCGCAGTCGCGCTGCTCGAGGCCGCGCGCGGCGAAGTCGACCGCCAGGGGCTCCAGCTCGGTGAAGGTGTCGAGCTCGGTCACCGCGCCTCCGCGCAGCACCTGGGCGCGGCCGAAGTACTCGTTGATCAAGCCATGGACGTTGAACAAGAGCGCGTACTGGAGCGGGCCCTCGGGCTCGGTCGGCAGGCCGCCGCAGCGCACGCGGACCTCGGCGCAGTCGCCGAGCTCGGCGACGGCGTGGGCCACGAAGAGGTTGCCCATGCCCGGCATCAGCCCGCAGTCGGGCAGCACGGCCACGTCGGAGCCGCGCGGATGGGCCGCGGCCATGGCCAGCTGCTCGCGCACCACGGCCGTGTTGCCGCCGAGGTCGGCCAGGTGCGTGCCCGTGTCGAGGGCCAGGCGCGTGATCGCGAGCGAGAAGCGGTAGGGCAGGCAATTCATGCAAGCCTCGGCCTCCTCGAAGGCCGCGCGCAGGGGGCCGTCGGGCCCCGCCACGTCGATGCGGCGCACCTCGATCCCCGGGAAGCCGGTCATCCGGACGAGCCGCTGTTCGGCCGCTTCCAGCCGTTCTGCGGAGGAATCCGCCAGGATCAAGCGCGTCGCGCCGCAGCTCTGGATCAGGTCGTAGGCTGCGGCGGTGCCCTGCATGCCCACACCAAGAACGAGGTAGGTGCTCATCGAAAGGAGAGTAGCTAGGACCCTTGCCCTCGCCCATCGGCCTCGTCATTAATTGCCGCCTGGCTCGAAGTCTTCGCCAGGGCATGCAGGTCCTGGGGTCGTGGAGCCGATAATGCTGCGTCCCCATGGCTGACTTCCGCTCCGATAGCCCGACCTCGGGCAGCCTCTTCTCCCCCGAAGAGATCCGCCGCCTCATGGCCGCCGAATTCGACCGCACCGTGCGGTTCGGCACCCCCATGGCCCTGCTCGAGATCGCGGTCGACCGCCTCGGCTACCTCCACGACCTGTACGGCGAGGAGTCCAAGTTCGAGATCCTGAACCAGATCAACGAGCTGCTGCGCTCGTCGACGCGCTCGAGCGACCTGCTCGGCGTCCCCATGGGCGACCGGATCGTCGCTGCGGTGACGCACATCGAGCGGCCCTATGCCGAGGCCCTGGCCCAGCGCCTGATCTCGGGCACCCGCGGCCTGGCCTTCGATGCCGACGGCCGCCAGCTGCGCATCACCGCAAGCATCGGCCTGGCCCACAGCGAGTCGGGCTTCGACACCTTCGCCGAGATGGTCGCCGCCGCCGACGCGGCGCGCCGCTCCGCGATCGACGCCGGGGGCGACCGCTTCGAGCTGTTCGTCGCCTCCGCGCCAGCAGAGGCTCCGCCCGCGCCGACCCCGGCCCCGGAGCTCACCACCATGCCCGGCGGCGACATGCTGCTGAACGAGACCCTGCGCCGCGCCCTCGCCGGCGAGGGCCCCACCGACCTGGCCCAGGACCTGCTCAAGCGCGTCATGGACGAGGTCGAGGAGCGCTACTCCAGCGCATCCAGCGATGGCCGCACCGAGCTGCTCGAGCGCCGCGTCGCCAAGCTGGGCGACATGCTGGAGCGCACCGAGACGCAGCTGCGCGGCGTGCTCGCCGGCAGCGGCGAGTCCGGGGTGGCCTCGGTGTACCGCGAGGTCCAGGGCCTCGGCGCCGAGGACTCCGGTGTGGAACAGAAACGCGACCTGTTGAAGGCGATCTTCGACGCCAACCTGCGCATGCAGCGCATGACCGACGGCGAGGGCCAAGCCCCGCCGAGCCAAGAATCATGAGCGACAAGAACAAGGACCACGGCGTGCTCTACCTGGGCATCGACCTCGGCACGTCCCGCACCTCCGTCTCGGCCAGCAACGGCGAGCGCGAGACCGTCTCCTCCTTCGTGGGCTACCCCAAGGACGTCGTCGCGCGCAAGCTGCTCGGCACCGACGTGCTGTACGGCGACCACGCCCTGGAGAAGCGCCTGTCCTTGAACCTGTTCCGACCCCTCTCCAAGGGAGTCATCCACACCGGCGAGGAAGACAGCGACGACAACATGCGCGCCGCGGGCGACCTCATCGGCGAGATCATCCGCCGCGCCAAGCCACGCAAGGACGAGCTGGTCTACGCGGTCATCGGCGCCCCGGCCGAGGCCTCGTTCACGAACAAGGAGGCGATCCTGAAGGCCGCCCGCGAGCACGTCGACTCCGTCATGCTCTGCTCCGAGCCCTTCGCCGTCGCCTACGGGCTCGACTACCTGGATGACGTCCTGGTGATCGACATCGGCGCCGGCACGGTCGACCTGTGCCGCATGCACGGCACGATGCCCGAGGAGACCGACCAGCTGACGCTGACCTCGGGGGGCGACTTCGTCGACGCCGCCTTCACGGAGCGGCTCCAGAAGACCTGCAAGGGGGCCACCTTCTCCACGCGCATGGTCAAGGAGGCCAAGGAGCGCTTCGGCTCGGTCGCCGACAGCATGGAGCCCGCCGTGGTCCACTTCCCGGTCAACGGCAAGCCGACCTCCTTCGACGTCACCGAGGACCTGCGCGAGGCTTGCAGGCTGATCATCCCCCCGATCGTGGAGGGGCTGGGTAAACTGATTGGCTCCTTCGATCCCGAGTTCCAGGACCGGCTCAAGAACCGAGTCCTCCTGGCGGGTGGCGGGAGCCAGATCCGCGGCCTGGACACGGCCATCGAGACCCACATGCACGAGCAGCTGGGCGGTGGCAAGGTCCAGCGCATCGAGGAGCCGATGTATGGGGGTGCCAATGGCGCCCTCAAGATCGCCCACGACATGCCCGCGGACTACTGGGAACAACTCAAGTAGCGCGCCGCTCCCCCGCTGGGGTCGGCGCTCCGACACGACACTCTGAAAGAAGCACCAGGCTGGCCATGAGCTCCGCCCCCAAGGACCCCCTCAACGACGAGATCGAAGCCTCGCTCGCAGGGATCAACCTCCAAGAACTGAACGCCCAGGACCCCAAGGAATCGCGGGGTGCCTCCCACGACCTGAAGTCGGGCACCATCGAGGGCATCTCGGGCACCGACGTCTTCGTCGAGCTCGGGCCACGCCAGCAGGGCGTGATCGCGCTCAGCGAGTTCGACGAGCCGCCGAGCCCCGGCGAAACCTTCCAGTTCTCCATGCACGGCATGGACAAGGACGGGCTGTGGCGCCTGTCGCGCCGCCAGGCGCGCATCGTCGCCGCGTGGGGTGACCTCTACGAGGGCGCCCAGGTGAAGGCCACGGTGACCGGCCAGAACTCGGGTGGCCTCGAGCTGTCCGTCGGGCCCATCTCGGCTTTCATGCCCGCCAGCCACGTGGACCTCGCGCGCATCGAGGACCTCTCGGTCTTCCTCGGCCAGTCCTTCGTGTGCGAGGTGATCGAGTGCGACACGACCAAGAAGCGCGTCGTCCTGTCGCGCAAGAAGGCCATGATCGCCGACCGCGCCGAGGCCCGCGAGGAGACGATGCGCGGCATCGACTCCGGCCAGGTGCTGCCCGGCAAGGTCGTCCGCATCGAGAGCTTCGGCGCCTTCGTCGACATCGGTGGCGTCGAGGGCCTGCTGCACGTCAGCCAGATCAGCCGCAAGCGCGTCGAGGACATCAACGAGGTCCTCAAGGTCGGCCAGGACGTGCGCGTCATGGTGCTCGAGCTCAAGGACGGCGGCAAGAAGATCGGCCTCGGCATGAAGCAGCTCGAGGAGAACCCCTGGGACACCTTCGCGCACCGCTACCAGATCGACCAGGTCGTGCCCGGCAAGGTCGTGCGCCTGATGGACTTCGGCGCCTTCGTCGAGATCGAGGACGGCGTCGAGGGGCTCCTGCACATCAGCCAGATCGGCGCCAAGTCGCGCCTGCGCAACGCGGGTGAGGTGCTCTCGATCGACGAGGAGATCTCGGTCCGCATCCAGGACATCGACGTCGGCTCCGAGCGCATCAGCCTGACGCGCCTCGACAGCCGCGGCGCCCTGATCGGCTCCGAGGACAGCGTCGCGTCCGAGGACATCGACCGCGCCCTCGGCGGCAAGGACGAGAACGCCGGCAAGACCAACCTCGGCAACCTCTTCGCCAAGGCAATGAAGAAGGACTGAGCCACCGGCAAGCTACCCACCGAGCGCGCCCGCGGTGTCCACCACAC
>JARGPD010000145.1 GCA_029212845.1 Planctomycetota bacterium
CATCCCTAACCCCCACCCACCCATAGGGGATAGGTGCCCAGAGGACGTCCAAATCCGCCCATGGTGACAGGCAAAACGGCAGAAACATCCCCCCACCACCCCAGCTCCCCCGCCAGTCCTCACTTGCGGCGCTTTAGGGATCTGTTAGGGTCGGATGCATGCCCGACCACCGCGACTCCCGCCTGCCCGCCGGCACCCGGCGCATCCTGCACGTCGACGTCGACGCCTTCCTCGCTTCGGTCGAGTCCGCGGTGCACCCCGAGCTGCGCGGCAAGCCGCTCGTCATCGGTGGCTCACCCGACAGCCGCAACATCGTGATGTCCTCCAGCTACGAAGCGCGCGCCTTCGGAATCCGCCCCGGCATCCACCTCTCCGAGGCCAAGCGGCGCTGCCCCCAGGCCATCTTCCGCAAGGGCGATGCCCAGGCCGCCAACCGCCTGCGCGCCGAGCTGACCCGGCTCCTGCTCAGCTACACGCCCAAGGTCGCGGTGACCTCGATCGACGACTTCCTCGTCGACCTGACCGACACCCGCCGCCTCTTCGGCGCCGCCATCACCGTCGCCGAAGAGGTCCGCCGGCGCGCCCACGCCGAGCTGCACCTGCCGCTCTCGATCGGCATCGGCACCAACCCGCTGCTCGCGCGCCTCGCCGGCAAGCTCGCCAAGCCCGGTAAGATCGCCGAGCTCCTGCCCGGCCTCGAGGACGCCTGGCTCCGGAACCTGCCCGCCTCCAGCCTGCCCGGCGTCGGCCACGCGATCAGCCGCCACCTCGGGCGCTTCTCGATCCACACCGTCGGCGACCTGCGCGCGATCGACCGCGAGCTCTTGTTCGCCAGCTTCGGCCGCCCGGGCCTGGTCCTGTACGAGCGCTCGCGCGGCATCGACGACGCGCCGGTCGAGCCCACCCACCGCCTCGAGTGGCCAGGTGGAGAAGAGCCCGAGCCCGGCAGCCTCGAAGGTCCCGACGCCCCGCGCCCGACCCTCGTCGCCGCCCCGCCCAAGTCGATCCGCCGCGAGTCCACCTTCGAGCCCGAGGAGGCCCGCTTCGACCTCGTCGAGGCCATGCTCGCCTACCTCGTCGAGCGCGCCGCCGAGCGCCTGCGCGCCCACAACCTGGTCGTGCGCTCGGCCGAGGTCAGCCTGCGCTACGTCGACACCCGCAGCCCGAAGGATGGCGGAGACGACGCCCTCAGCCCCGACGCCCGCCCCCCCGCCAAGACCCTGCGCAAGCGCCGCCGCCTGCGCGCCCCCACCGACGCCACCCTCGAGCTGATCGACCACGCCCGCACCCTGCTCGACGAGCTCCCCCGCCGCCGCGCCCTCGTCAAGCGCGTCGGCATCGGCTTCGTGGACGTAGCTCCCGCAGGCGGCTGGCAGGGGCACCTCTTCGACGACCTGCAACCGAGCCTGCCGCTAGACCCCGCCGACACCGAGACCCCCTCGCGCAGCTACCAGGCCCGCCGCGGGGCAGCTGGGGCCGAGTCGCGCACCGACCGTCACCGCCGCCTCGACACCACCGTCGACGCGCTGCGCCACAAGCTCGGCTTCGGCCGCATCGTCCGCGGCTCCAGCATGCCCCTGATCGAGACCACCGAGCTCGGCGAAGACGGCTTCGAGCTACGCACCCCGTCGTTGAATCAGTAGCCACCTCAAACGCGCCCGAGCTACTCGGTGTCGAGCTCGAGGACCCGCCACCAGAACTCGCGCTCGGTGCGGGCGCCAAAGGCCAGCCGCTTGCCGTCCTTGCTGAAGTGCAGCTCGCCGATGTGGTCGTAGGCATCGCTGACCTTGTCGCCCGCGTGCACACGCCAGCCCTCCTCGCCCTGGGCCGCGAAGGCCAGCAGCTCGCCGTCGGGACTCCAGGTCAGGCCCTCGATCCGCTGGAAGTGCTCGCCGGTCTCGACCTGCTTGCCCTTGCGGTCTTGGATCACGACCTGCTCGGTCCCGGTCCGGTCGGCCCGGTCCATGCTCAGCTTCATGTCGAACCATGGCTGGACCTCGGTGCCCTGGTTGGCCGCGTAGGCGAGCTGCTTGCCCTTGGGCCCGAAGACGGGCGTGGTCACGAAGTCGTGCCAAGCCACGGGCTCGTCCCCAGCATCGACGAGGATCCCGAACTGGCCCTTGCGCTTGACCTTGTAGGCCAGGTGCTTGCCATCGGCCGAGTAGGCCGGCGCACCGGCGGAGTCGAAGTCCGCGCCGAAGGTTTCCTTGCCGACCTGCACGACGCTCTTCATGCCACCGGACCCGAAGCCCGGCGGCGCGCTGGGTCCCGAGGAGCCGCCGCGCCGCGGGCTCGTGTCGGGAACCACCAGCGCGAGCCCGTCCCCATCGGGCTGCAGCACCATGTCCTGGAGCATCCCGAAGCCCTGCTTGGCCCGGTGCTCGCCCTTCTTGTCGATCGTCAGCACGAACCACTCCGAGCCCTTCATCGCCGCCGTGTAGATGCGCTTGCCGTCGGGATCGAAGAGCGGCGCGGTCAGCGAGCTCGCATCGCTCCACTGCTTGCCCTTCTTCCAGGGCGACTGGAACACCTGGTTGCTGCGGTCGTAGGCGCCGCCGGCCATGACCTTGGCCCCGGGCTGCGTCCAGAAGACCGCCTCGCCATCGTCCGGAGAGAGTGCGATCGCGCCGATCCAGTCCTGGCCCTTGCCGAGCTGCTTGATGCTCGCCTCACCACGCCAGACCCACCAGACCTCGCGGTCCTTGCCCTCGCGATTGCCCACCCGGAAAGCGCCCTCGTTCCCGTGGAAGACCGGCGGATCGATGTAGTCGAAGGCCGGCCCGACCTCATCGCCAACCACCGGGTGGGTGCCGTCGGCCAGGTAGGCCACGTAGGCGACCTGGCTTCCATCGGGGCTCCATCGCACCGGGCTCCGCGGAGTGAACAGCTCGCCGTTCGGATCCAGGAACGAGGTCCCCTCCAGGGCAGCGCCCGCTGGCATCGTCGCGACCAGGCGCTCGGTGAAGAGGTCTTCCTCGGGCAAGGAGAGCCCAGCGAGGGCGAGCAGGACGAGCGCTGCGGTCATGGCGGGTTCCTCTAGAGAGTCTCGGACGCGACGCCGAACGAGCGCCGGCTCGCCCCCAGGGTTGCACCGTTCCCCCGCCACGAACAGCCCGGGACGGGATCACTTCTTCGAATGCGCCCTAGGGCCCCCTCCGCTTCGGACGAGCGGCCGGGAGCCGGGGCTCGCGGGGACGCCGGCCTCAGTCGCAGCCGGGGCACTCGGAGTCCCAGCAGGACTTGCAGACGTCTCCGTCGTCATCGTCCAGGTCGTTCCAGCAAACACCCCACTCGGTGCAATCCGTGTCTCCACAGAGTGGGCAGGGCTTTCCATCCCGATCGCTCATCGGAACACTCCTCGTCACTGCGTCAGCAAGGGCCCACGGGATGTGGGCGACGCTCGAAGCTAGCCCCCTTCTGCGGGGCCGTCTAGAGAGGAAGTTCCGCGTTTCTGCACCGATCGCGGGCGCCCGGATCGGCGGGCCTAGAGGTGCCCCAGGGGGGGGCTGTGCCGCGCGCCCCGGGACGGGTCCTAGGCCTCGTACTCCGCGCGCAGACGAGCGAGCTCGGCCTCGAGCTGGCTGCGGAGCGCAGCATGGCGCGGCCGACCTGCCAGGTTGTTGAGCTCGTCGGGATCGGCGACGAGGTCGAACAGCTCCCACTCGTCGGTGTCGTAGTAGTAGATCAGCTTGTGGCGGTCGGTGCGCACGCCATAGTGGCGCGGCACGTTGTGCGCCCCGACCTCGAAGTACTCGTAGTAGATCGAGTCGCGCCACTCGGGCGCCCGGTCGCCGCGCAGGATCGGCAGCATGCTCATGCCCTGCATGTCGGCCGGGATCGAGACGCCGGCGGCCTCGAGGAAGGTCGGCGCGAAGTCGAGGTTCTGGACCAGGTGCGTGTCCGTGCGCCCGGGCTCGACCACGCCGGGCCAGCGCAGGATCAGCGGCAGGCGCAGGCTCTCCTCGTACATCCAGCGCTTGTCGTACCAGCCGTGCTCGCCCAGGTAGAAGCCCTGGTCCGACGAGTAGACGACGATGGTGTCCTCGGCCAGGCCGCTCTCGTCGAGCCAGTCGAGCAGCTGCCCCATCGACTTGTCGACGCCGTTGATGCAGCGCAGGTAGTTCTTGATGTAGCGCTGGTACTTCCAGCGCGTGAGCGCGTCGCCCTCGAGCTCGCCCGCGTCACGGGCGGCGCGAAAGGCGGCGTTGGCAGGCTCGAAGACGCTGTTCCAGGTGGCGAGCTCGGCGTCGGACATGTGGCGTTCCCAGCCCGAGGCCCAGCGGTCGGGACCGTCGAGCTCGGTCGGGTCGCTGAAGCCCAGCTCGCCCTCGATCGGCGGGACCATCAGGTCGTAGAACATCCACATGTGGTTGGCGATGCTCATCTCCTGGGCCGCGGCACCGCTGGCGCGGGTGGCGTAGTCGTCGAACAGGGTGCCTGGCTCGGGCAGGTCCTCGCCGACGTACAGGTCGACCTCACGCGGGCCGGGCATCCAGCTGCGGTGTGGCGCCTTGTGCTGGACCATCAGCAGGAAGGGCTGGTCGGGATCGCGCTCGTCGTTCAGCCAGTCGAGCGCGAGCTCGGTGGTCACCTCGGTCACGTAGCCGGGGTAGACGACCGTCTCGGTCGCGCCGTCGGCACCGGGGCGCTTGAACTGCGGGCTGTAGTAGCGGCCCTGGCCGGGCAGCACCTCCCAGTGGTCGAAGCCGGTCGGCTCGCTCTTGAGGTGCCACTTGCCGATCATCGCGGTCTGGTAGCCCGCGGCGCCGAGCAGCTTGGGGAAGGTCTGGGACTCGGGGTCGAAGACCGAGCTCGGGGAGTTGTCGGTCACGCCGTTGATGTGGCTGTGCTGGCCGGTCAGCACCACGGCGCGCGCGGGGGCGCAGATGCCGTTGGTGCAGAAGGCGCGGTCGAAGCGCAGGCCCTCGGACGCCAAGCGGTCCAGGCGCGGGGTCACGGCCGCGGTCGAGCCGTAGGTGCCGAGCGCGTTGGTCGCGTGGTCGTCGCTGTAGACGAACAGGATGTTGGGACGCTTGGGGGACACCGCGGGTGCGCCGGGCGCGTCGGAGGCCTCGTCGCCGGCCCCCAGGGGCTGGGAGTGGCAGGCGAGGAGCGGAAGCAGCAGCAGCAGGAGGGATCGGACCATGCCCGCATCCTAGCAACCGAAGCGCGCCCCCCGCGAAGGGCTGCTGGACCGTCTTGACGGGGCTACGGGGCCCGGGCCGACCGTTACATCCGGGATCCCTATCAGGTCGCCGGGGCTTGGTGTCGAAGGACCACAGACACCGAAGAGGCCAACTTGACCAACGACCACACCAAGGAAGACCGCGCCGACCACAAGCGCGGCACCCCGATCCAGGCGATCGAGGTCCACTCGAGCCAGGGCGAGCCGCTCGGACATGTGCTCAACCTGAGCCACAACGGCATGCGCTTCCAGACGGGTCGAGCGCCCGCGCCCGACGGCAGCGTGCTCGACCTCGTGCTGCGCAAGGCCGGCACGAAGACGAGCGCGATCCACGTCCGCGCCATGGTGCGCTGGAGCAAGCCGGTGGCGCCGACCGGCGACCACGAGCTCGGCGCCGAGTTCGCCGCGGGCATGGCCCTCGAAGACTCGCGCGAGCTCGCACGGCTGCTGCTGTTCAGCTGCACCTAGGGCTGTCCCGCTGCGGCTAGACTGCGGCCGGCTCCGAGCTCGCTGGCGCCCCAAGCCGAAGGTCGCCGGGCGCAGGACTCGAGACCGCGCGAGGGACGGCCGCTGCCCATGCTGGCGCGGACCGATGGGCACGCGCTAGGGTCGGCCGGACAGCCCCTCGGGCGATGCGCCGAACCACGGGGTCGGGGCGACCTCCGAGCGCGTCCTCGACGAGAGGGGCATGGCCCCGTGCTCGGACAGCGACCGGCCTGGTCACTTCGGAGGCGGCGGGTTGTAGCGCCACTGCTTCTCGTGCAGGACGCTCTCGCCAACGCCGAAGTAGACGCCGCCGAAGGGGCCGCCCGCTTCGGGGTCGTAGAAGGTGAGGTGCGGCCAGCCCTGGTCGGGCATGGTGATCCACAGGGCGAAGGCCCCCGCGCCACGCTCGACCTCGAGCTGCTGGCCGGGCTCGATGGCGGTCGCCCCGTCGGCGCCGCTGTTGGTCACACCGAGGTAGAGCACGCCACGGTCGCGGGAGTTGAGCTCGTAGGTTCCCTCGACCACGACCGTCGTGCCCGGGACCAGCGCGCCGTAGTCACCCAGCACGCGCTCGATCAGGATCGCGTCCCCTCCGGGGAAGTCCTGGGCCCCGAGCTCGAACTCGACCGGCTCGGCCATGCTGTGGGTCGGGGGCAGCAGCCAGCAGGACGGGGTCAGGGTCAGCAGCAGAAGTAGGAGCAAGCGCATGCCCCAGACTAGCAATCCCCCGGCGCGCGGTCGTGGCCGCTGCCACTTCCCGGGCCCGGCGCCCCGTCGAGGGCCTCCTGCAGGCCCTCGGCCACCTCCGCGAGCCGCTGCTCGTGGCACCAGGCCTCGCAGACGAGGTCGTAGTAGACCTCGAGCCGCGGGTAGAACTCCGAGCGCACGCGCGTGAAGCTGCGCACGCGCTCGAGCTCGCCATGCAGGTCCCACTCGCCCAGCCAGTGCGGCACGACCAGCCCATGGGCGCCGCGCTCGGCACCATGGCCGCTACCGTTGTCGGCGCTGTCGATCAGCGCGACCAGCTCGGCCAGGGACAGGGGCCCGTCCGAGGTCTCCCGCGCCAGCCGGAAGTCGTGGTCCTCCATGTACTCGTCGACGACGCGGTAGCGGATGCCGGCCACGTCGGGCCGCGCGCGCACGCTGATCACGTCGGCGGTGGTCGAGTCGAGCCGCACGCGCGCGATCTCGACCTCGCCCTCGAGCAGGGGCGGCAGGTACTCGCCCCCCATCCAGGTCGGGTTCAGCTGCCCCGCGAACTGGCGCAGGTCCTCGTCGAGCTCGCTGGCGAAGTTCGGCTCGGGCACGTCGGTGCCTCGGCCGGCGGCCAGCTGGGCGCGCACGGCCTCGCGACGCTCGTCGCCGAAGATGTTCGCGAGCAGCTCCTCGCTGGTCCCGAAGTAGGCGGCCGGGCGCTGGTCGAGGTCGATCGAAGCGAGCAGCTCGGGGGTCGGTGCGAGCTCCGGGGTGTTGGTGAGCGGGGCCATGGTGGTCGGTGTTCCTGGCGAGGGTGGCGGCGAGTGGTGGGAGGCTGGAGAGGTGCGCCACGGCGGCGCCGCTCCAGCCCCGCCCCCAAGTCCGCCCAGGGGCCTCGATCCGCAGCCCGCGACCCCGCGATTTCCCAGGCGTCCGAAGCCCCTGTGCCGGGCCAGCTTGGGACGCGTCCGCGACCCGATCCAGCCCGCGGGGACCGGCCCGGACTGGACAGCCGTTAGGTCGATGTTAGGTTGCGAGGTGCCGCCATGCCCCATGGTCAGCCCCCACATGCCACGCCCCACCCCAAGCCCACCGCCCCCCGCCGCCCTGCGCGTCCACGGGCACCACTCGCTGCTCGTCGGCGTCGACTCGCCCGCTGCGCTGCTGGCGCGCGGGGCCGAGCTCGGGCTGGGCAGCCTGGCCCTGTGCGACGTGGACTCGGTGGCCGGCATCGTCGAGTTCCTGCAGGCCCACGCGCGCCTGTGGGCGGCCTGGGACGCCGCTGGGGGCGACGCGTCCCAGCTGCCCCGACCGCCGCGCCCGATCGTCGGGGCCGAGCTGAGCGACGCCCAGGGGCGCCCAGGGCGCGTGGTGGCGCTGGTGCGGGACGAGGCCGGCTGGGCGAGCCTCTGCAAGCTGGTCTCCGCGCGCAAGCTGGGCGCGGACCCGGGCGGCGTCGAGCCGGCCGAGCTCGAGGCCGCCACCTTCGACCTGATCGAGGCCGTGCTCGAGTTCCAGGACGGCCTGGTCTTCCTGGTCGACCACCCGCGGCTGGTGCTAGGCCTGGCCGGGCGGCTGGCGGTCGGCGAGCCGGGCGACGGTGGCCAGCTCTTCGCCGCGCTGCCCGCGCCGCCGTCGGGGCTGGCGCGGCGGGGCGCGACGGACGAGGCGCGCGCCTGGAGCCTGTTCGATCCGCCGGAGCAGCCCGACCGCGACGAGGTCGACTTCCTCGACGCGAACAAGACGCCCTCCCCAGCACGGCCGAGCGCGGCCGTGGTGCTCGGGCTCGTCGCCACGGCCCGCGCCCACGGCCTGCCGCTGGTCGCCGCGCCGGACACCTACTTCGCCCGGGCCGATGGCAGCGAGGCCCATCGCGTGCGCGCCGCGATCCGCGGCAACGCGCTCATCGAGCACGTGCCCGAGCACTGGCTCGCACCCGAGCCGTCGCACCTGATGGCGAGCGACGATCTGCGCGAGGTCTATGCCCCCTACGCCGAGCTGCTCGCGGCCTTCGAAGGCGATGCGGCCGCGGACCTCGCCGCCCACACGAACGTGGCCGACGAAGCAGGTCCCCCCGTCGCTGCCGGTCCTGATGCGCACTCGGCGGTCGAGGCCCTCTTCGCGCGCAGCCGCAACCTCGCCGACACCTGCACCCACACCCCACCCCTGGGCGGCGTGATCTTCCCCGAGCTCGACCTCGGCGCCGGCAGCAGCGCCTACTCCGAGCTGACGCGCCTAGCCTTCGCCGGTGCGGCCGAGCGCTACCGCCCGATCACGCCGCCGGTGGTCGAGCGCCTCGAGATGGAGCTCGGTGCGATCCACTCCCTGGGCTTCGCGGCCTACTTCCTGCTCGTGCACAAGATCGCCGGCTTCGCGTGGCGCAACGCGATCCCCTGCGTCGGCCGCGGCTCGGCCGCCGACAGCCTGGTGGCCTACTGCCTGGGCCTGACCGACGCCGACCCGATCCGCTACCGGCTGCCCTTCGAGCGCTTCCTCAATCCGACGCGCAAGGACCGCCCCGACATCGACCTGGACTTCTGCTGGCGGCGGCGGGACGAGGTGCTCGACGCGGTCTACGAGACCTTCGGGGCCACGCGCACGGCGATGATCTCGACCCTCGGCACCTTCGGGCTGCGCTCGGCCTTCCGCGAGGCGGCCCTGGCGGTCGGGCTCGCGCCGGCCGAGTTCAACCGCTGGTCCAAGCGCCTGCCCTGGGGCGTGCCGCCGCGCTCGTCCTGGCGCCAGCCGCCACCCCGCCTAGCCCACCTGGCCGACAACCCCGTCGCCCAGGCCGTCGCCAACCTGCCCGAGTGCAAGAGCTTCCCCTTCGCGCGCTTCGAAGCGACCCTGGTCGCCGCCGCGAGCCTGCTCGAGGTGCCGCGCCACATGGGCCTGCATCCGGGTGGGGTCGTCGTCGCGCCGCGCTCGATCACCGAGCACACCGCCTGCGCCCGCGCCGCGAAGGGGTCGGTCGTGACCCAGTTCGACAAGGACGGGGTCGAGGCCATCGGGCTGGTCAAGATGGACCTGCTCGGCAACCGCGCGCTGACCGTGCTCGACGACTGCCTCAAGCTCCTGCGCGACGAGTGCGGCGTCGAGCTCGACCTTGCCAGCATCCCCGAGGACGACGCAGCCACCGGCGAGCTGCTCTCGACCGGCCGCACGATCGGCTGCTTCCAGGTCGAGTCGCCGGGCATGCGCAACCTGCTCAAGCAGACCGCGGCGCGCACGATGGACGACGTGATCCAGGCGATCGCCCTGATCCGGCCCGGCCCCGCGGGCTCGGGCATGAAGGACGCCTACGTGCGGCGCTTCCGCGGCCTCGAGCAGCCCACGCCGCCGCACCCGCTCTTGGAAGGCACCCTCGCCGACACCTTCGGCGTGATGCTGTACCAGGAGGACGTCATGCGCGTGGCGGTCGATCTCGCCGGCATGACCATGGCCGAGGCCGACCGCCTGCGGCGCGCCCTCTCGAAGCACCGCCAGCCAGAGCTCGACGAGCTCGAGGCGCGCTTCCTCGAGGGCGCCGCCGAGCACGGCGTGACCGCCAAGCAGGCCAGCCACGTCTGGGAGCTGATCGCCAACTTCGCCGCCTTCGGCTTCTGCAAGGCCCACGCGGTCACCTACGGGCGCATCTCGTACCGCACGGCCTACCTCAAGGCCCACTTCCCGGTGGCCTTCCTGGCCTCGTTCCTAGCCAGCCACACCGGCTACTACGCCCAGCGCGTGTACGTGGAGGAGGCGCGCCGGCTCGGCGCCGCGATCCTCGGGCCCGACGTCAACAAGAGCGGCGCCGACTACGCCTTCGCCCGCGTGCCCCAGGGACGCGGTGGCGGCTTCGGCCGCACGCCGGCGGCTGCGGCTGGTGCGGCTGGTGTGGCAGGTCGGCTTCCAGCGGGTCCACGCTCGGAGCACCCGCCGGGTGGTCCGGGCTGGCCGGGTCTGCGCGCGGGCCTCGGTCAGATCAAGGGGCTCTCCGAGACAACCATCCGCGCGATCCTCGAGGGTCGCGAGGCCGAAGGTCCGTTCCTCTCCCTGCCCGACCTGCTCGAGCGCACGAACCTCGCCCGGGACGAAGCCGAGGCCCTGATCCGCACCGGCGCCCTCGACGCCTTCGACCGCACGCGTCCCGAGCTGCTCTGGCGCCTGCACCTCTTGAAGTCCCCCGCCCGCCGAGCCCCACGCCGCATCGCGGGCGAGGCCGCCCTCGATCAGATCGCCCTAGAGTCCCTGACCGCCACCCCGCGCCAGCGCCTGGCCGAGCACCTCGAGCAATGCCGCGGAGCGAGCGCCGCTGCCAAGCAAGGTTCCCTCATGCTGCAGCGCACGACCGCCGACGAGTCCCCGCTCCAGCTCCGCACCACCCGGCATGGCAGCCCCGGTCGCAGCAACGACGAAGACGCCAGCGGCAGCAGCAACAGCGGCAGCAACGGCAGCAACGACAGCAACTGCGACCACGGCGGTCACGGCGACCACGGCGGTCACGGCAACGGGAGAAACAGCAACAGCAGCGGGAGCGGCAG
>JARGPD010000146.1 GCA_029212845.1 Planctomycetota bacterium
CGTTGTGGGGGGTGCCCAGCTGGTTGCTGTTGTGGTGTTCTGCTTTGTGGTGTTCGGCGTTGGTGTTGGGCCGGGCCCCCCCGGGCGGGGGGTGACCCTCGGGGTGCCCGCGGGGGGCGCCCGCGGGCCCCTGGCGTGCCGGCGGGCTCGCGCACCTCGCACACGGCTGTCCTAGCGGGCGCTGGGCGCTAGGTCGAAGCGGTCGAGCTGCATGACCTTGCCGAACGCAGCCGCGAAGTCCTGGGCGAACTTGGCCTGGCCGTCTTCGCTGGCGTAGACCTCGGCGATCGCGCGCAGCTGCGAGTTCGAGCCGAAGATCAGGTCGACCGAGGTCGCCGTCCACCGGGCCTCCCCGGTCGACCGGTCGCGACCCACGAAGGTCCCCCCGTCGGCCGGCTCCCACTCGACGCCCATGTCCAGCAGGTTGACGAACCACTCGTTCGTCAGCTTGCCCGTCGCCTCACAGAAGACGCCATGGCGAGTGCCCCCGTGGTTGGTGCCCAGCATGCGCATGCCACCGACCAGCACGGTCATCTCCGGAGCGCTCAAGGTCAAGAGGTTGGAGCGGTTGACCAGCGCCTCTTCCAGGCGACCGCCGAAGTCCTCGGCCGCATAGTTGATGAAGCCGTCGGTCCTGGGCTCGAGCACCTCGAAGGACTCCACGTCGGTCATCGCTTGGGTCGCGTCGGTGCGGCCCGGCGCGAAGGGAACCTCGACATCGAAGCCCGCTCGCTTGGCCGCCGCCTCCACGGCAGCAGAGCCACCGAGCACGATCAGGTCCGCCAGGGAGACGCGCTTGTCGCCGGCTTGGGCCCGGTCGAAGCCCTCGCGGATCCCCTCGAGGGTGGCGACCACCTGGGCCAGGGTGTCGGCGTCGTTGACCGCCCAGCCCATCTGCGGGGCGAGCCTCACGCGCGCGCCGTTGGCACCGCCGCGCTTGTCGCTGTCCCGATAGGTCGAGGCCGAAGCCCAGGCGGTCGAGACCAGCTGCGCGCCGGTCAGACCCGAGGCGAGGACCTCTGCCTTGAGGCCTGCGATGTCGGCGGCGTCGATCAGCCCATGATCGACATCCGGCACCGGGTCTTGCCACAGCTGCGGGGGCGCGACCTCGGGGCCGAGCAGGCGCGAGACCGGCCCCATGTCGCGGTGGGTCAGCTTGTACCAAGCGCGTGCGAAGGCCGCGTTGAACTCGTCCGGGTGCTCGTAGAAGCGTCGAGAGATCGGTCCATAGATCGGGTCCTCGCGCAGGGAGAGGTCCGTCGTCAGCATGATCGGCAGGTTCTTCTGGCCCGCGATGTGTGCGTCCGGGACGGTCTTCTCGGCGCCCTTCGGGAACCACTGGTAGGCGCCCGCCGGACTCTTCCCGAGCTCCCACTCGTAGCGGAACATGTTGTCGAAGTAGAGGCTCGACCACCGGTTCGGCGTCTGGGTCCAGGCGCCCTCGAGACCGCTGGTGATCGTGTCGGCGCCCTTGCCGCTGCCGTGGGTGCTGAGCCAACCCAGACCCTGGGCCTCGAGCGGGGCAGCCTCGGGCTCGGGCCCGACCGTGCCCTCGGGACTCGCGGCGCCGTGCACCTTGCCGAGCGTGTGACCGCCCGCGATCAGCGCCACGGTCTCCTCGTCATTCATCGCCATGCGCGCGAAGGTCGTGCGGATGTCGTGGGCCGCCAGCAGCGGATCCGGCTTGCCATTGGGGCCTTCGGGGTTCACGTAGATGAGGCCCATCTGCACGGCGGCGAGCGGGTTGTCGAGCTCGCGCTCGCCGGAGTAGCGCTCGTCCCCGAGCCACTCGCTCTCGGGGCCCCAGAAGACATCGTCCTGGGGCTCCCACACGTCCTCGCGTCCGCCGGCAAAGCCGAAGGTCTCGAGGCCCGACTGCTCGAGCGCAACGTTCCCCGCCAGCACCATCAGGTCTGCCCAGGACAGCTTCTGCCCGTACTTCTGCTTGATCGGCCACAGGAGCCGCCGGGCCTTGTCCAGGTTGGCGTTGTCGGGCCAGCTGTTGAGCGGCGCGAAGCGCTGGGTGCCGTCGGAGGAACCGCCGCGTCCGTCGGCGACGCGGTAGGTGCCGGCGCTGTGCCAGGCCATCCGGATGAACAGCGGGCCGTAGTTGCCCCAGTCCGCCGGCCACCAGTCCTGGGACGTGGTCATCACCTCCGCGATGTCCTCTTTCAAGACCGCTAGGTCGAGGCTCGCGAAGGCCGCGGCGTAGTCGAACTCTTCACCCAGCGGGTTGCCCATGGGAGAGTTCTGGTGGAGCACGTCCAGGTTCAGCTGGCTCGGCCACCAGTCCCGGTTCGAGTGTTGCGTGTTGGTCATGGTCTCGGTTGGTTTGGCTGCGCCGTGCCCGTCGCCGGGCAGGCTTCGAAGGTGGGTCCGCGCCCGCCGCCGTGATCGGCTTCGGGCGGGCCCTGCGCGGTCGCGCAGGTAGCAGGACCAGGTGGCTGTGTCGCGACTCCGCTCAGGTCGAGCGGGGGGTCGTCGGCACATCAAGGTAAGGGTTGAGCGGCCAGGCTCTCCATCCAAGCGGGGGAGAGCCCGTGGCCGCTGTCGTGGTCCATAGCATCGCGCGCCACGCGGCCCGAGCCCAATCGGATCCGCCGATCGCACCCATCGGCTGCTTCGATGGACGCCCCCCACAGCAGCACTGGGCCGAGTGCCACCGGGAGCCCACCGTCGACGCCGGTGGCTCGCGCCCGCCAGCACCTGCCACGCGGCTCCACCTCGCGCACCCTGCGCCGCTCCACCGCGACGCGCAAAGCTGCTGCCAGGGTCCCGCACCGGAACGCCCGCTCGGGCACACGGGGCGGATGCTCTAGAGTCCACCGACGAGGCGGCCATGGCCCAAGCCCTTAGACTGGGGCGATGGCCGCACCCAACCGCTCCCTCCCGCCGACCAGCGACGGCACTCGTGTGCCCGCGAGGTCTGCTCGCAGCTGCGGCGCGCTGCCCGCTCCCCCCGCTGGGGTTGCCATGGAGGCCACCAGGAGAGCCCTGCGGCTCGGGGGACTTCGGCGGGTCTTCGAGCGGGCCGAGCAGGCGCCCCCCGAGGACTCGGCCTTGGAAGCCCGGCCCGCGCGCCTGGTCTCCCCGCCGAGCCTGCACGTCGCGGGGCACGCCGCCTCGAGAGGAGCGAAGCCTTGGTCGATCCGCTAGGGCCCAACGGCTCACAGCCCCCGGCCGAGTCCCACGGCCCCCTGCGCTGGCTCTTGGTCAGCCTCGGCTCACTGCTCACCGGCCTCGCCGCGCTCGGCGCCTTCCTGCCGGTGCTGCCGACCACGCCGTTCCTGCTCCTGGCCGGCGCCTGCTTCGCGCGGTCGTCACCGAGCTTCCATCGGCGCCTCAAGCGCGCCCCGATCTTCGGGGCCTACGTCGAGCAGTGGGAGCGCGACCGCTCGATCCCGAGCCGCGCCAAGCGCAAGGCCTTCGGCCTGATCGCCTTGACCTTCGGCTATTCGATCTGGGCCGTAGAGGCCGCCGGGCTGCGCGCCCTGCTCGCGGTCCTCGGCCTGGCCTTGACCGCCTTCCTCGCCAGCCGTCCCACGACAGCGGAGCCCCGGGCCAGTGATCCGGGGTCCCTCCCGCAGCGCGACCCAGCCGAGGCGGACGGGGACCCCGAGGCGGACGAAGCCGCCCGCGACTAGCCGCGAGCGTAGGCCGCGACGAGCTCGTCGAAGCGCCGCGCCTCACCCGCGTGGGCGTGGACCTGGCTCCAGGTCACCCGGCCGTCCTCGACCAAGAACCAGCCGGAGCGTGCCATGGGGTCCCCCACCGGCTTGCCGACTCCGAAGCCTCGAGCGCGCAGCCCCGCCAGGAGCACGCGCGGCGCGAACAGCTGGAAGACGCTCCAGCGACCGAGCCCGAAGGCCCGGTACAGCTTGCGGTCGGGATCCGAGACGGCACGCGCCTCGGGCCAGCGCTCCCCGAGGAAGGCGTCCGCCTCGTCGGGGGTGCCTAGGTGCACCAGCAGCAGCTGCGGCAGGTCGCCCTGCTGCGCGCGCTCCTGGAGCTCCGCGAGGTCACGCCGGCAGAAGGTTCATCCGAAGTGCCGCAGGAAGACGACCAGGGTCGGCGCGGCTCGGAGCTGGTCGCCGAGGGTCGTGCCGGTGAGGTTGCGGCCCGTGACGGGGGTCGCGAGCAGCTGGGGTTCGAGGGTCTGCATGGTGGGCTAGGGCTTGGGGACTTCGGCCGCCAGCATGCGCTCTTTGAAGGCGCTGCCCCAAGCCTGCATCTGGGCGAGGATGGGATCGAGGGACCGGCCGAAGTCGGTGAGCGCGTACTCGACGCGCGGCGGGACCTCGGCGAAGACGGTGCGCGAGAGGACGCCGTCGGCCTCGAGCTCGCGCAGCTGCAGGGTGATCATGCGCTCGGTCGCGTTGGGGGTCAGCCGGCGCAGCTCGCCGAAGCGCTTCCTGCCCTGCAAGAGGTGGCAAACCAGGATCGGCTTCCAGCGGCCACCGATGACGCTGAGGGTCGCCTCCACGTCGCAGCCGGTTTTCCAGTTGTAGTTTCGTGCCATGGTCGCCGCTCTTGGTGCCGGGAAGCTTACTTACAAAAATGTAGGTACTTGCCCATAGGTTTGTGGGCTCTACCTTAGGCGCCCTGGGAGGAGGCCGCAAGCCGCCGTGCGCGAGAACGACCCGCGACGCCGTGCCTCCCCCCAAGACTCCGACCACCACCCCCGCGCCGAGCCAAGCTTCGGCGCCTTCCGTCCTCGCCCACCCCACCGGCGAGCCCCCACCAAAAGTCCAACCATGAAAGCCATCGTCCACACCAAGGCCTGCCCCCTGTCCGACCCGGACGCACTCGTCGAGCTCGAGCTCGAGGCGCCGACACCGGGTCCGGCCGACCTGCTCGTCGAGGTGCGCGGCGTCTCGATGAACCCCGTCGACGTCAAGGTGCGCGAGAACCGGGCGCCCGAAGGCGACCACCGCGTGCTCGGCTGGGACGCGGCGGGAGTCGTGACCGCGGTCGGCAGCGAGGTGACGCGCTTCGCCGTGGGCGACGAGGTCTTCTACGCGGGCGACATCACGCGCCCGGGCTCGAACGCCGAGCTGCAGCTGGTCGACGAGCGCATCGTCGGCCGCAAGCCCAAGTCCCTCGGCTTCGCCGAGGCGGCTGGACATCCGCTGACGGCGATCACCGCCTGGGAGATGCTGTTCGACAGCTTCCGGCTCGAGGAGGGCGGCGGCGAGGGCGAGGCCCTGCTCGTCGTCGGTGGCGCCGGTGGCGTGGGCTCGATCCTGATCCAGCTGGCGAAGCAGCTCACCAAGCTGACCGTGATCGCGACCGCCTCGCGAGCCGACACGCGCGCGTGGGTCAAGGAGATGGGCGCCGACCACGTGGTCAACCACCGCAACCCGCTCGACGAGGAGCTGGCCGCGCTCGACATCGCGCCGCGCTTTGTCGCGGCCCTGACCCACACCGACAAGCACATCGGCGCGATCACCGAGCTGATCCAGCCGCGCGGCACGGTCGCCCTGATCGACGACCCCCGAGGCCTCGACATCGGGCCGCTCAAGCTCAAGGCACTGACCCTGGCGTGGGAGTTCATGTTCACGCGCTCGATGTTCCAGACGGCGGACATGGACGCCCAGCGCGCGCTCTTGTGCCGCGTCGCTGACATGCTCGACGACGGCCGCCTGGTCTCGACCGTGCGCGAGCACTTCGGCCCGATGAGCGTCGCCAACCTGCGCCGCGCCATGGAGCTGCAAGAGAGCGGCACCGCCATCGGCAAGACCGTGCTCGACGGCTTCGAGGCCTGAGCCGAGCCGGCAGCACACGCGAGCGATCGCGCTGCCACCGCGCTGCTCTGGCGCTGCATCCCTCGCCACTCCTCTCCACCACCCCCCATGCCCATGTCCAAGCTCACCATCGTCGCCAACATCACCTGCGCCCCCGACAAGCGCGACCTCGTGCGCGCCGAGCTCGAGAAGCTGATCGCGCCCACGCGCGCCGAAGCCGGCTGCTTGCAGTACGACTTGCACCAGGACAACGAAGACCCGGACAGGTTCCTGTTCTTCGAGAACTGGGAGTCGCGCGAGCTGTGGCAGGACCACATGGCCGCGGCGCACCTCGCCGCCTTCCGCAGCGCCACCGACGGCGCGATCGCCGAGTTCACGGTCGCCGAGCTGTCGCACATCGCCTAGCGGCCTCGCGCCGGCCCGCCGGACGTCGCCCCTGGGACTTGCCGAGGGTCGTGCCACGGAAGCACAAGACCCCCCCCGGAGCAGCTCCGAGGGGGGGGTCTCGTGGTGTCTGCGAGGTTCCCGGCTGGTGGCTACCCGGCGGCCTCGAGGGCCGCGGCGACACCCGCAGCATAGGCCGGGTCGGCCGCTTCGAACTGCGCCAGCATGCGCTCCTGCACGCTTGGGGTCGCGTGGACGAGGCCGCCGGCGATGTTGCCGAACAGCTGCTGCTGCTGGTCGGCGCTCATGATCCGGAAGAGCGCGCCGGCCTGGCTGAAGTTGTCGTCCTGGCGGTTGTCGTGCCAGGTCATGGCGGCCTGGACCTCGGTCGGCAAGGGCGGCTCGCTGACCATCGGGTCCGGGCTCGGCGCACCACTCGCCGCCCGATCGTTCGGGTAGAAGTTGACCGAGCCGTCGGCCGGCAGCCCGGTGCCCGCGAAGGCGCCATCGCGCTGGTAGGTCTGGACGACCGAGCGCGGGGCGTTGATCGGGATCTGCTGGAAGTTCGCACCGAGTCGGTAGCGGTGGGCGTCGGGGTAGGACACCAGCCGCGCCTGCAGCATGCGGTCGGGGGACACGCCGATGCCCGGCACGACGTTGCTCGGGCTGAAGGCCGCCTGCTCGGTCTCCGCGAAGTAGTTCTCGACGTTGCGGTCGAGGGTCAGCTTGCCGACCTCGACCAGCGGGAAGTCGGCGTGGGGCCAGACCTTGGTGACGTCGAAGGGGTCGAAGTCGGCCACGCGCGCGAAGTCCTCGCTCATCGTCTGGACCTTGACCGTCCACGAGGGGAAGTCCCCGCGCTCGATCGCCTCGACCAGGTCGGCCTGGGCCCCGTGGAGCGGGCGCTTGGCGGCTTCTTCCGCGGTCAGGCACTGGATGCCCTGGTCGGACTTGAAGTGCCACTTGACCCAGGTGCGCTGGCCGCGCGCATCCCAGAGGCTGAGCGTGTGGGAGGCGAAGCCGTGCATGTGGCGGTACGAGGCGGGGATGCCGCGGTCCGACATCAGGATCGTGACCTGGTGCAGGGACTGGGGGCTGTTGGCCCAGAACTCGTACATCGCTGCGGGGTCCGGGAGGTTGGTCCGCGGGTTCTTCTTCTGGCTGTGGATGAAGTCGGGGAACTTGATCCCGTCGCGCAGGAAGAAGACCGGCGTGTTGTTGCCGACCAGGTCCCAGTTGCCCTCTTCGGTGTAGAACTTGATCGCGAAGCCGCGGGGGTCCCGGGCGTAGTCGCTGGAGTCCTGGCCGCCGCCGACGGTGGAGAAGCGCACGAAGACGTCGGTCTGCTTGCCGACGCCCAGGAGGCAGTCGGCGATCGTGTACTCGGCCAGGTCCCGGGTCAGCTCGAAGCGCCCATGGGCACCGGTGCCACGCGCGTGCACGACGCGCTCGGGGATGCGCTCGCGGTTAAGTGAGCGAGCTTCTCGAACAGATGGAAGTTGTCGGCCGCGACGGGGCCACGCGGCCCGACCGTCTGGCTGAGGTCGTCGTGGGGAACGGGGGATCCGTTGGCGGAGGTCAGCTGGTTCGGCTTCATGGTTGGTCCTCGGAGAGTGCTCTCTCGCTCTTGGCAAGGGGAAGGCCCGCTGGGGCTACACCAAGGATCGCCCTGGGCTCACGATTGCTCCAGTCGATAAATCGGGCCATATCCATCGAGAAGACGAATGGATCGGGGCGCGGTCCTTGGTGGTCGGGGGCGAGCCGGAGCACGTGAGGTGGTGCCCAGGCGATCGACTCGGTCGGATTGGGATCCTAGCGGCGCTGGGTCGCTCGTGCAGGTGAGCTAGCCGGCCAGGGCGGCGGTCAGCTGTTCGCGCAGGGCTTCGACCCGCCGGCGGTTCGTGCCGAGGTCGGAGTGGCCCACGCGCGAGCAGCTGCGCACGGCGACCAGGCCGTCGGCCTCGCGCAGCTCGAGGTTCACGTCGTCGCGGAAGCGCAGGAGTCGCGTGGTGAAGACCGCGTGGATGGTGGTGCCTGTGACCTCGACCAGCTCGACCCGGGGGGTGCGCTCGAGCAGGGCGACAAGGGCGGTCCAGGCCGCGCCCGTGCGCGCGCCGAACGCGAGGGGCTCGATGTGCTGGGCGCCGGGCGGTGCGTCGCTGGAGACGCAGGACGGGCGTGGCGGGCAGGCGGGAAGGGGGCTCATGCTGGGTGCTCGGCGGGTGTGGGGCTCAGGCGCTCGGCCAGGCCAGGATGGCGACCAGGAGGGCCAGGGCCAGGAACAGGTAGTTGGCGCCGAGCATCGCGGAGTAAGGTCGGTGGCGGGCCCAGCGGGTGGAGCTGTTCAGGGCCACTCCGATCGTGACCAAGGAGAGCACGACCAGCGGCAGGGCGAGCCACAGCATGAAGGGCAGGATCGGGTCGCCCTCGTCGGTGTTCATGCCCAGGTCCAGCGCGAGGTCAGCGACCAGAAAGCCCGTGGCGCAGGCCCAACCGATGCCGAGCATGCCGAGCAGGCCCGCAGCATGGGCCGCCAGGCGGAAGAGGAAGGCCGGCCGCTCGCCCCGGTCCCAGCCCGCCTCGGCCGGCAGCGGCGCCCGATCGCCCGCCTCGCCCCCAAGGACAAGGGAGTCGCGCGCGCTGCCCTCGAGGGGATCGTCCGTTGTGCTCATCGTGTTCGTGCTCGTCGGCCCTAGGGGCCCCATGCCCAGCGCCTCCAGCCCTGTCCAGGAGCACGGGGCGGCTACCCGGGCGCACAGCCTAACCTGTCCAGCCGCACACCTCGCCCCCATCACGGTCCCAGCCGCTCGTCCCCAGGCGCGAGGCCGGCAGCCCAGCAGCCCAGCCCCCGCTCACGATGGGGCCTCGCCCCCCCGCCGGCCCCGCACTCGACCCGCTTCCGCTCCATGGCTTTCCAGCGGCCGCGCAACCGCTTGCCAGGCCGAATTTTAGGCTCTTCCTCCCAAGTCCCCTGTCACCAGGCCCACCCCCGTTCGTCATCCCTGGGTGGGTGGGGGCGGTGGATCCCGCGCGGAGGCCCGGAAGGAAACGGGCTCGGGCTCCCCGGCTGCGGGCCACCGGCTGCGGGCCACCGGCGACCGGCCACGGGCTACATAGCACGTTCCACGAGCCTCCTGCCTCGAGCACCCGTCACGGCGTCGAGCCCCTGCGAGTGGGGCCCGGCGGAAAGTTGGCGGTTGGCCTGCAACCAGGGCCGGTCCCGAGCGTCCTCTTGGTGTCCGCGGCTCGGTCTTCTGGATCCTGCTACACGGCCTGAGGCATGGGTTCGACCTGGGGGGGTCGGGTCGAGCCGCGGACAACCCCTCTTTGACAACCTGCAAACGCTCAAGGGATGGATGACAACGGTCGACAGGACCCTCGGAACCACCACCTGTGAGCACCATGAACCAACCCGGCCAGTCCCCCAACAGCACCACCAACGTCGTCCCCCAGGTCTTCGGACCTAGTCCCCAGCGGGGCCAGACGGAGCCCGAGAAGCCCTCCCGACGCCCACGGGTGGTCGAGTATGGGCTGGTGGCCGTGATGGCTGGCACCCTCGGCATCATGGCGGTCCCCAACCTGACCCCCAAGGTCAGCAACATGGAGGGCCTCGCCAAGCTCACCCAGCTCCAGTACCAGGTGGACTACTACCGCGGAGCCCTCGAGGAGTACCGCGCCGAGCACCACGTCTGGCCCGGCTACGGACCCGGACGTGCCGGTGCTTGGCTGCATGGCGCCCCCTCCGGCGTCAACTTCAAGCGCCAGATGACCCTCTGGAGCGACGAGTGGGGCAACGTCGGCCAGCCGATCCTCGGCAGCCGCGAGCTCGGGCCCTACCTCGAGCTCGGCCTGCCGAAGAACCCGATCAACGGCCTCGAGTCCGTGCGCCTGCTGCTCGAGTCCGAGCCCTTCCCGGAAGCCGCTGACGGCACCACCGGCTGGTACTACAAGCCGGCGACCGGAGAGCTGCGCCCCAACTGCAAGGGCGCTTCGGTAGTCTCTGGGGAGCCCTACTACTCCCTCTAGACCATGCCCCAACTTCGAGCCGCCCGACGTGCGGTCAGCGGCTTCACGATGCTGCACCTGATCCTGCTGCTCGTGGGCCTCTCGGGCTTGGCGATGGTCGGCATCCCGATGTTCTTCGAGCGCGCCAGCGTGACCCTCGAGAACGGGGCTGTGCTCATGGCGCGTGACCTGCGCACCGCCCAGAACCGAGCCGCCTACTCCCACGAGGTGCTCTTCCTGCGCTTCTTCGAGGATGGCGACGGCTACGAGGTCGTGACCCGCACCGGCGAGCCGATCGACGACCCGCGCACCGGCCGGCCCTTCGTGCGCCGCTACTCGATCGACGCGGTCTTCGAGGGCCTGCGCATCACCGAGCTGCAGGCCGGCCAGGACGACACCATCGTCCTGTCACCGATCGGCGAGACCAGTGACATCCTCGAAGCTCGACTCGAGTTCGAGGGCGAGGTGCGCCTCATCTACGCGGAGCGCGGCACCGGCATGATCACCATCGAAGGCTCGACCAGCGGCTTCGTCGACGACGGGATCTAGTCGATCCCCCCGGGGCGTGGCTCCGGGCCCGCCCGCGGTGCCCGCGGGGCACCCCCCCCCCCGCACCCGCCCCTGCTCGCAGCCCGGGCCCCCCCACGAGGCCCCCCCCGCGCTAGACATGG
>JARGPD010000003.1:0-69512 GCA_029212845.1 Planctomycetota bacterium
CTCAGGCGTTCCAGGCGGGGAAGCCGCCACGCAGCACGCGCACTTGCTCGAAGCCGTGGCCCGCGAAGTAGGCCGCCACGTCGATCGACTTGCCGCCATCCTCGCAGGCGAACACCCACATGCGCGTCTTGTCCATCGCCAGGTACTCGGACGAGCGCGCGAACTCCAAGACCTCGGCCTCGGGGATCATCGGCGAGACCCGCTCGGTCTCGGTGCGCACGTCCATGAACGTGAAGTCACGACCCTCCTCCAACCAAGCGCGCACCTCGGAGGGGTCCACCTGCATGTTCTCGTCCAGCTCCTGGGCGCGGTACAGGTGCTCGACGACCTCGTTCACGTCCAGGATGTTCTTGTTCTTGCAGACCGCCGCGAGGGTGTCGGTCAGCTCGTAGGCGCAGGAAGAGCAGCCGCCGATGTGGTAGCGCTGGAAGAGGGCGCGGCGGGCGGCCGGGATGGCCTCGATGATTTCGCCCATGGTCTGGTCGGGCGTGATCGTGGTGGTGCTCATGGTCTTCGAATCGGTGGAGGTGCGCGGTCGAAGGGGATTCTACCCTACCGTTCACGTCAGGGTCCCACGAGGCGGGTTTCCAGGGCACCTACTAGGCAGGTCGAGCCCCACAGCCGCGCTCAGGAGTCCGACTCGACCCCGTAGCCAGCGCGCCTCAGCGCCCCCACCGCGACCTCCAGGTCGGCCTCGCGCACCAGCAGCCAGTCGGTGTCGAAGGTCGAGAAGGCCAGGAGGCTGACGCCGACCTCGGCCAGGGCAGTCGCGAGCCGGGCCAGGATGCCGACCAGGGCGAAGTCCAAGACGGCGGCGACCCGCATCCCTCGGAAGCCTTCCTCCCGGGGGCCGGCGAAGCTGGTCGGGACGTCGGGCGAGGGCAGCACCAAGGTCCGCTCCGCCGGGGTCGCCAGCTCGGCGCGAAAACCCGGGGTGTGCGCCCTCTGGAACCAGTCCGGGGTCGAGCTGTCCGGGTCGAGGCGCAGGACGCTGTACAGACCGGGCTCGACCACCAGGGTCAGGCCCGGGCCAGACCAGTCCGTCACTTGGCCAGGTCCTTGAGCAGGGACAGGACCCGGCTGGCCTCGCCCGAGTCCAAGGACGTGACCGCGGCGTCGACGCCTTCGGCCAAGGTCATGACACGGCCGCTGGCCTTCAGGATCACCGCGGCAGACAGCAGCGCACTGCTCCGGGCCGCACCCTCGACGCCCGCGAGGACGCCGCGAACGATGTCACCAGCGGCCTTGCACAAGAGGGGGTTGTCGCCCGAGCCCTGGCCATCCTCTGGCGGCCCGTACATGGGCAGGTCGGGCTCCGCGCTCTGGCTCAGGCCGAAGTCCGCCGGCTCGACGGTCAAGGGAATCTGGTTCGAGCCGGAGAGCTCGATGCCACGGGTGCGACGCCGGACGTTGGGCACGACGCCGCCTTCGACGCCCTGGATGGTGATGCCGCGGGGATGGCCCAGGCCCACCATCACCTCGACGGCGGTCCCGAGCACGGCGCCTTCCTGGGCGCCAAGCACGACCGCGGCCGAGGACGGCGCGAGCAGCTTCTCCACCGTGTACAAGGGCGTGCGCACGCCGAGCTCGCCGCGCACCTTGCGCAGGTGCATCAACCCGGGGAGCATGCCCGGGGCGGCGATGGCGGAGAAGCGCGCCTTGCAGATCCAGTCCTCGGCCTCGGTCGGGTCCCAGGTGATGCCAGCGCCAAGCTCCTGCAGGGCGCAGGCACTGGTCAGGCCACGGCGGGGCGGCAGGCCCTGGTCGGTGATCAAGAGCACGCGAGCGCCGGCGCCCGCCGCGATCAGGCACCCGGCGACCTCGATCGGGGGCACACGATCGCTGCCATCGTGGGGCGGGCAGACGGCGACGACGCCCTCCATCCCCTGGCAGGGCAGCCGGGCCTGGTCCCGGGCGGCCTGGGCGAAGCCGACCAGCTCCTCGATCGTGACGCCCTTCCAGCGCATCGCTGTCAAGAAGGCCCCGATCGCGATGTCGGACTCACCGCCCGAGAAGATGGCTGAGAAGGCGCGGTAGGCCTCGTCGTGGTTCAGGTTCCGGCCGTCGCGGCGGCTGGAACCCAGCACCCGCATGAGATTGCTCAGGGTCATCGATGGGTCCGGATCAGGGGGCCGAGAAGCCCCACGGGCGGCCCCCAGGCAGGGGACGGCAAGCATAACCCAGGGCCTCGCCGAGGCCAGCGGCATCCCACAGCGAGGCCGTTAGGCACGCGTTCGGCACGCGTGCACAAAACAACGCAAGCCCATGCAGTGCATGAGCTTGCGTTGACTGAGGCGCTGTGGACAACCTGTGGGGAGACGGGGAAAAGCCCTACTCCTCGTCGGACTCCTCTTCGACGATCTCCTCGACCTCGACCGATTCGACCTCGCCAGAGACCTCTTCGCCGGGGTCGACCGCCGCCTCGGGGCGGGGACGGATGTGGGAGTAGAAGACCTCTTCCTGCTTGTCGTAGACCAGCTTGCCCTCGACGACCGTGTACTGGACGAAGGTCTGGTAGTGCAGGAGGTCACCGTCGGTGATCAGCGCGTCGCAGTCCTTGCCGATCTCGAGGGTGCCGACGCGGTGGTCGATGCCCAGGAGGCGCGCGGGCACGACGGTGATCGACTCGAGCGCGGCGCGCTCGTCCATGCCACCACGGATCGCGAAGCCGGCCTCGAGGGGCAGGCTGAGCAGGTCACGGCCACTGATGCCGCCCATGTCGATCGAGGTGTTGGCCGGGACGACCGCGACCTGGACGCCGGCGCGGGTCAGGATTGCTGCGTTCTCGATCGACGAGCCGCCCTCGTGGGTGGTGGTCTCGGAGCGATCGCGACGGGTGCGCGGGGTCACGATGGCAAAGGCGCCGGCGCGGCCGAGCTCCTCGGCCACGGTCCAACCCTCGACGCAGCCCTGGATCACCGGGCGGAACTTGAACTGCTGGGCAAGTCGCGCGATGCCGAGCAGGTCGGCGCGCTCGTTGGCTGAGAAGCGCGCCATCGTGCGGCCCTCGAGGATGTCCAGGATGCGACCGTCGATGCCCTTCTTGCTGGGCTCCTTCAGCTCCTTGTCGCTCTTGACGGCCTCTTCCCAGCGGCGGTAGTCCGCGAGGTACTCGGTCGCCAGGCGGAACTTCTCACGCAGGTCGGCCTTGCCGGCCGGGTTCGAGCCGCTCCAGGACTGGCTGGTGAGGGTCTTCTCCGAGAGGGAGACGCCCGAGATGTCACCGCGCTTCAGCTTGACCGCCGCGCTCGACTGCTGGACCGTCGTGATGCCGTTGCCGAGGGCCATCACCATGTAGCCACTGAACGGATCGAACGAGTCGTCGAAGTCCGTGCGGAAGGCGTCGGTGGCCAGGTGCTCGGTCGAGAACTCGCCCGGGTCGAGGGCCGGCGGGACGATCTCTTCGAAGGACTTGCCGCAGTCGCCACAGATCTCGGAGTGCTCCTCGTGGGGCACGAAGTCGTGGATCTCGACGCCCGCCGCGAAGGTGCCCTGGGTCAGGCGCGTGGTCGCGGACAGGGCCACGAGGCCGGGGTAGACGCGCATGCCATGGGCGTCGACAGTCTCGCAGCCGTCGGGCAGGATCAGCTCGTAGCCGATCTCCTCGATCTTGCCGTTCTTGGAGAGCAGGGTGGCGCCGCGCAGCACCTCGCCGGTGCCGGCGAAGATGTCTCCGCCGACGATGGCCAGGTAGCTGTCCTCTTCGTGGTCGTCGGCAAGCAGGGCCAGGCTCGGCGCGGCGAAGGAGAGGGCGAGGCTGAGGCCGAGGGCCCCGCCGATGAGTTGCTTCTTCATGGTCTTCATCACTGGTTCCACCTACTGGGCCGAGGCCTCTTCCACGAAGTCGCCGGCGTGCATCACCGCCTTCAGGTTGGTCGATGCTTGGAAGGGATCGCCGTCGAAGAACAACATCGTCGCCTCCTTGCCGGCGCCGAGGCTCCCGACGGTCTCGTCCACACCGAGCAGGACGGCCGGCTCGTGGGTCATCGCGGCCAGGGCCGCCTGGGGGTCCATGCCGCGCTTGACGAGGTGCCCGACGTGCTGGCGCCACTTCTCCTGGTTGCCCAGGTCGTCGCCGTTGGGGATGAACACGACGCGCGCACCAGCGCGGTCGAGCTCGGCCGGGATGTTGCGCTCGCGCGCGGTCCAGGGCATCAGGGTCAGGCGCGGCTCAACGACGACCTGGCGCTCGTCGGCACCGAGCTTCTCGGCGACCTCGTACAGATCGATGTCGTTGCGCAGCGGCACGCGCATGGACCAGCTGATCTGCTCCTCGCCGAGGGCGTCGATCAGGTGCAGGTAGTCGCCCGCCTTGCGGATCGAGAACATCGCGCTGAGCTCGCCTTCGCGAAGGTCGAGGAAGGCGGCGGCCTCGTCGCTGGGATCGGGCTCGACGAAGTCACCCGGGTCGACGGGCTCCTTCTTCTTGGCCTTCTCTTCGTCGTCGTACTTCTTCCACTTCTTCAGCTCGTCGTCGTACTTCTCCTTCGCCTTCTCGTGCTTCTCACGGGCTTCGGTGACCTTCTCGAGGTGCTTGTCAGCCTCCTCGAAACCATCGCGCAGGGTCTTCTTCGCCTTGCTGTTCGACTCCATCAAGATCTTGAGGTACGCGCCCTCGCGCACCAGCATGGACTCGCGCGAGTCGCCGGCGGTCGAGACCACCACCGCCTGCCCGGGAATCTGGTTGCCGGGGGGGTACAGACCGAGGGTCGTCACGCCAGCCTCGAGCAGCTCGCCGTAGATCGGCTGGCGCGGGTACAGCTCGGTCGAGGCCTGCACACCGGGCTGGGTCCCGCTGCCGCCGCTGCTAGACATGCCAGCGCGGGAGTAGCAGTTGACGAAGCCCGGCGTCACCACCCAGTCAGGACGATCGATCACGCGGATGCCGCGCTCGATCTCGAGGTCCTGGCCGATCGTGATGATCTTGCCGTTCTCGATCAGGATGACCGCATGCTCGATCGTGCCCTGGGAGACCGTCTCGGCACGGCCCACGCGGAGGGCGAACAGGTCGGGGGTGGGGCTCGCCGGAGCGGCGAGGAGCGGTGCTTGCGTCCCAAGGACACAGGCCAAGCCAACAAGGAGGTTTCGCATCTTCATGGTCGAGTCAGGAAATCAGAACCACTGACCATCGTGGGTCCGCTGGTATTGAACTTCGCCGTCGATGACGACGACCTCCGCGCGGGTGCGCGGGTCGAGAGGATCGCCGGTCCAGATCACGAGGTCAGCATCCTTGCCGACCTCGAGGCTGCCGACGCGATCCTCGATCCCGAAGGTCCGGGCAGGGTGGATCGTGAGGGCCTTCAACATCGTGTACGCATCCGCCCCGTGGTGGACCGAGACCGAACCCTGGAGGAAGAGCTCCTCCTGGGGGATCACGGGTGCGTCCGTGTTGAGTGAGAACAGAGGCACGCCGGCCTCCACGTAGGCCGCAGAGGTGCCGACGATGCGACCCTCCTTCATGCCTAGGTTGAAGTTGAACGTGCGCGGGCCGTGGTTGACGGGCACGCCCATCGACGCCACGTAGTCGGCCGTGTACCAGCCATCGAAGCTCCCGTGGCTGACGGCGCAGCGCGTGTCGTAGCGGCCCTTCCACATGCGCACGGTGCTGGCGACGCCCTCGTTGCCCGCACAGTGGATCAGCACCGGCAGCTCGCCGGCGTGGATGCGTGTCAGGTTGGCGAGGGCCGGGTCGAAGCTGCCGGTGTCACGCGCCTGCACGGCGCGGTCGTTGACCTCTTCGAGCAGCCAGCCGAGGCCAGCGCGCGTGGCGCCGATGTCCCCGGCGCGCCGCTCGGGGTTGTGGGTCTGGGCGACCTTCATGCCGCCCGGATCGGCGAGCACGGCGCCCTCGTAGGTCGACTCGGTCTTGGTCTTCAGCAGCACGCCGAAGCCCGAGATGCTGGTGCCGCTGCCGGGGATGCCGAAGATCGTCGTCACGCCCGCCGCGCAGGCACGGCGCACGTTCGGGTTGCCGGCGACGATCGTCGGGCGCGTCGAGAACTCGTGGTTGGTCGGCATCACCATGTCGTTGGTGTCGCCCCAGCCGCCGGCGTGGATGTGCGAGTGCAGGTCGATGAAGCCGGGCGTGACCCAGGCCTCATCGAGCTCGATCGACTCGAAGCCCGCGGGCACGTCGATCGGCGCGCCCACGTAGGTGATGTCGCCGTTCTCGACCAGCAGCATGCCCGGGTCGAGGATCGTGTCGCCGGCGTTCATCGTCAGCACACGCCCACAGCGGATCGCCAGGGAGGGTGTCGCGACCGGCGCGTTGTGGATCTCGATCGGACGCACGTCGGCGTACGCATCGCCGGTGCCGGAGACGCCGGGGACCAAGGTGCTGGCGACCAGCAGGGTCAAGCTCGTGAGGGCTGCCATTAGAAGAGGCGCTCCTCGCGGGCGTCGTAGGACAGCTCGCCGTTGACGTAGACGCGAGTGACCGCCGAGCGCGGGTCCGCCGGGTGGCCGTCGAGCACCACGATGTCGGCGTCCTTGCCGGCCTCGAGACTGCCCACGCGGTGGTCGATGCCAGCCACCTCGGCGGGCACGATCGTCAAGCCGCGGACCACCTCGCCCGCTTCATCGCGGAAGCCGAAGCGCGCGCCCATGGCGCCCTGCAGGGCCAGCTCCTCGGCCGGCACCACCGGGGCGTCGGTGTTGAAGCCGATGTCGGTCATGCCGCGGCGCTGGTACTCGGCCGCGACTCCCATGATCGCGCCGTCGGTGTCGATGCCGCGACCCTTGGTCTGCATGTTGATCGAGCGCGGGCCGAGGATCGCCGGGACGTCGAGCTCGAGCGCCCGGCCGGTGGCCTTGTAGCCGTCGAAGGTGCCGTGGTCGATGAACACGTCGAGACCGAACTCGCCCTTCATGATGTTCATCGAGGCCAGCACGACCTGGTGCACCTGGGTGTGCGTCGAGATCTGGGCCGCGCCCGAGTAGAGCGCGCGGAAAACCTCGAACTGCGGGTTCACCTCGGGGGCGGGCTCGTCCTTGCCCCAGTCGCCGGCCTCGTAGGCGGCCCAGGTCTTGGCGT
Organism: Planctomycetota bacterium; assembly: GCA_029212845.1. Taxonomy (GTDB): domain Bacteria; phylum Planctomycetota; class UBA1135; order UBA1135; genus JARGPD01. The sequence continues at coordinate 7,034 of JARGPD010000003.1, forward strand.
AGGCGACGCCGCGGGTGAACGCCTCGCGCACGGTCCAGTTCAGCATGATGCGGTTCATGCCGTACCCCCAGCGCTTGGGGTTGTCTGCCTGGGCGACCTTGAGCGAGCCCGGGTCGCGCACGACCATGTCCTCGTAGCTGGTCGGAGCGGTCTTGAGCAGGATGCCCTCACCGCCGAGGTTCGTGGCGCTGCCGGGGATGTAGAGGATCGTGGTCACGCCGCCGGCCAGGGCGCGCCGCAGGTTGGCGTTGCCGGGGACGACGGTGCACTTCACGCGCAGGCCGGGGTTGGCCTGGTAGACCGCGTCGTTGTATCCGCGACCTGCGATGTGGCTGTGCAGGTCGATCATGCCGGGCATCAGCCAGCTGTCGCCGAGGTCCTCGAGCTCGTAGCCCTCGGGCACCTCGACGTCGCGCGGCAGGACCGCCTCGATGCGGCCGTCGCGGCTGAGCACGGTGCCGTGGTCAACGACGGTCTGCTCGCCGTCGCTGCTGCACACCAGCACCTTGGCGGCGCGCAGGGCGAGGCCCGGGGACGTGTCCCCCACCGGCTCCTGGGCGCCCATGCAGGTCCCCGCGCCCGCAGCCCAGAGGGCAGCGGCGCCGAAGACTCCGAGGGGCGCTCGGAGGATGGAGACGGTGGCGGTCATCGGGGCTCTAGTACTCGCGCTTCTCCTCGGCGTCGTAGACCAGGTGGCCTTCGATCCAGACGCGCTCGACGGCCGAGCGGGGGTCAGCGGGGTGGCCGGTGATCTGCAGGATGTCGGCGTGCTTGCCGACCTCGAGGCTGCCGGTCTCGTGGCTGATGTTGGCGATGCGCGCGGGGATGATCGTCAGCCCGCGCACGGCCTGCATGGCCTCATCGCGGAAGCCATGGCGCACGGCGACGGTCGCCTGCAGCTGCAGCTCCTCCTGGGGCATCACGGGGGCGTCGGTGTTGAAGCCGATGTCCTTCACGCCCGCGTCCTGATAGCCCACCGCGGTACCGCGCCAGCCTTCGTGTTGGATGTTCTGGGACCAGCCCATGAAGCCGCGCGAGGGAGCGTCCACGTTGCGCGGGCCCAGCTGGGCGGCGACGTCGAGGCGCTTGATCTCGGAGCCGAGCCGCCAGGCGCCGATCGTGCCGTGGTCGATGAACAGGGGCAGGCTCAGCTCCTCCACGACCATCGAGAGGGACTCTGCGACCACCTGGTAGATCTGGGTGTGGGCTGAGATCTGCGCCATGTGGGGCACAAGCCAGCGGAACACCTCGAACTGCAGGTCGATGTCCGGCTCGGGACCGGTGCCGTCCTCGAAGGCCTGCCAGAGCTGGGCGTAGGCGACGCCGCGCTTGAGGGTCTCGCGCGTGTGGTAGTTCATGAAGCTGCGGGCGACACCCCAGGCGTAGCGCTCGGGGTTGCCCGATTGCGCCAGCTTCATCGAGCCCGGGTTGCGGATCTCCATCGACTCGTAGTCGTGGAGCCCCGTCTTCAGCAGCACGCCCTGGCCACCGATGTTCGAGCCGGAGCCCGGGATGAACAGGATCGAGGTGACGCCGGCGGCGACGGCGCGGGTCAGGTTCGGGTTGCGCGGCACCACGGCGGTCGAAGCGCGCACGCCGGGGTTGGTCAGGTAGACCGTGTCGTTGATGTCGAAGCTGCCCGCGACGTGGGAGTGCAGGTCGATCATGCCCGGCATGAGCCAGTCGCTACCGAGGTCGTGGACCTCGTAGCCCTCGGGGACCTCGAGCGTGCCGCGGCGTCCGATCGCCTCGATGCGGCCGCCACTCAAGAGGATCACGCCATGGTCGATCACCTCGGGACCCTGCTCGGCGCAGGTCAGGATCTTGGCGGCAAAGAGCGCCTGCTTGACCTCGGGCACGACCTCGTCGGCACGCGTGACCGGCTTCGCCGACGGCGGGTTCTGCACACCAACGGGCTCGTCTCCCAGAGCAATGGGAGCGACGAGACCTGCTAGGAGGAGTCCGGTAAGGGGGGCTTTCATGGCGGAGGGCCCGATGGGGCCCGGCTGGGTCACTGGATGTGCCGGCCTTCGATGAAGACCTTGGAGATGCGCGAGCGCGGGTCGGCGGGGTGCCCGCTGATCACCACGATGTCGGCGTGCTTGCCGACCTCGAGGCTCCCGACCACGTCGTCGATCCCGGCCGCGATGGCCGGGTTGATCGTCAGGCCACGGACGGCCTCCATGTTCGAATCGTCGAGGCCGAAGTGGACCGCCATGGCGGCCTGCATCGTGTACTCCTCGTCCATGATCACCGGCGAGTCGGTGTTGAAGCCGATCACCTTGTGGCCCGCCTGCTGGTAGCCGGCGGCGACGCCGCGGAAGCCCTCGGCCTCGATGTGGCCAGCCCACTGCATGAAGCCGCGCGCGGGCGCGTCGACGTTGCGGGGACCGAGCATCGCGGGGACGCCCAGCTCCTGGGCCAGGCCGCCGAGGCGCCAGGCCCCGATCGTGCCGTGGTCGATGTACAGGTCGAGGCCAAACTCCTGGGTCACCATGGTCAGCGACTCGAGCACGACCTGGTAGATCTGCGTGTGGGCCGACACCTGGGTACGCTTGGCCAAGAGGTCGCGGAACAGCTCCCACTGGATGTCGATCTCGGGCTCCTCGCCGCCGTTCTTCTCGAAGTCGGCCCAGCGGTGCGCGTACTCGAGACCGCGCTCGAAGGTGTTGCGCGTGTGCCAGTTCATGAAGCTGCGGGCCACGCCCCAGGCGAAGCGCTCGGGGTTGCCCGACTGGGCCAGCTTCAAAGAGCCAGGGTTGCGAACCTCGCAGTCCTCGTACTTGTCGAAGCCAGTCTTGAGCAGGACACCGGCGCCGCCCATGTTCGAGCCCGAGCCCGGGATGTAGAGCACGCTGGTCACACCAACCCGCGCTGCGCCCATGGAGGACTTGTTGCCCGGCGTGACCGCCGAGGAGGCGCGCAGGCCGGGGTTGGTCAGGTAGACCGTGTCGTTCAGGTCGTTGACGCCCGAGTACAGGGACTCGCCCGACTCGTGGGTGTGCAGGTCGATGAAGCCCGGCGATAGCCACCTCTCACCGAGGTCCTCGAACACCCGCCCACCCTCGGCGGGCGGCAGGTCGGCCAGCTTGCCGACGAAGGTGATGCGGCCGTCGCGGATGGCGAGGACGCCGTTGTCGACGACGCCCGCGGGGCCCTCGGCCGCAGTCAGGATCTTGCGCGCCTCGAGCACCAGCTCGGGCCCGCCGACTTCACCCGCGACCGGCGCGTCCACGGCCACCCCACCCAACGCCACGGGGGCGGCGAGCAGGAGTGCCGGGAAGAGCCCTGGAAGCAGCGGGGCCATCAATCGACGATCTCCCGGCCGGCGACCCAGGTGCGCTGCACGCGGGCGTTGCCATCGAGCGGGCTGCCGTCCAGCAAGAGCACGTCGGCGTCGAGGCCCATGGCTAGGCGGCCGACGCGGTCGTCGATGTCGAGCATGTCGGCCGAGTCCGCGGTCAGGGCCCGCAGGGCACCGGCCGGGCTCATGCCCTCGACCATCGCGAAGGAGGCCAGGAGCAGCAGGTCCGCCGCGCCCTCCTCGGCCGCGCTGTAGAAGGCCACCGGAATCCCGGCTGCCTGCAGCTCGGCGAAGCGGTTGACGCTCTCGAGGCCGCTCGTCGAGCGGGTCGGCCAGCGGTCGGGCAGGATGCCCGCGATGCGGCCGGAGATCTGATCCTTCACGCGCCAAGCATCCTCGGCGCCCAAGAGCACCGGCTTGATGCCCACGGCCTCGAAGGCCGCGACGCAGTCGAGGATCTCATCGTCCCGGCTGGCCTGGACGATCACGGCGACCTCGCCCATCAGGGCGCGGCGCAGGGGCTCGAGGTTCGGGTCCAGGTTCGGCTCCTTGGGCATGCCCTTGGGGTCCTTCGGGTCCGGCTCGGGCTTGCGCACCTCGGGGCGGCTGGCGATGACGTACTCGCGGCTGGTCCGCTCGGCTTCGAACTCGAAGCTGGCACCACGCCACTCGATCTTGCCTTCGAGCTTCTCGTCGTCGAGCTCGCCGGTCACCACCAGCCCGACGTCACCCTTGACGCCGTGCACGGAGAGCTTGCCCTTCTTGTGGTCGAAGGTGCCCTCGAAGCGCATCAGGCGATCGGCGACGGCGGAGGCGCGCAGGGAGCCGCGCACCTCGGTGGTGCCCTCGGACGGACCGTCCGAGAACTGGAAGCGGGCCTTGCCCCAGTCGGAGGTCGACTCCCACACGCCGGTCAGCGGGTCGAGGTCCTTCTCCTTCTTCTTCTTCTTGCCGTCGTCCTCTTCGGACTCCTCGGCGTCCTCGGCCTTGTCCTCGTCCTTCCCCTCTTCGGCCTTCTCGACCTTCGGGGCGGGCGGGGTCCACTCGGCCATGGCGGCCTCGTACTCCTCCCAGGACTCCTTGTACTTGACCGCCTTCTCGAGCATCGAGGTCACGTTGGAGCCGATGCGGTAGCGGTCCGAGCTGCTCCAGATCATGCGGACGGCGGCATCGTCCTCGACGACCATCGACTCGTAGTCGGCGCCGGCCGGCTTGTAGGCCAGCAGCGACGTCGCGCCACCACCGATCGAGTAGGGCGAGAGCATCACGGTCGTGACGCCCGCCTTGGCGATGCGGCGGCCGTCGGCGTCGTCGGGGGTCAGCACACGGGTCATCGAGAAGCCCGCCGGCGCCACCTTGCGGGAGCCGTCCATGCCGAAGTGACCGAGCGCGTCGATGATCCCGGGCATCGCGGCCTCGCCGCGGATCACGGTGGCACCCTTGGGGTGCGCGACGCGCTCGCCGACCTCGAGGATGCGGCCATCCTTCATCAGCAGCTGGCCGGGTCGCAGGACCTGGCCGTCGCCGACGAAGAGTTCTTCAACCTCGAGCACGACCACGCCCTCGGACTTGCCGAGGAAGCCCAGCTCGCCGTCAACCCAGGTGGCCCGCACGGAGCTGCCCAGGGTCATCGGCTCGCCGGAGAGGACCACGAAGTCGGCGTCCTTGCCACTGGCGAGGCTGCCCACCCGGCCGGCGGCCCCGATCAAGACGGCGGCGTCGGAGGTCACGGCGGCCAGGGCCGCCTGGGGCGAGAGGCCGCCCTGGGTGCAGAGGGTCGCGAGGGCCAGGAGGTTGGCCGGGTTGGTGTTGCTGCTCGGCGCGATGGCGAAGCGCACACCGGCCTTGGCGAGGGCAGCGGGCACGTCGAGGGTCGGCCATTCGGCGTCCTCACCCTTGCCCCAGTTCGTCGCGGTGCCCAGGCGCTGGCGCGGCTGGAAGACCACGCCCACGTTGGCGGCAGCCAGGACGTCGGCCACGTCCGCGGCACTATGGGCGCCGTCGACAACCACGGTCTGACCGTTCGCCGTGGCGAAGTTGGCAACGGCGCGCAGCTCCGACGCCGAGCCAGCGGTCAGGCGCCACGTGGCGCCCGCCTCGAGGGCCTTGGCCAGGTCCGCGGCGGCGTAGGGTCCGAAGTCCTCGTCCACCTCGGCGCCCGTGCTCGCGAGGAGCAGCTGGTCCAGGGCGCTGACGGCACCCTGCAGGCTGTGCGGCAGCTGGGGCATCTCGACGCCCATGCCGACGTCGACCGTGGCCGGGACCGGGGGCTCCCAGAATCCCTGGGTGCGGTAGGCGTCGGAGGCGACCGAGCCGTCGACCGCCGCCATGGCGGAGACGATCGCGCGCTCCTTGGCACCACCGAGCTTGACCACACCACCGAGGCCACCGAGCAGGCGCCCGCCGGCAGGGTCGATGTAGGCGCTCGTGACGCCGCTGGCGAGCATCGCCCGGCGATCGGCGAACAGGTCGAAGTTGTCGACGGCGGACAGGGCTGCGTCCGCGGTGCGGGGACCGGGCATGCCTCGGCCGAAGCCCGATTCGGCGACCACGAGGCCGGGGATCAGGTGTGCGTCTGGGCCGTAGTCGACGACCTGGGCGCCACTCGGGACGTCAAGGTCTGCGCCCACGGCAAGGATGCGGCCGTCCTGGACGACGATCGAGCCGTTCGTGATCGTGCCTGCGGCATCCATCGTGTGGATGTGGCCAGCGCGGATCACGACGGTGTCGCCACCGGCGGCTGCGAGGGGACTCGCAGACCAGGCGACCGTGCCAATGAGGGCGAGGCCGACTGCGGAGAGGGTGATGTGCTTGTTCAAGTGGGGTGCCTCCGAAAGGGGCTTACTTGGCGTCGTCCTTGCTCGGAAGCTCGGCCTCTTCGGTCTCTACCGCGGCGGCGCCGCGGGGCTCGACACCCTCGTACAGGTGCTTGTTGCGCACGTCCTTGGTGCGGTCGTAGATGACGCTACCCTCGACGACGGCTTGCTCGACGAAGGAGGTCATGTCGAGCGGGTCGCCGGTCAGGAGCAGCACGTTGGCCAGCTTGCCGACCTCGAGGCTGCCGACCTGGTCACCGAGGCCGATGATCTCGGCGGCGGTGGTCGTCACGGCTGCCATCGCGTCCTTCGGGCTCATGCCGTGGCCGACACAGACGGCGGCCTGGAACCAGAGCGAGTTGGTCGAGCTGTTGGCCGAGCTCAGCGCGAAGGGGATGCCCTTCTCGGCGAAGACGCCGGGCACGAAGGTCTCGGTCTCCTCCTCGGTGACCACGTCGGTCTCGACGTGGACGAGGTTGGAGTCGAGCACGACCGACAGGCCCGACGCGGCGATGGCGTCGGCGGCCTTCCAGCAGCTGTTGTCCAGCACGAGGGTCGTGCGCGCCGTCAGACCGTTCTTCGCGGCGAAGTCGATCGCGGGCTGCACGTCCATCGGGGCGCCGCAGTAGAGGAAGACGTCGTGACGCCCCTCGACCATCTCGAGCAGCGGCAGGATCTTCTCGTCGATCTCGGCACGGTCGACGTTCTCGAGGCCTTCGACCTTCCAGCCGGTGCCCGTCATGGCGCGGCCGGGGGCCTTGCCCTCTTCCAGGTCGCGGCCCTGGGCGAGGGCCTCGCGGCGCTCGTAGTCCTTGGTCTCTTGGGCGTCGGTGGCCAGCTCTTCGAGCTCCGAGCGCAGGTCGCCGAAGGCGCGCTCCAGGGCCTGACGCTGGGTCGCGCGCGACTTGCCACCCTTGGGCGCGATCGAGATCTTGAACCCGTAGTTCGGGCGCATGGTCATCTCTTCGACGGTCATGCCGGTCGGCTTGACGATGCGACCGTTGCCGGCCACGACCGTGTTGTTGCCCTGCTGCACGTTGATGGTCGTGATGCCCCAGCGCTTGCAGTCCTCGAAGTAGAAGCTGACCGGATCGATCGAGTCGCGCACGTTCAGGAACGGCGTCACGTCGAGGTTCTCGTTCGAGCGGTCCATGCCGCTGTCCGAGTGGGCCTCGACGAAGCCGGGCGAGGCGACGAAGTCCGGGCCGCCCAGCACGGGCGCGTCCCAGGGCTTCTCGACGTCGGCGGCGGCGCCGATCGCGGTGATGCGACCGTTCTCGATGACGATGACGCCGTCCACGATGTCATCGCCCGCTTGGGTGATGATGCGGCCGGCCTCGATCACCAGCTTGTCGCCAGCGGCGGCGTCCGCCACTTGCAAGGATCCGAGGAGGAGCGAGGCGCAAAGGGCGCCTTGGACGAGGGTCCGGGGGATGGTCATGATCCGTCGGGGAATGGGGGCTTGTTGGATGTTCGGTTGGGGCGGCGCTTTGCAGCAGGCCGCTAGTTCGAGCTGGTGAAGACGACCTCGCCGTTCAGCACGACGCCGACGACGCGGGAGGTCGCGGCGAAGGGCTCGCCGCTCCAGAGGATCAGGTCAGCGTCCTTGCCGACCTCGATGCTGCCCACGCGGTCGTCGACTCCAGCGAGGCGGGCAGGGGTGATGGTCACGGCCGCGATGGCCTCGTCGCGGGTCAACCCGCCACGCATGGCGTAGCCGGCCTGGGCGCCGAGTTGTCCGGTCACGCTGCTCTGCCCGTGGCTCGAGAGGGCCACCGGAACGCCCAGGTCGACCAGGGTCTTGGCCGTGTTCCAGGCCAAGAAGCCGTTGTCGATCGCCGTGCGCCCCTGGGGCGCGTGGGGCGGCAGCACCGCAGCGGTGCCGGAGCGCACGAGCAGGCCGGGCTCTTTCCACGCCTCGGCAGCGGCGTCCACGACGAGCAGCGGCAGGCCGACCTCTTCCTTGAGGTAGATCGCCGTGCGGATGTCCTGGGTGGCCGAAGCCTGGACGAAGTAGGGACGCTCGCCCTCGAGCACCGAGGCCAGGATCTCCCAGCCTTCGAACTGGCGCTCCTCGTTCTTCATCGCCGCGAGGGCGTCGTAGAAGCTCTTGCGGTGGACCCACTCGGTGCCCATGCGGGTCGTGGGACGGCGCGAGAAGTGATCGGTCGGGCGGCCGTAGACGGGGTGGTTGCCGCGGCTCGCGTGGGAGCCGAAGGCGCCGCGCAGGGCCACGTCGGCCTCGACGAGGCGGTCCTCGATCGAGGGCTCGCCGCCGGTCTTGAGGACCGCCATCATGCCGCCGATGCAGGCCTCGTCGGCCGGGGTGTACATCACCGAGGTGACTCCGGTGCGCAGGAGCCGCTCCCAGCGCTTGTCGAACAGGTCGATGCCGTCCGTCGTGCTCAGGTACGGGATCGTCTCGGAGGACTCCTCGACCGACAGGTCGGCGAGGTGGATCCGGGGGCTGAGGTCGACCATGCCGGGCGTGATCGCGCCGACGTGGAGGCCCTCGTGGTCGCCCGAGGCGCCCGGCACGACGGCCGCGATCTTGGAGCCCGCGATGGCGATCGTGCCGCCGTCGATGACGTCACCGGCAGCGGTGTAGATCTTGTCGGCCGACAGCAGCAGCTTGACGACCGGGGCGGAGGCCTCGACCGGCTCGGCGGTCTCGACCACCTCCCAGGTGATCTCGCCCGCGTTCGCGGTCAGGGACAGGGCGCCGAAGAGCAGCGGGGCGCCGAGCTGGAACAGGGTTCGGTCGGACATCACTTGGCGTCTCCTTCGGTCGCTTCGACCTGGGCGCCGTCCACGTAGACGGCCTCGAGGGTGGTGGTGAGCTCGAGCGGGTCACCGCTCCAGAGGACCAGGTCGGCGTCCAAGCCAGCGGCCACGCGGCCGACTCGGCCGGACACGCCCAGCATCGCCGCCGGGCTGGCGGTCAGGGAGTTCCAGAGGGCGCCTCGGTCGATGCCTTCGCGGGCGGCGAGGGCCGCGCCGAAGCGCAGGCAGTCCGCGCCACTACCGGTGTCGGCCAGTCCGAAGGCGAAGGGCACGCCGGCCTCGACCAGCGCGGTGATCGACTCGTAGCGCCAGGGCGAAGTGCCCATGCCGAGCGGGCTGAGGGCGACCGCGTGGCCGGCCTCGGCGAGCTCGGGGGCGAAGTCCCCGGCGCGGTCCGCACCGCGCAGGGTGGCCTTGAGGCCGGTCCGCTTGAGCAGGTCGAGCGCGCGGCGGATCTCGTGGCGCGCCGAGACGGCAACCTCGAGGCCGAGCTCGCCCGCCACGACCTTGCCGAAGGCGCCTTGGCCCTCGGTGAAGCGCGCCTCGACCGCGTGGACCGCGCCGGCGTAGCTGGTCGGGAAGCGGTTGCCGCGCAGGGCCGGCGGTGCCAGGCACAGGGCCAGGTGGGAGCTCTCGTTCAGCATCGTGCCGCCGCTCGTCTTGACGACCGCGCCGGTGCCGCCGGCCACGTTGCCGCGGCCGGAGGTCAGCCCGAAGCTGGTCACGCCAGCGCCGGTGGCCTTGGCCAGGCTCGAGTCGTCGGGGTCGAAGCCGTCGCGCAGCTCCAGGTCGCCCAGGAAGGCGCGCGTCGAGTCGTCGGCACCGGAGACCATGCCATAGGTGCCGTTGGCGGCCACGATGCCAGCCGTCAGCCAGCCCTCGTGTTCGATCACCCGGATCGTGTCGGCGAGGGTGCCCTGCAAGTCGGCCGCGGGGCCGACTGCGAGGATCTTGCCGCCATCCACGAGCACGAGGCCGTTCTCGATCACCGTGCCGCCGTCGACGGCCACGTGATCGGCGATCAGGGCGAAGGCCTCGGCCGAGGGGGTCTCGGCGGCCGCCGGAGCGGCCAGGAGCAGGGCACCCGCGAGGGCGCTGGTCAGGGTGGAGATGCCCATGGGAAGCTTGGTTCGGTTCTTGGTGTTCCTCACAGCTCGACGACCTCGCCAGCGGTGAAGACGTGGGTCGGGCGGCCCTGCAGGGGGGCGCCGTCGAGGACGAGCAGCTCGGCGACCTTGCCGACCTCGACGCTGCCGAAGCGGTCGGCGAGGTCGAAGGTCCGGGCGGCGCCAAGGGTCAGGGCTTCGAAGGCTGCCTCGCGCTCGAGGCCGCCGGCGATCGCCAGGTGCGCCAGGATCGGGAGGTCCGCCGCGCGGTCGCCGCCGGTCCCGATGAGGACCTCGACGCCAGCCTCGGCCAGGGTGCCGAAGAGGCTGTTGTCGAAGCCGCTGCGCTCGCCGTTGGCGCGGGCGCCGGGAGCGAGGGGCTGCAGCAGGACGGCGATGTCGCGCTCGGCCAGCTGCTTGGCGAAGGGCGCGGCGCCGGTCGCGCCGCTGATCACGAGGCGCAGGCGACCGAACCCTTCGGTCGCGGCGAGCAGGGCACGCAGCTCGGCGGCGCCATGGGCTTCGACGACGAGCGGCAGCTCACCGTGGGCGACGCGGGCGAAGACCTCGCTGTCGGCGTCGTAGCGCGGCGTCCGGGGGCGCTTGTCTTCCTTATATCGCTCCTCCTTGAACTCCTTGTCCTTCTCCTCCGCCTTCTCGATCTCCTTCTCGCGGTCCTTCTTCGCCTTCTTGAAGTCCTTCTCGAGCTCAGCCTCCTTCTCGGCGATGGCCGCCTCCCACTCCTTGAGCTCGTAGGCGTACTCGACCTGGGCCTCGCGGTAGGAGAGGCCACCGGAGATCATCGAGCCGATGCGGTCGGCCTCCATCACGCGATCGAAGACGTCCCCGCGGCCACCGCGGGACACGCCACAGGTCACGTTGAGGTTGGCGTCGTCGAGCACCACCAGGTGCTCAGCGGAGGCGGACGGGCGCAGGATCGCGCCGAGGCCACCGACGAACGCGTTCTGACCGACCTGGGTGCGGGTCATCAAAACCCCGGCCTCCCGGGCCCACTGCCGCGCGTACTTCTCGCCGAAGGGGCTGGCCGCCTTGGCCGTGGCCGTCGAGGCCTCGGTCCCGAGGTCGCTCGCGCTGGCGGAGTCGATGCCCAGGGTCGACCAGGGGTCGATGAAGCCGGCGCAGACCTCCTTACCCTCGACGATGATCGTGTCCTCGTCGACCTCGAGGCCCTGGCCGACGGCGACGATGAAGCCGCCACGGATGAGCACCTCGGCGTTCTCGAGGACCTCACCGGGACGCACGTGGACGCGCTCGGCGCGCAGCAGCGTGGCGGGCTCGGCAGGGGCGACGACCTCGACCGGCTCCTCCTCGACGGGTTCCTCGGGGGCGGGGGTCTCCTCAGGGGTCTCGACGGGCGCAGGCGCCGGGTCGTCGGTGAGGGCCCAGAGGGGCGCTCCCACCGCCAGGAGGAGAGTAAGGCTTCGGGTTAGGCTTGTCGGCAACATGAAGAAGAGGCGGGGTCGAGGTGGGCGCTGGAGTTTCGCCAGCGACCGAACGCCATTTTTCGAAGGGGTTTCCGAGGGTCGCGATCGCGGGAAGATCGAACGCCCGCGTTACCGCAAGGGCGTAGATGTGCTGATCCTAGGACAGGTTGCCAACTTCCGACATCCCTCCAAAGGGCCCGCTGCACTTCCTTTGCAATTGGAAGCCGGGCTCCTCACGAGGCCCTAGGGGAGGGCGAGACGACCGCCGGCCCGCCCTCGTCGACGCGCTAGCCCCAACTCCGGAGGGGAAACACCGATTCCGGACGTTCGGTCCCTGCCTCGATCCGGCTCGCGTGCCCGTGAACAGTACTCCCACGAACCTGTTCCATCCCCTCCTGTTCGAGCCCAGCTATTGGCAGGAACGCCTGGCCAAGCTCAGCGGGCGTGCTCGGAGGATGATGATCGTCCCCAGGCCCGACCTCGGTCATGGGGGCCTGGAGGTGGTTGAGCTGCTGCTGCGCTCCCACGATGATGTCCGCCTGCGCGGCATCGTGGCCTTCTGGCCCATCGCCGGGCCGCCGCGGCGCGTCCGCCTCCACTGGCCGCTCCAGACGGATGCTTCCGAGCTCGACCTCGACTCGGTCACCGTTGAGGCTGCTGACCTCTACCTGTACAGGGACCCGGACCGCCGCTTGGAGGACCGGGTCCTCGACTTCCTGTGCCTGATCTGCGGCGCCAAGGGCATGCCCGGGGTGCGCGGCACGGTCCCGACGATCTGCCTGGCGGCCGGCCAGGAGACGCCGGACGAGTACCGCATCGGCAAGGCTCTGCTCGAGCGCGGCTGGTGCTCCTCGATCGAGGTCGAAGAGGGCCCATAGGGAAGACTTTGATGGGTGTTTCGTTGCCCTTTAGGGGTCACCCTCGGGCGGGCGGGCCGACCCCGTCCGTCCGCGTCACGTGGTGAAGGCTCCAAAGCAGCCCTCGGGTTCGGTGCTTGCCGTAGTAAACTCCCGCGCGATGGCCTTCGACCCCAGGCAGGTCGCCCAGCGGGCGACACGGCGCGCCCTGGCCGACACGGCGCGCACGGACCGGCCCAGCCCGGCCATGGGAGGGGTGCATGTTGCGATCCGGGGCCAAGCGGGCCTGGACGCGCGCCCCGAGGCCCCCGACTCGCCCCCGGTGGACGGGCCCGAGCGCCAGCTGATCACCGCCGAAGCCCTGCTGCTCGTGCGCGACGGCACCGACTTCCAGCTGCCCCCCGGCGCCCTGGTCACGGACCTCGCCCGGGACGAAGCCGCCAGCCGGGGCATCCGCTTGGTGCGCCCCGCCGCCGCCCCGGTGCGCACCCACGCCAGCCCCCTGAAGGTCGCCGTGGGCTCTGACCATGGGGGCTTCCCGCTCAAGCGCGAGCTGCTCGACTGGGTGCGCGCCCTCGGGCACCAGCCGATCGACTTCGGCACCACCGGGACCCAGGCCGTCGACTACCCGGACTTCGCCGCGGCCGTCGCCGAGGCTGTGGCCGCCGGCACCTGCGACGTGGGGGTCTGCATCGACGGCGCCGGCATCGGCTCGGCAATGGCCGCCAACAAGGTGCCCGGCATCCGGGCCGCCAACTGCTGGAACATCGCCTCGGCCAGCAACGCCCGCGAGCACAACTATGCCAACGTGCTGTGCCTCGGGGGCCCCAAGCTCGAGGCGCCCCTGGCCCTCGAGATCCTGCAGACCTTCCTGGGCACCCCCTTCGGCGCGGACCGGCACGGTCGCCGCGTCGACAAGATCACCCGCATTGAAGAGCGCTACGCGCGCCGGACAGAGACGCGACGATGAGCCAGCTCACCGAGAAGGAACTCGAGGACCTCCTGACCGAGATCGGTCGCCAGATCCTGGACCAGGGCGTCGGCTCGATCGGCCGCCTCGGCCAGTGGGGTTGCAGCACGGTCTCGGTGGAGATCTGCCCGGACCGGATCAACGCCGTCATCGATGCGGGCGCCTGCCGCTTCGGGGTGGCGAGCACCAGCGCGCCCAGCCTCGCCAACGTCGCCGGCTACATCGACCACACCCTGCTGAAGGCGGACGCGACCCTCTCCGACATCGACGCGCTCTGCTCGGACGCCCTGCGCCACAGCTTCGCTTCGGTCTGCGTCAACGGCGTCCACGTTCGTCGCTGCGCCGAGATCCTGGCCGGCTCGCCGGTCAAGGTGTGCACCGTGGTCGGCTTCCCGCTCGGCGCCATGGCCCCCGAGGTCAAGGTCTACGAAGCGCGTCGCGCGATCGAGGACGGCGCCACCGAGATCGACATGGTGATGAACATCGGCGCGCTCAAGTCCGGCGACAACGACTTCGTGCGCCGCGACATCGCCGGGCTCGCCGAGACCTGCCACCGCATGGGCGCGAAGCTCAAGGTGATCCTCGAGACCTGCCTCCTGAACGACGAGGAGAAGCGCCGCGCGTCGATCCTGTGCAAGGAGGCCAACGCCGACTTCGTCAAGACGTCGACCGGCTTCTCGTCCGGTGGCGCGACCTTGCACGACGTCGAGCTGATGCGCCGCGCCGTCGGCCCCGAGATGGGCGTCAAGGCCTCGGGCGGCGTGCGCGATGCGGCCGACCTGAAGGCGATGGTCGAGGCCGGCGCGACGCGCATCGGCGCCTCGGCCTCGGTCGAGATCGTCAGCGGCGGGACCTCGAGCGGCGGCTACTGAGCCCCGCCCGGGACCATCACTAGGCGCTGTCGCTCTGGTGGTCGAAGCCGACCCGGTAGGTCGCGCGCACGACCCCCTTGCTGGTCTCGACCTCCTTCACGAAGTCCGCACCATTCTTGGTGAGGTAGCGATCGCGCTCGCAGACCCAGCGATGGGTGATCGGGTTGTAGTGGTAGGACTGCCGCATGGTGAGCTCGGCCCCGCGGCCCCATCCGTTCCCGGCTTGCTGCAGCTGGGTGGCAAGCAGCGCCTCGGGGTCGTCCGTCTCTTCGCTGATCATGAAGGGCAAGAGCGGAGCGACCGCACCGAAGAGCGCCTGCCTCAGGCCATCCAGCTCCTGAGAGTTCAACCCTGCATAGGTCGGGGACAGGTCGATGTCGAACGAGACGCGAAGCGTGTAAATCATGGCGGGGGGAGGGGATCGATGTACGAGCGCGGACCCGCCCCTACTTCGGCACCAAGCTCCGGTGAGTTCAGCTGGTTCTCTGAAACCCGGTAAGACGCCCGGCGGCCCAGGAGGCTGGCACCTGCCCCAGCTCCAGCCCGATCCCCCCGCTACTCCAGGCTTCTGGCACAGCGGAACCCGAAGGAGACGCTGCCCAGGGTGCCGCCGAAATCCAGGATCTCCATGCTCGGGAGGATGCCACCACGACGCCCGTGGGTGTAAGTCCCACCTGCCACGACGGAGTACTTGACCTCCGCGGACTGCCAGTCCATGAGGTCGGGTGGCGCGACCAGACTCTCGGTCAGCTCGGCGACGTTCCCGAGCATGTGGTGCAGGCCGGTCGGCGTGTCGCCCTCCGGCCGCGAGTCCACGGGCTCGACGTTGAGCAGGTAGGTGGCGACCTTGTCGGCGAGGTCGAGCCCCGGCACGGACTCGTAGCCCTCGATGTTCGCGCTGCCCCCCTCGGGGTCGGGTCCCCAGGGGTAGCGCGCGAAGGACGGACCCCGGCCCGCGTACTCGAGCTCCGTCGAGAAGGGCAGGCGCAGTCCGTACCACTCCGCGTAGGCGCGCGCCTCCTTCAGGGTGACCAGCATCACCGGCAGCTCGTCGGGGATGCTGTCCACCACTTCGCTGCTCCAGCCCGCAGGCCTCGGCGCGCCGCTCTCCTTCAAGTAGCGGCGGTACTGACCGAACGAGACCTCGTGGACATCCAGGGCGAAGGGCGCCAGGTGGATGACCCGCTCTCGATCGGGGTCGCCCGCGGCATTGGTGTAGCCGACCAGGATGCCCTCCTGCTCGTTCTCCCAGGGGGCGGGCTCGGGCCGGAACTCCACCATCTCGTGCTGCTCGGGCAGCCCCGTCCAGAGCCGTACTCCCAGCTCCAAGTCCGGACCCTCCCACCGGATGTTCCGGATCAGGTCCTGGCGGATCCCCTCGTCCGACTCGGCCCGGATGCGCCAGGTCCCCGTACCGGGGCGGAAGCCGTCCCCGGCCGTCGCGCCGACCTCACGCGACTCCCCGAGCGGCTCCCCGGTGTACTCGTCGAGCTGCACGACCGAGATCCGCACCGACCCCAGGGCACCCCCCTCGGCCAGCTCGGCCGTGAGCCGCACGAGCGGCAGCGACATGCGCTCCTGGTAGGACTGGAACGCGAGCACCGCCAGCACGGTCGCCGCGCCTGCGGTGACCCCCGCCGTCACTGCCCGGTTGCGCCCGGCCTTCCGCGCCAGGAGGCGCAGGGGGCTTGGCCTGCGGGCGAGGATGGGCTCCTTGCGGAGGTAGCGGCCGAGGTCCGCGGCGAACTCGGCCGCCGACGCATAGCGATCCGAAGCACGCTTCTCCATCGCCTTGCCGCAGATCACGCGCAGGTCCCGGGGCACATCGCCGGCGACCTTGGCCAGCGGCTTGGGGTCGCGGACGATGATCTTGTCGATGACCTCCTTCGAGGTTCGACCCGAGAAGGGCTTGGTGAAGGCCAGGAGCTCGTACAGCACGACCCCGAGCGAGTAGACGTCGGTGCGCGCGTCGACCTTGCCCTTCACCGCGCGGGCCTGCTCGGGGCTCATGTAGTGGGGCGTCCCTTCGACCTTGTCCGTGATCGTGATGCTGCCGAGGCGCTCGTCCTTGGCCAGGCCGAAGTCGACGATGCGCGGCCGGGCGTCCGGCTCGAGGATGATGTTGTTGGGCTTGATGTCCCGGTGCACGACGCCGGCATCGTGGGCGTGGGCCAAGGACTCGGCGCAGCTCATCACGACGGCCGCCACCGCTCGGAAGTAGAGCTCGCCGCGGCCGCCGCCGAGGATCCCGCCGCCCGCGAGCTGCAGCTCGATCTCGCGCGCGAGGTCGTGGCCCGGCACGAGCTCCATCGAGAAGTAGTGGTGGCTGCCGGTCGAGTCCTCGTGGCTGCCCACCTCGAAGACCTGCACGATGCCCGTGTGGCGCAGCCCAGCAGCCGCCTTGGCCTCGCGCACGAAGCGCTTGACGCGCTGCTCGCTGAGGGCGAAGTGGTGCGGCATGACCTTGATCGCCACCTCGCGATCGAGGCTGACCTGGAGCGCGCGGTAGACGATGCCCGTGCCGCCGCTGCCGAGCTCTTCGAGCAGGCGGTAGTCCCCGAACAGCTGGCCGACTGCCGAGGGCGCGACCTTGGCGTGCTCGAGGAAGTCGTCCTCGCGGTCGGACGCGAGCAGCTCGAGGACCTCGGCCAGGACCTCCGGCTCGGCCGCACACTCCCCTTCTAGGAATGCCTGGCGCTCGCCGTCGGGCAGCTCGACCGCCTGGTCGAACAGCTGCTTGACCCGTGTCCAGCGGTCGGGGCTCATGGGTGTCTCTGGGTCCTTTTACCTGTCATGGAGCAAACTCCATGGGCACCACGCATTCGCTGTGGCCGCACCGCCAGGATTTTCAAACGTCCCCGAGTTCCTTGCGCAGCTTGGCCTTGGCCAGGCGCCACTCGCGCTGGGCCGTGCGCGTGGACATCCCCAGGGACTTGGCGGCATCCTCCATCGAGCAGCCCCCGAAGAAGCACAGCTCGACCAGGGATGCCATGCGCCGGTCGGTCTTGGCCAGCAGCTCGAGGGCGTCGTCGAGGGCCAGGATGTCCCCCGCACTGGCCTCGACCACGTTGACGGCCGAGTCCAGGGCCACGCGCTCCCCCTCCGCGTTGCGCTTCTGGCTGCCCTTCTTGCGGGCGTGATCGACCAGGATCGAGCGCATCGCTCGAGAGGCCAGCCCCAGGAAGTGCTCCCGGCTGTCCCAGGCAGCGGCCTCGCCGGCCAGCTTCATGCGGCTGGAGAGCTTGAGGTAGACCTCGTTCACGAGCGCCGTGGCCTGGAGCGTGTGCCCCGCCGATTGGCGCGACATCTGGCGCCGCGCGAGGCCGTGCAGCTCGTCGTACACCGACGCGAAGAGCTCCTCGGAAGCCAGGTCCGGCTCGTGCGTGGTTTCGGGTTGTTCGTCCTGCAAAAATGCCTCTCCCGGCAGACCGGGCGTGGGAACTAGGCGGCCGATCGCCCGTCCTGGAAGCTTGGAAGACTCCTCCCTCGGAGTCTTCACGTTCCAAACGATCGACTGAGCCCAGCTCGAACCTACGTCTAGTCTAACCGGAAGAGACTTGGAACCGGACCCGGGGGCCTGCTCCGTGAGACCCCACGCAAAGCCAAGGCACTCGCCGCCCGGAAATTGGATCATTCCTCGAGAACCTTCGGCCAGGGCGAGTCGCAGGGCTCGCTCGGCGGCGTGCCGACGTAGGCCTCGGGGGGCGCAGGCGTGTCGATGGCGGAGCTCGCGCCGACGGTCCCGGCCAGGTCGTCAACCGGGTAGAACAGCCGCCTGGCGCCGTCCCGACGACCGATCATGAGGATCGAGCAGGGACCCTCGCCCGCCCCGACCAAGACGTGGGTCACCCCCGGGGGGCAGTGGAAGTAGTCCCAGCGCGAGAGGGACCGGTCCTGGCCGTCGACGAGCACGCGGGCCGCTCCCGAGAGCACCAGGAAGCCCTCCTGGAGGTCCTCGCGGTGGTAGAGGCAGGCCGGCTGGCCGGGCTCGAGCACATGCACGTGCAGCCCGAAGCCCGTGAAGCGCTCGCCGGCCTCGAAGGAGTTGGCCGTTCCGAAGCGCGGGTTCTTCGTCCAGGGCAGGTCCGCCAGGTTGGCGATGTACCAGCCGGGCCCCGTGGGCCTCGGCCCGCCGGCTGGGCCGACCTCGCTGGGCGCCTCGGGCACGGCGTGGCCCGCCATCGGATCGCCCTCCACGGTCGCGAGGGCCAGCACCTGGCCGTCGGGATCGGCGACGTAGGCGACGCGCTCGCCCCAGGAGCGCCGCTCGAAGGGCAGGAGGGCCCGGCCGCCGGCGGCGACGGCACGCTCGAGGGCGGCCTCGGCGTCCCCGAGGCGCAGGTAGACCTCGGCCTTGGGCAGGGTGCGCTCGTCGAGCACCTCGGGCAGGGCCTCGCCCAGGATCGGGCCGATCGAGCTTTGCGGCATCAGCCCCAGGTTGCCCCCACCGGGCAGGGGGAACTCGGTCATGCCGGGCACGTCCGTGCGCGGAGGGCCCTGGAGCACGGCGCCGTAGAAGGCCTTGGCGCGGTCTTGGTCGGCCACGTAGAGGATGAAGATTCCGTCGGTCATGGCGAGGCTCGGGGGGCTCAGGGCCGCTGGAGCACGGCGCAGAGGGGTGGGGTCGCGTCGGTAAGCAGCTGCTGGAAGCGGGCGGCGACTGCGGCACCCGCCTCCATGACCTCGTCGTGGGAGAGGGGCACGGGGCTGATGCCGGCGGCGAGGTTGGTGATGCAGGAGATGGCGACGACGCGCATGCCCGCGGCGGCGGCGGCCGAGGCCTCGAGCACGGTGCTCATGCCGACCGCGTCGCCGCCGAAGCGGCGCGCCATCTCGACCTCGGCGGGGGTCTCGTAGGCCGGGCCGAGGTTGCCGACGTAGACGCCGACCTCGAGCGGGTTCCGGGTCTCGGCCGCGACCCGATCGAGCACCGCGCCGAGCTCGAGGTCGTGGACGACGCCGCTCGAGCCGGGGCCTTGGTAGGCCGACTCGCCCGCGAAGAGCGGCGACACGCCCTGCCAGTTGAGCTGGTCGCTCAGCCGCATCAGGGTGCCCGGCTCGAAGGCCGCGTTCGCACCGCCGGCGGCGTTGGTCAGGAGCAGCCCTGGGATCCCGCAGGCGGCGAAGGCGCGCACGGCGCGGGTCACCTCGAAGGCCGTCCAGCCCTCGTACAGGTGCACGCGCCCCTGCTGCACCAGGACGCGTCGGCCCCCGAGGGTGCCGGCCACCAGGCGGCCCGCATGGCCCGGCACCGCGCTGGTTGGCATGCCGGGGATCTCGTCGTAGGAGACGGCAAAGGAGTCCTCGAGCGCGTCCGCGAAGACGCCCAAGCCGGAGCCGAGCACCATCGCTAGCTCGACCTCCTCGATGCCGAGGCCCGCGATCCCCCGCAGGGAGCCCGCGAGTGCCTCGACCGCGTCGATCGCGGCCCGATCTTGGGTGTCCACCATGGTCGGATCCTACAGGAAGGCGCCGGCCACGGTCGCGGTCATCCAGCTGGCGAAGGCGCCGCCGAGCATCGCGCGCACGGCCAGCTTGGCCAGGTCGCTCTTGCGCTCGGGCGCCAGGGCCGCGATGCCGCCCAGCTGGATCCCGATCGAGCCGAAGTTGGCGAAGCCGCACAGGGCGTAGGCCGCCATGATCGCCGAGCGGCTCGAGTGGAAGCCGTCCTTGCCGCCGCCGGCGAGGGCGGTCAGGTCGCCCATGGCGACGAACTCGTTGATCGCGATCTTGATGCCGAGCAAGGAACCGAACAGCTCGCAGTCGTGCCAGCCCTCGACCCCCATCGCCCAGGCCACCGGCGAGAAGACCCAGCCGAAGATGCGCGACAGGGACAGGCCGCCCGAGTCCGCGAGCCAGGCGTCGCCGATCGCCCCGAGCGGCCAGTCGATCAGGGCGACGAGACCGACAAAGGCGATCAGCATCGCGATCACGTTCAGGTACAGCTTGAGCCCGTCGGTGGTGCCGTTGGCCGCGGCCTCGACCAGGTTCGAGGCGTTCTTGTCCATGCGCAGCTCGACGCTGCCGCCGGTCGCGGAGACCTCGCGCTCGGGCAGCATGATCTTCGCGATCAGGAAGGCGGCCGGCGCCGACATGACCGACGCGGTCAAGAGGTGCGGGCCGATCTGGGGGCCGAGGAAGCCCATGTAGACCGCCAGCACCGAGCCGGCGATCGTCGCGAAGCCGCCGGTCATCAGGGCGTTGAGCTCCGACTGGGTCATCTTGTCGATGTACGGCTTGACCACCAGCGGCGCTTCGGTCTGGCCGACGAAGACGTTGGCCGCCATCGCCATCGACTCGGCCCCCGACACGCCGAGCAGCTTGCTCATCACCTTGGCCAGGGCGTAGATCAGGACCTGCATCACACCGAGGTGGTACAGCACGCTCATCATCGCGCTGAAGAAGATGATCACCAGGAGGCCAGAGCCAGCGAAGGCGAAGATGAAGCCCGAGGTCCCTGGGTCGGCCAGCGGGCCGAAGACGAGCTCGGCGCCGGCGGCGGCCTTGCTGACCAGGGTCGCGAAGAAGGTCGCGAGGACCTCGAAGAAGGCGCGGCCGAGGTCGGTGCCAAGGATCAGACCAGCCAGGCCGAACTGCAGCACGAGGCCGAAGCCGACCACGCGCCAGGGGAAGTGCTGCTTGTAGCTCGACATCAGCCAGGCGACGAAGCAGAAGAAGCCTAGGCCGAGCCCGGCGCGCAGGACGCGGTAGAGCAAGAGCATCAGGTCGAAGGGCGCGACCTGCACCGACACCATCAGCACGCTCGCGTCCGCGCCTGCCGTCTCGCTGTAGAAGTAGGTGATGCCGCGGTAGCCGAGGGCCTCGGTGCTCGCCAGCTTGGGCGCGCCGGCGCCAGCCTCGGCGGCCTCACTTTCGGGCTCGCCGTGCAGCTGGCGCACCTCGGCGATCGGACTGCCGACGGCCAGCCCGGTCATGGTCTGGAAGCCCGCCCCGACCACCGCGATTCCGCTGAGCACCTGCTCCTCGTCGAAGGTCAGGAACAGCCCAGCCGCCTCGAACGGCCGGCGCGCTTCGGCGGTGAGTGAGCCGAGCACCTTGTCCAGGGTCGCGGTCCCGATGCGCAGGTTGCCGACGCGCTCGCCGGGGACGATGACGCGGTCGCCGAGCCAGGTATCGAGCTCGCTGAACTCAGCGCTCCCGCCGCCGCCCTGGAGCGCGGGCTGGGCGTCCGCCGAGGGTGCGGCGGCGAGCAGGAGGAGGCCGGTGAGGAGCGCGAGGAGTCGGGTCA
Source organism: Planctomycetota bacterium (assembly GCA_029212845.1). Classification (GTDB taxonomy): domain Bacteria; phylum Planctomycetota; class UBA1135; order UBA1135; genus JARGPD01. The sequence goes on from JARGPD010000003.1 coordinate 28,437, forward strand.
CGAGGGGGGGTCGCATGGCCGAATCTTACGGGACGCGCGGACGTGGGCGGACGGACGGCGTCCGAGCAATCTCAGGGTCTCCCCGGCCCTAGTCGAGCAGCAGCGGCGTCGGCTCGATCGGCTCGTCGCACAGCTCGAAGCTCGCCTGCAGCTTGGCGCGGGCCGCGTCGAGCCCACGACCGGCGCGGTGGTGGACCCGCAGGATCGGGTCGCCGGCGCCGAGCTGGCAGCCCTCGTCCGCCAGGATCGTCAGGCCGACGCCCGGGTCGATCTCGTCGCCGAGCTGCTTGCGGCCGCCGCCGAGCTCGCCGACGGCGAGGCCCATGGCGCGCAGGTCGCACCAGGCCAGGTAGCCCGCACGATCCGCGCACAGGGTCTCGGTCTTGCCGGTTAGATCTAGGCCACCCTCGAGGCAGGCTGCGTCGCCGCCCTGCTCGGCGGTCAGCTGAACGAAGCGCTCGAAGGCCCGGCCGTCGTCGAGGCTGGCCGCGACCTTGGCCTCACCCTCCGCGCGATCGTCCGCGAGGCCGACGAGGCGCAGCAGCTCGCCGCCCTGCAAGCACACGAGCTCGCGCAGGTCGGCCGGACCCTCGCCGCGCAGGCAGGCCAGGCTCTCGTTGATCTCGCTCGCGTTGCCGATCTCGCGCCCGAGCGGACGCGCCATGTTGGTCTGGAAGGCCGTCGCGCGCACGCCGCACTCGCCGGCGATGCGCACCATCGTGCGCGCCAGCTCGGCGCCGCGCGCGGGGTCGGTCAGGAAGGCACCCGAGCCGAACTTCACGTCGAGCACGAGCGCGTCGATGCCCTCGGCCAGCTTCTTCGAGAGGATCGAGCTGGTGATCAGCGGGATCGACTCGATCAGCCCGGTCACGTCGCGCAGGGCGTAGAGCTTGCGGTCCGCGGGCACCAGGTCCGCGGTCTGGCCGCCGAGCGCCAGGCCGGTCTTCACCAGCACGCGCCGGAACTCGGCGGGCTCGAGGCCGGTGCGGAAGCCGGGGATCGCCTCGAGCTTGTCGAGGGTGCCGCCGGTGTGGCCGAGCCCGCGGCCGCTGATCATCGGCACGAACGCGCCGCAGGCCGCCACGGCCGGGGCCAGCGGGATCGAGACCTTGTCGCCGATGCCACCGGTCGAGTGCTTGTCGACCTTCGGCCCGTCGAGCTCGCTGAAGTCGAACACGTCCCCCGAGTGCAGCATCGCGCGGGTCAGCACGGCCAGCTCGGCGTCCTCCATCCCATGGATGAAGATCGCCATCAAGAGCGCCGAGGCCTGGTAGTCCGGCACCTCGCCGGCGGTGTAGGCCGCGACGAAGGCCTCGACATCGGCGTCGGCGATGCGCCCCCCGTCGCGCTTGGTCGCGAGCAGGGCGCGCACGTCGAGCCGACTCACTCGCCGAGCTCCGACAGGAACGAGCGGCCCTCGGTCGGCGTGGTCCCGAACAGCTCCTCGACCGTCGCGCCGATGTCGGCGAAGCTCGAGCGTGTGCCCAGCTCGACGCCCCTCGCGCCGGTCAGGCCGTGGCGCCAGGCGACCACAGGAACGTACTCGCGCGTGTGGTCGGTGCCGACCGGGTGGCTGGGGTCGTTGCCGTGGTCGGCGGTCAGGATCACCAGGTCGCCCGTCCGAAGCTCGGCCTCGAGGGCCGGGAAGTCCGCGTCGAACTCCTCGAGCGCGCGCCCGTAGCCGGCGACGTCGCGGCGATGACCGAACAGCATGTCGAAGTCGACCAGGTTCACGAAGGCGAGGCCGCTCTCGAGCTCGCGCGCCACCGCGGTCGTGTGCAGCATGCCGTCGCGGTTGCCCTCGGTGTGGACCGAGCGCGTGACCCCGCGGCCCGCGAAGATGTCCTCGATCTTGCCCACGCCGACCACCTCGACGCCGGCCGCCACCAGGCGGTCGAGGGAGGTCTGTCGCGGCGGCACCATGGAGAAGTCGCGGCGGTCGTAGGTGCGCTGGAAGCGGTGCGGACCGCCCGGCTCGGCGTCGATGAAGGGTCGCGCGATGACACGCCCGACGCCGTAGGGATCGAGGATGTCGCGCGCGATGCGGCAGTGCTCGTACAAGCGCTCGAGCCCATAGGTCGGGACGTGGACCGCGACCTGGAAGACGCTGTCGGCGCTGGTGTAGACGATCGGCTTGCCGGTCTCGATGTGCTCCTGGCCGAGGCGCTCGATGACCTCGGTGCCCGAGGCGGCCGCGTTGCACAGCACGCCGGCGAGGCCGGTGCGCTCGAGGAAGGGATCGAGGATCTCCGCCGGGAAGCCCTCGGGGTAGACCGGGAAGGGTGCGTCGAGGGTGCAGCCCATCAGCTCCCAGTGGCCGGTCGAGGTGTCCTTGCCGGGTGAGCGCTCGGTGCAGCGACCCACGGCGGCGCGGTGGGCGACGTCCGCGGGCGGACGCTCGACCGCCTCGACACCGGGCACGCAGCCGAGGCCGAGCTCGACCAGGTTGGGGATCTTCCAGCCCCCCGCTTGCTCGTGCATGTGGCCGGCGATGTGGTCGAGGGTGTGCGCCCCGACGTCGCCGAAGGCTTCGGCGTCGGGCAGGGCGCCGACCCCGAGGGAGTCGAGCACGATCACGAAAGCGCGTGGCATGGGTCCGGTTGGCAAGGGGGAGGGTGGCCTAGATGTTCGGCTGGAAGCGCTTGTGGCAAGCGACGCAGGACTGCTGGGTGCGGATGAAGCCGGCGCGCATGCCGTCGACGTCGCTGGCCTCGGCCGAGGTGGCCAGCTGCTCGACCCCGGCGCGCAGCCAGCCGAGGTAAGCCTCGAACAAGGCGCGATCGCCGAGGAAGGCGGGCTCGTCGTAGTAGGCCTGCCAGGCGGGGTCCATCGCCCAGGACTGCATCGAGCGCGCCGCCGAGGCCACGACCGGCGTCTGGTTCGGCGCGCGCAGGATCGGCTCGATCGTGCGGTTCAGGGCGTCGACCTCGAACATGACGTGGCGCAGGGCGGGCGGAGTGCCGAGCTCGAGGGTCCCAAAGGCGTCCTCGCCGGGCGCCTGGTCGCAGGCGGCGGGGACGAGGGCCAGGATGGCGGCGGCGAGGGCTAGGGGGAGGCGCATGGGTCGTCTGGGGGGCGGCAAGGGTCCGTTTCGGATCCACCCGGCGTTCGGCTTGGGTTCGCCCGATCGGTGGACCGGGCACGCCCCGCGGATCTCTCGGGGGCGGGACCGCCGGGGTGCTATGGTAATCGGGTGTACGGCGATGTGTTCCCTCTTGCCGGACGAGCTCCGCGAAGGTCGCGGCTCGTTCTAGCCCTGCTGGCTGCTCTCCTGGCGAGCTGCTCCAGCTGGCGTGAGGTCTCCAGCCACGAGGACTGGAGCCTGTACGTCAAGCCGGGCGGCGGTGTTGACGTGCAGTCCTTCGAGGAGCTACTCGGACCCGCCGTGGCGGCCGTCGAGGGCCAGTTCGGCCCCTTCGAGGCCCCCGTCCGCATCCATGCCTGGTCTGGGGGTGTCGACCTCGAGACCGGCAACCGCGGGCGCATCGCCGACGGCGACGATGCCGGCCTGATCAACGCCAAGGCCGGCACGGCCCGGGTGCGCGCCTTCCACGTGCGCGCCGACCCCTTCGGACCTGGCGGCGTCTTCCTGGGCGAAGCCTCCGCGGGCTCGGCCGTGCACGAGCTGGTCCACGCGCGCTTCGCCGAGACCGACGTCGAGCTGCCCCTGTGGTTCGAGGAAGGCCTCGCGATGCACTTCGCCGACGGCGTGCTGACCGAGTCCACCCCCGTCTGGGCGGCCCCCGAGGGAGTGCCCCCCGCGGCCCCGAGCGCCCTCGATGCAGCCACCCCCAGCGGTCCCCGCTGGGTCCGCGACGGCCTCTGCGCCTGGCCCCTCTCGCGCCTGCGTGAGCTCGAGTTCACGGACGACGAGCTCACCAGCCTGCTCGCCCTGCGCGCCGAGGACGGGCACTCGATCGAGGAGAACCTGGTCGTCCACTTCCTGGGCTGGGCCTTGGTCTTCGACCTGTACCGCGAGCACCCGAACGGCGACTGGCGCGACTGGCTGGCGGTCCACAAGGCCGACCCCTCGATCGCCACCGTGCGCGCGCGGATCGCGCGCAGCATCGATCCCGAGACCGTGCGCCTGTGGCTGCACACCGGCCTGACCAGCGACGACCCCGCCGTGCGTCGGGCCACGGCCCGCGGCAGCTGGCGTGTCGCGGACTCGGCCTCCCTTCAATTGATGTCGTCGGCCCTGCGCAAGGAGACCGACGAGGCCGTCCGGGCGACCCTGGTCATCAACATCCTGGCCGCCGCCGGCGAGGGCCGCTACCCGGGCATGGGCCGCTGGAACGGCCTGCGCCTGCCCCTGCGCCTGCTCAGCAGCCTGGTCTTCACCGACGCCGCCGAGGCCGCCGCGGCCGGGATCCTCGACGAGGGCTACCGCCGGGGTGCGACCCGGGAAGAGATCAGCGCGGCGTTCGAGGTGCTCGAGAAGTACTGGCAGGAGTAGCTTCCGCGTGCTCGCTAGGACCGGTCCAAGTCCTTCAATTCCCCGACTCTAGGCCCCGTTGGTCCGGATCCGCCCCGTTCGGCCGGCGGCGGAGCGCTAGAATGCTCGCCCGCCCTTCCCCAGTGAACTCCACCCCCCTGCCCGTGGCCATGCAGACGCTCCCCAAGCCGTCCTTCGAAACCCTCTCCAAGAGCTTCCACCACTGGGAGGTCGTCGGCGACCTCATCGACCAGTTCCTGGACCTGGCGCTGAACCTGCGCCAGAGCGGGCACCCCGGCGGCTCGCGCTCGAAGGTGCCGATGATGGTGGCGAACACCCTCGGCGCCGGCATGCGCTGGGACATCCGCCATCCCGAGGCCGCCTTCGGCGATCGCTTCGTGCTGGTGGCGGGCCACGCGGTGCCCGTGGTCTACGCGACCCTCGCGGTCTACAACGAGGCCATGCGCCTGCGCTACGAGCGCACCGGCGACGCGCGCTTCAAGCTGTCCGACGACCCCAACCGCGTGCTGGTCTGGGAGGACCTCTTGACCCTGCGCCACAACAAGGGCCTCGCCGGCCACGCCGAGATGGAAGGCAAGACGCTCTTCCTCAAGTTCAACACCGGCCCCTCGGGCCACGGCGCCCCAGCGGCGCTCGGTGAGGCGGTCGCCCTGAAGCACGCCGGCGCCGGCGAGGTCAAGGTCTTCGCCGTCGAGGGCGAGGGCGGCCACTCGGCCGGCTGCCACCACGAGGTCAAGAACTCGGCCTACGGGCTGGGCCTCGACAACCTGATCTACCTGTTCGACTGGAACGACCACGGCATCGACAGCTTCGCCAACAGCGAGGTCATGCACGGCACCCCGAAGGAGTGGTTCGAGTCCTACGGCTGGCGCGTCGCGGGCGCCGAGGACGGGCACGACTACGCCCAGGTCACCAAGGCGATGCTCGAGATCGTGCACAGCGATGACACCGGCGGCCGCCCGGGCATGGTCTGGTTCAAGACCCGTAAGGGCCGCGGCTACCACAAGTTCGACGCGGCCAGCCACGGCGCCGCCCACAAGCGCAACAGCGACCTGTTCTGGAAGTGCCGCGAGGAGTTCGCCGACAAGTACGGCGTCAAGTTCGAGGGCCACGGCGACACCACCGACCCCGGTGAGGACGCCTGCCGCGACCAGACCCGCGGCTGGATGGAGACCGTGCTCTCGGTCCTGCGCCGCGACGAGGCGCTCGTCGACCACATCACCGACACCCTGGCCGAGCTGGCCGAGTCCGTGCCCGCCACCGCGACCGGCCCCGAGGGCTACAACCTGACCTCCAAGGTCAACCTGGCGGCCGACACCTCCTGGCTGAGCGTCGACACCCTGCCCGACGAGCTGTTCGCGGCCCCCGGCGAGGTCGTCCCCAACCGCGCCGGCTTCGCGAAATTCGGCGCCTGGGTCAACAGCAAGGCGAAGCAGGCCATGGGCCGCCCGCTGGTCATCGCGAGCTCGGCCGACCTGGCCGACTCGACGTCGATCAGCGGCTTCGCGAAGGGCTTCGGCGACGCTGATGGCTTCGAGGGCTTCGGCTGGTACCAGCGCGACACCAACCCCGGCGGCTCGCTGCTGCCCCAGCAGATCACCGAGTTCACCAACGCGGGCCTCGGCGTGGGCATGGCGACGGTCAACTTCGCGGAGGACCCCGAGGCCGAGTTCAAGGGCTACTGGGGCACGTTCAGCACCTACGGCTCGTTCTCGTACCTCAAGTACGGGATGATCCGCCTGTTCAGCCAGCTGGCCCAGGACTGCGAGCTGAAGGTCGGCAAGGTGATCTGGGTCGTCGGCCACTCGGGGCCCGAGACGGCCGAGGACAGCCGCACCCACTTCGGCATCTTCTCGCCCGGCGTGACCCAGCTGTTCCCGGCCAACCACGTCATCAACGTGACGCCCTGGAGCCACAACGAGGTCGCGCCGATGCTGGCCGCCGCCCTGCAGATGGACCAGCCGATCGTCGCCCTGCACCTGACGCGTCCCGGCATCACCGAGCCCGACCGCGCCGCCCTCGGCATGCCCAGCCACAAGGAAGCCGCCAAGGGCGCCTACGTCATGCACGACTACGACCCGGCGCGCCCGAAGGAGGGCACGCTCTTGGTCCAGGGCACCTCGACGACCGACTCGATGATGCAGATCCTGCCGCGCCTGAACGCCGGCGAGGGTCCCAACGTCAAGGTCATCATGGCCGGCTCCTGGGAGCTGTTCCAAGCCCAGAGCCCCGAGTACCGCGAGAAGGTGCTGAGCCGCGAGGACTTCCTCGACTCGACCGTGATCACCAACGGCGGGCGCCGCGTGATGCACGACTGGCTCAGCTCGAAGGTCGCCGAGCGCTACGCGATGAGCTCCGACTGGGACGACCGCTGGCGCACGGGCGGCAGCATGGAGGAGATCAAGCGCGAGGCGCGCATCGACCCCGAGTCCCTCTGGGAAGGCATCTGCAAGTTCGCCGAAGAGCGCGAGTCGCGCCTGGCCGAGCTGCGCTTCTAGGGCGCAAGACCTGGCGGCGCGGGCTCCGGAAATCCCCGAGGGCCCGCGCCGCATCCTAAGCCATGCTCCACCTGCTGAAGAACGTCCTGCTCGCCACCAGCCTGGCGCTGGTCCCCGCCTGCTACTCGGGCTACTTCTACTCCGACAACCCCTACTCGCAGCTGCTCGACCACGAGGCCGTCCTGCGCCAGTCGTCGGACCTGGGCACCAACTGGAACATCGGGGCGTCCAGCTGGAGCGGCTACAGCGACGAGGACGGCTTCCACAACGTCGTGTCGCTCGCGGCCGAGTTCGAGTGCCAGCCGGCGCAGCTCGAGGCCTTCGCCCAGGCCCTGCACGCCTACCTGGAGGAGGACATCTTCGGCTCCGGATTCCACCTGACCCCCGAGGCGTCCAAGGTCGAAGCCCTGGCCTCGAGCGGCGGGCTCGGGCCGCGCGCGACGATCGACCTAGAGTGGGAGTCCGCCAACAGCCGCGGCTCGCTGAACGTCACGATCACGACGGGCGCGCGCAGTGGGCTCTTCGACCTGGCCTTGCGGATCGACGAGCGAGCGCTCTAGTCCGGCGCACACCATGGCTCTCCGCCTACTGCTCGCGCTGGCGCTGCTCTTCGCCTGCTCCTGCGGCCGCGGCTTCAGCAGTCACGGCCAGGCCTACGCGGGCCTCGCCGACCCCCAGGAGCTGATGCTGGCCCTCGATGACGAGGTGCTGGCGGTGGGCTCGCGCGGCACGAGCGGTGGCTCGAGCGTGGGCCCTAGTGGCTGGAACAGCTCCTACCGCACGACCGCCTGGTTCACCTGCGAGCCGAAGGACCGCGCTGCGATCGAGGACGAGCTCTTCGAGCTGGTCCAAGAGGACATCTTCGGCGCCGGCTTCTTCCTGGTGGAGGACGCTGCCGCCCTGCAGCGCTACCCGACCAGCGACCCGCTCCGCAAGGGCGCCACCGTGATGACCTTCGCCTGGGAGGCGACCGGCAGCCAGGGCGGCTTGGTGCTCAGCGTCAACGCCGGCTCGAGCCCGGAAGAGTTCATCACCACCTGGGACTTCGAAGAGTCCAGCCTCTAGCCCGGCGAAGTAGCCCGCGGCACGGTGGAATCCGGGCGCCGGAGTTCGCAAGATCCGGGTCCATGAAGCTCCTCGGAACCCTGCTCCTGTTCGGCCTCGCGGCCTGTGTCTCGAACCCCAACTACGACCGCGCCCTCGAGGAGGGTGCGCCGGCCCTGCTCGAGGTGCCTAGCGATGAGGTCCCCGACTTCGCCATGGACTGGTCCCTGCGCGAGGAGATCCTGCCGGCCCTCGACCGCTCGATCGACTGGATCCATCGCGGTCACGCGAAGAACCACTTCCCGATCGAGGGCGTCGACATCCAGCGCGCCCGCGCCAGCCTGGAGCGCTTCCGCGAGCTCTTGACCACGTCCACGAGCCGCAAGGACTTCGACCGCTCGGTCCGCGAGGAGTTCACCTGGTACAAGAGCGCCGGCTGGAACGGCCGAGGCGGAGGGGTCCTGTTCACAGGCTACTGCACGCCCCTGCTCGAGGGCAGCCTGACCCAGGGTGGCGGGTACGACTACCCGCTGTACGCCCTGCCCGACGACCTGATCAAGCACGACCAGGGCACGCGCGTGACCTGGGCCGTGGGCGGCGGCGAGCTGCCCTACCCCAGCCGCTCGGCGATCGAGGCTGGCGCCATGCTGGAGGGCAAGGGCCTCGAGCTCGCCTGGCTCAAGGACCCGGTAGACGCCTTCATCGCCCACGTCAACGGCTCGGCCTTCATCCGCCTGCCCGACGGCGGCATCCACCGCCTCGGCTACGCCGGCAAGAACGGCGCGCCCTACCACAGCCTGGGCAAGGAGCTGATCAACGACGGCATCCTGCCGCGCGACGGCCTGAACCTGCAGCGCATCCGCCAGTGGGCCCAGGACGCGCCGCCGAGCCAGGTCACCGAGTACCTGCACCGCAACCCGTCCTACGTCTTCTTCCAGCCGATCGAGGGCACGCCCCACGGCAGCCTCGACGTGCCCGTCACGGCCAAGCGCTCGGTCGCCACCGACAAGACGCTCTTCCCGCGCGCCTCGATCCTGTTCGTCGATGCCGACCTGCCCGGCGCGCACGACGGCGAGCGCATCCCCATGCACCAATTCCTGTTCGACCAGGACACCGGCGGAGCGATCCGCACCGCCGGGCGCGCCGACCTGTACATGGGCATCGGCCCGGCCGCCGAGGAGCTCGCCGGTCGCATCAAGACCGAAGGCCAGATGTACTACCTCTTCCTGAAGGAGTAGCGCCGGGTGGCGTAGAGTCCGGGCCCAGCTCCCCCCATGACCCCCCCTGCGAACAATCCCGCTAGCGCGCCCACCGCGACCCCAGATCGACCGAGCTCCATCGGTCGCCTGGTCGCCGTCTGCATCGGCCCCGGCGGGATCCCCAAGCGCACGGTCGAGCGCGCCAAGCTGACGACCGCGGGGCTGGAGGGCGATCGCCACCGGCACCCCAAGCATGGCGGCGAGGCGCGCGCCCTGTGCCTCTTGTCCGCGGCCGAGAAGCAGAGCCTGGCCGAGGACGGGGTCGTCGGTGCGCTCGAGCCCGGCACCTTCGGCGAGAACCTCCTGATCGACGGGCTGGACTTCGCGGACCTGCGCCCAGGGGACCGGCTGTCCTTCGCGCGCGTGCCCGGTGCGGGGGTGGCCGGCGGGCGTGTGGTGTGTGAGCTCAGCGACCTGCGCGCACCTTGCATCACGCTCGAGTCCGTCGACGTGCGCCTGCCCGACCTGATGTGCGGCCGCAGCGGCTTCGTCGCGCGCGTGGTCGAGGTGGGCGGGACGGGCGAGCTGATCGCCGGCATGGCCGTCGAGGTCCTCGGCTCGGCATGAGCACCCACCCCGAGGCCCCCACCACGGACGTGCTCGAGGTCCAGTGCGACGACTGCGGCGCGACCCTGACCATGCCGCGTCACCGCTTCGCCGCGGTGTGTCCCTACTGCGCCTCGGGCTCGGTCATCGATCGCCCCGTCGATCCGAACGGCGAGGCCAGCGCACGCCGGGAGGCCCCCGACTTCATCCTCGGCTTCGACGTCACCCGCGCCGAGGCCGAGCGCCGGGTGGCAGGCTGGCTCGGACGCAGGCGCCTGTTCGCCCCCGGCGCGGTGCGCAACGCGAAGGTCACCGACACCCAGGGCATCTACCTGCCCGCCTGGCTCTACGGGTCGGTGGCCGACGCCCGCTACGAGGCCAGCATCGGCGAGAACTACACGGTCACCGAGACCTACACGACCACCGACGCCAAGGGCAAGACGACCACCCACACCCGCACGCGCACCGAGACCGAGTGGCGGCCCCTCTCCGGTCCCTACCACAGCTACGTGCTGGACGTGCTGGTCACCGCCAGCGCAGGCCTCGGCAACGACGAGCTCGAGTCGATCGAGCCCTTCGACCTGCGCGCCCTGCGGCGCTACGACCCGGCCGTCGTCTCGGGCTTTGCCGCGGAGGAGGCGACCCTCGACGCGGACACCGGCTTCGAGCGCGCACGCGACGAAGCGATGGGCATCTTGAAGCATCAGGTGAAGCAGTTCCTGCCCGGGGACAGCTCGCAGCTCAAGCACCTCGACGCCGAGTTCGCCGAGGAGAACACCGACCTGGTGCTGCTGCCGATCTGGGTCTTTGCCGCGCGCTACCAAGTCGGCTCCGAGGAGCGCAGGCTGCGCATCCTGGTCAACGGCCAGACCGGCGAGGTGCAGGGCGAGGTGCCGAACTCGAAGATCAAGATCGCGATCTTCACCCTGGCCATGGTCGCCTTGGTCGCCCTGCTCGTGCTGGTCGGCTTCGCGATCGGAGGCATGTCGTGAGCGCCGGTGAGCGCATCGGCTCGTGCGAGCGCTGCCAGAGCCCGCTCGAGCGCGGCGACCTGCGCTGCGCGATCTGCGGCAAGACGACCCCCGATGTGGGGCCGGCGCTCGAGGCCGTCCGGGTCCAGGTCCTGCGCTGCGAGGGCTGCGGCGCGGCGGTCCAGTACGACCCCGCCGTCGGAGCTCCGGCCTGTGCCTTCTGCGCCTCGGTCACCCACCTCGAGGAGCTGGTCGATCCCGTCGAGCAGACCGGCGCCTTCGCCCCGTTCACCGTCGCGCGCGCCGACGCCACCGCGGCCCTGAAGCAGTGGCTCGGCGGCCAGGGCTTCTTCCGCCCAGCCGACCTCGCCTCGCGCGCCAGCCTCGAGAAGCTGCAGCCGATCCTGTGGGTCGCCTGGGTCTTCGACGCGCGCTGCCAGGTGACCTGGGCGGCGGACTCCAACAAGGGCTCCCTGCGCTCGGCTTGGGCGCCCCACTCGGGCGAGACCCACCTGACCTTCCAGGACGTCTTGGTCTCGGCCTCGCGCGGTCTTTCCGACGACGAGGTCGATGCGCTCGTCGACAGCTACTCGCTCGACGGGCTGACGCCAGAGCCCGCGGCCGAGGTCGAGCTGGACCTGGCGAGCGTGCACGTCGAGAGCTTCGACGTGCAGCGCTCGGCCGCCCGCCGGCGCATCGTCGCCGGCGTCGAGTCCGCCGCCGCGCGCCGCATCGAGGCCGACCACATCCCCGGAAGTCGCTTCCGCAACGTGCACACGTCGATCCTGCTCGAGGGCCTCGAGACCCGCCGCCTGGCCTTCCCCGCGTGGGTCCTGGCCTACCGCTACAAGCAGAAGCTCTACCGCGCGGTCATCTCGGGCCAGGACGCGAGCGTCATCACCGGCAAGGCACCCTGGGCGATCGGCCGGATCCTGATGGTGGTGCTGCTGGCCCTCGCCGCCATCGCCCTGGTGGCCGTCGCAGCTGCGATCTGACCTGCGCCGGAAGCCTCCGCCCACTGACCCAGCCCCCGAGTTCGGTCAGCGCTTCGTGGGACACCTCGAGCTGGGTTCCAGGGCTGTCTAGGCGGGGTGGAGCTGCCTGGGACGGGGCGTTCGGGCTTCAGTCAGCGATGCGAAGTGATGCTGGTTCAGGCACTCCTCGCGGACGCGGCCGTTGAAGCTCTCGGCGTAGGCGTTCTCCGTCGGCTTCCCGGGACGGATGAAGTGCAGCGTGATGCCTTGGCTTTGGGCCCAGGCGTCGAGGGCCTTGCTCATGGAGTCCATCGACCACCGCTCCAGCGGTGCGGTCACCTCCGCGAGCACCTCTCCTGCGATTGGAAGCCGAGAAGCCCCTGAAGTGCCGTGCTGCGGATCAGCGAACGGGGGGCCAGCTTCAGGACCGGTCGACGCCGACCCGTGGCGCTACAGGACCTCGGCGAAGAGGTTCGACTCGGGGTTCGGGATCACGACCTTCGAGACGAGCAGGCCGCGGCGGCCGATCTCGTGGGCGCCGGCTTCGACGCCTGCGCGCACCTGGCTGACCTCGCCGGTCAGCATCAGGTAGCCCTTGCCGCCGATCGCCATGGCGACGTGGATGCGGAAGAGCTTCACGTCGGCGGCCTTCACCGCCGCGTCCGCGCCCTCGACGATGGCCGTCACGCTGAAGGCCTCGAGGATGCCGAGGGCGTTCTTGTCGTCCTCGGTCAGGGAGACCGCGCCGGAGATGGCCGGAAAGATGCGCTCGTCCACGTCCGGGATCATCAGGTCGTCGATCAGCGCCTCGCGCGAGCAGCCCTTGCCGGCATCGACGCTGGCCTGCACGGCCGCGACCGCTCCGCCGACCATGATCATGTACTTGCCCGAGCAGATCGTGCGCGCGACCAAGAGCTCGACGTCGGACGCCTTCAGCATCGCGTCCTGGACCTGGTAGGCGACCGCGATCGACGACAGCTCGAGCATGCCGAGCGCTTCCATCTTGAAACTCATTGATCTCTCCGGATGACGATGTGGTCGCCGACCTCGGTCACGGTGCCGTCGATCGAGGCGTGGATCGCGACGCCGAGCCCGTCGGGGGCGGCGCCGATCTCGTCGCCGACGCGCACCAGGGCGCCGACGGCCACGCGCGCCACTGCCGGCGCGCCGATGTGCTGCTGCAAGGGGATGCGGACCTCCGCCGGCTCCCAGCGCACGTCGACCAGCGGGCCGACGTTCTGGAAGCGCAAGAGGTCGAGCTTCTTCATCAGGCTCGAGACCGGCACGTGGCGGTAGTCCTGCATGGAGTGGGGCTTGGTGGGCTTGCCCTTGGCCGGGTGCTCGAGGCCCCTGAGCTTCATCATGACCTTGTTGTCGGCGCAGGCGTCCTTGGGGAACAGGTCCTCGGGGCACGCGTAGAGCGTGCACAGGTTGCACTCGCAGCAGAAGGAGCTGCCGAGGATCATAGCGTCGCCGACCATGTTGAACTCGAGCCCGCGCATCGCGAGGTGCGGCTCGACCGGGTGGCCCAGGAGGTAGCGCGGGCACAGCTCGGTGCAGAAGCTGCACTGGTCGCAGGCCGACTTGGCGATGATGTCGCGGGCCGGCTTCTCGACCTCGTAGCGCGTCACCAGACCGTGGCCCTCGGGGAAGCACAGGAGGCCACCGGTCGTGCGCGTGACCACGGTCGAGTAGTCCTTGACCAGCTTGCCCATCATCACGCCGCCATCGAGCACACCGCCCAGGGTCGAGACGTCGACGCCGACAGCGGCAAGGACCTCGGCGTAGCTGATGCCGACCGGGGCGCGCACGGTGACCGGCTCGGGCACCATGCCGCCGATGGTCAGGAACTTGTGGGTGACCGGCGCCGCCAAGGAGATGTTCAGCAGGGTCTCGACGTTGGTCACCACGCAGCCCACATCGAGGGGCAGGCCGCCGGGCGGCACCACGCGGCCGGTGGCCTCGTAGATCGTGATGAACTCGTCGCCGGCGGGGTAGAAGTCGCCCAGGGCGAACACCGTCAGGTGGTCCTCGGCGGCCAGGGCCTCCTCGAGCGCGGCGATGCGGTCGACGTACTTCTCCTTGATCGCGACGATGCCACGCGTGGCGCCGACCTCGTCCATCATGGAGCGCAGCCCGGCCAGGACGTGGTCCTGGTAGTGGTGCAGCAGCTCCTTGTCCTTGTGCAGCAGGGGCTCGCACTCGGCCGCGTTGACGATCACGATCTCGGCCGTGGCTTGGGCCTTCACGTAGGTCGGGAAGCCAGCGCCGCCGGCGCCGACCACGCCGTGGGAGCGCAGGCGATCAGTGAGGGTCGTCATAGGGGGGAGGTGTCCGGGGTCCGGGCCGAGAGTATACGCCCTCAGAAGCCCTTGGCGAGGAAGCCCCCGTCGACCGCGAGCACCTGGCCCGTCACGTACGATGCCGCCGGGGAAGCCAGGAACGCGATCGGGGCCGCGACCTCGACGGGCTCGGCGATGCGGCCGAGGGGCGTCGCCTCCAGCACGCGCTCCAGGTAGGCCGGATCGCCAAGGACGCCCTCGACCAGCGGCGTGCGGGTGTACCAGGGCGAGACCGCGTTGACCCGCACCGGGCAGGCGGCCCACTCGACCGCTAGGTTGCGCACCAGCTGGGCCAGGGCCGCCTTGGTCATCGCGTAGGGGGCGCCGGTCGGGATGTGGGTGTGGCCCGCGACGGAAAGGACGTAGACGAGCGCGCTGTCCTGACCCCGGGCCAAGAGCGGGTAGGCGCCCATCGAGAGGGCGAAGGAGGCGTGCAGGTTGGTATCCAGGATGCCGGCATACTCTGCTGGGGAGTACTCCACGGCGGCCTTGCGCAGGTTGGTGCCGACGTTCGAGACGAGCGCGTCCAGTGCGCCCCCAAAGTGCCCATCGAGCCGCTCGAAGAGCGCCGCCCTGGCCCCCGGGTCGGTCACGTCCATGGCCAGCCCCTCGACGCGCCCCCCGGCGTCCGGGCCCAGGTCGCGACGCCACTCCGCGAGGCGCCGCTCGAGCCGCCCAGCGTCCCGCGCGACGGTGAAGACCCGCGCCCCCTCGCCCAGCAAGAGCTCGACCACCGCCCGGCCGATGCCGCGCGTGCCGCCGGTCACGAGGACGCGGCGACCTGCCCAGCCCTTGGCCCCCATCACCAGGGCAGCTCGCGCCCGTCCTGGTGCCAGAAGCGGCCGGTGTTCTCGGGGCCGAGCTCCTCGATGCGCGCCAGGAGCCCGCGCACGCTCTCCTCGACCGAGATGCCCCGGCCGCCGGTCATGTCCGTAGCGACCATGCCCGGGTGCAGCATGCCGACTGAGATGGTCCGGCTGGCCAGGTCGCGCGCCAGGCTCACGCCGGCCGCGTTGACCGCCGCCTTGGACATGCGGTAGCCGTAGGAGCCGCCCGAGCCGTTGTCCGTCATCGAGCCCATCAGGCTGGTGATGATCGCGATCTTGGAGTTCTCGTACAGGTTGTCGCGGAAGGCGCGCGTCAGGCGCAGCGGCCCCAGCGCGTTGGTGCGGAACATGCGCTCGGCCGCCGCGAAGGCCTCCTCGTCGAGCTCGTCCCAGTCCGCTCGCTCGTAGGACCCCGCGTTGTGGATCAGGACGTCGATGTCGATGCAGTCGAGCTCGAGCGCCAGGGGCTCGAGGGCGACCGGGTCGTTGACGTCGATGCCGTCGTAGACCGTCACGTCGAGGGCCGCGAGCTCGTCGCTGGAGGTGCGGCAGACGGCGAAGATCTCTTCGTTGCGCGCGGCGAGCTGCCGGCAGAATTCGAGGCCGATGCCGCGGTTGGCGCCGGTGACCAGGTAGGACTGCATGGATCGGATCGGAGGCTGGGGTCAAAGGAGGTGCCCATGATGCCCTCGACCCCCCGCTCTGTGCCACCTGGTCGGCGACAATAGGGTGCCCCTAGCCTCCGGCTGCGCCCGAATCAGCTCGGCCATGCGCCTAGGATCAGCCCAAAGAGCAAGAACTGGGTCCCGTGGTAGCCGCCATCGATCAAGAGCAGCGGCAGCCCGCGGTTCGCGAACTGGTAGTCGATCCCGAAGCTCGCCGCCACGCATCCCAGCCCGACCAGCAGCCCGAGGCGCAAGCCGCGGCCGAGGCTCGCGTCCTGGCCCATCGCCTGGCCCATGACCAGGGCCGCGAGAACACGAGGACCTTGGTCGGATGGCCGTTGTCGGCCTTCGGGTCGCTACCAGAAGCCTCGCACTAGAGCTTCCCGAAGGGCGGCTGCGAGCACCACAGGCCACCGAGCACGAAGGCCCAGAGGGTAGCGACGAGAGGACCCCAGAGGTTGATGTCGGTCATGGGCCCCGTCTGGGGCTTGCTGCGACCAAGGCGTCCCGGTGGAATGCGTCGCCAGCTGGTGCGCCCAGGGCGGGACCGGTAGCCCCGGACGGGAGCTGCTAGGCCGGGCCGCGCACGGCGCGCGAGCTGAAGCAAAGGGGCAGGAACTCGCCCAAGAGCCGGCCTGGCTCGGTGTCCTCGTACAGGTCGGTCAGCACCAGGCCGGCGCGCAGCTGGCCGCCCAGCTGGTCGACCAGGCTGTGGCTGTGCTGGATCGGCCCCTCGGCGGCCAGGTGCGCCTCCAGCTCGGCCCGGCTGCGGCCACTTGCGTCGCTGTACGGCAGGCGGTGGGCGACGCGGAACTCCGACGGCGAAGTCGCCGCCTCTTCGCCGGCCGCGTCGAACAGGAACAGGTCGGGGTTCATGAAGCCCGCAAGCAGCACCCCCCCGGGACGCAGCACGCGCCGGAGCTCACGCCAGACCGGCTCGAGCTCCGGCGCGAAGGTGTTCGAGACCGGGTGGAAGCACAGGTCGAAGCTCGCGTCGTCGAAGGCGCCCAGGTCGTCCATGTAGCCCTGGACCGTGCGGATGCCGAGGTCATGGGCCAGCGAGCGCTCGGCGTCCCGGGCCAGCTGCTCGGCGGAGGCGTCGAAGGAGGTCACCTCGGCCCCGGCCGCCGCGAGCACCGGCGCCTGCTGACCACCGCCCGACGCCAGGCACAGGAGCCGCGTCCCGGCGAGCCCGGCGCTTGGATCGGGGGCGGCTGGGTTGGCGAACCACTCGCGCGGCACCGGCTTGGCATAGGTCAGGACCACCGACCAAGCGCCCCGCCGGGCCGCGTCGAGGACCTCGTCCCCCACCGGGGTCGACCAGGGGCTCCCGCCCGCCGCCTCGCGGTCCCAGGCGGCGCGGTTCTGGCGCTTGATCCAGTCGGCGTCCATGCCTCGAGTCTAGCCGGCGGATGCGGGCTAGACCGGCACCAGCTCGCGGTAGGCGGGCTCCCACATGGCCCGGTCGAGCTTCTCGGCGACACCTTCGGGCGACAGCAGGTCGGCGGTGCCATCGGCCTGGGCGGCCAGGGCGACGGCCTTGGCGACCGAGAGGCTGACCTCGCGGATCGCGGTCAAGGGGGGCAGCAGGACGGCGGTCGGGTCGTCGATCGCCGGGCTGTGCTCGGCCAGGGCCCGGGCGGCGGCCAGGAACATGTGCTCGCTGATGCGGCGCGCGTTGACCGCGCTCACCGCCAGGCCGATCGCGGGGAAGATGTACACGTTGTTGCACTGGGCGATCGTGCGCTCTTGGCCCTCGAAGTCCACGGCGCCGAAGGGGCTGCCGGTGGCCACCAAGGCGCGGCCATCGGTCCATGCCAGGAGCTCGGCCGGGGTCGCCTCGGCCCGGGACGTGGGGTTCGAGAGGGGCAGGATCACGGGCCGGTCGGTGAACTCGAGCAGCGGCCGCACCAGCTCTTCGGTGAAGGTGCCGGGCTGACCGGTGGTGCCGATCATCACGGTCGGGCGCGCGGCCGCGATCACCTCTTCGGTGGTCACGCGGCCCGAGCCGTCCCCCCAGAGTGCGAGCTCCGCGTCGGCCTGCATGCGCTGCTTCAGGGGCGTCAGGTCGTCGCGCCCCGCGTGCACCAGCCCGCGCGAGTCGCAGACCAGGACCCGCTGCATGGCCTCGTCCCGGGTCAGCCCCTCCTCCTCCAGCGCCATCAGGAGCAGCTTGAAGGCTCCGAATCCCGCCGAGCCGGCACCGACGCTCAGGAAGACCTGGTCGACGAGCCGCTCGCCCTTTGCGGCCAGGGCCGACAGGATCGTGCCCAGGATCACCGCGGCCGTGCCTTGGATGTCGTCGTTGAAGGTGCACAGGCGGTTGCGGTACCGCGCCAGGAGCGGCTCGGCGTTGGCCGAGGCGAAGTCCTCCCACTGCAGCAGCACCCGCGGGAAGCGCCGGGTCGTCGCCTGCACGAAGCGCTCGACGAACTTGTCGTACTCCTCGCCGCGCACGCGCTTGCTGCGCCAGCCCTGGTAGCGCGGGCTCGCCAGGCGATCCTCGTTGTCGGTGCCGAGATCGAGCAGCACCGGCAGGGTGCGCGCCGGGTCGATGCCGCCGCACAGGCTGTAGAGGGTCAGCTTGCCGATCGGGATGCCCATGCCGCCGGCGCCCTGGTCGCCGAGGCCCAGGATGCGCTCACCGTCGGTCACCACGATCACGTCCACGTCGCCCTCGACGTTGGCCAGGACCTCGTCCATCTCGTCGCGGTTCGGGTAGCTGATGTACACGCCCCGCGGCCGCCGGAAGATGCTCCCGAAGTTCTCGCACGCCTTGCCGACGACCGGGGTGTAGACGATCGGCGTCATCTCTTCGATGTGCTCCATCAAGAGTCGGTAGAAGACCGTCTCGTTCTCGTCCTGGATCTGGCGCAGGAAGATGTGCCGCTCGAGGTCGTGACCCTTGCGCTTGTACTCCCGGTAGATGCGCGAGACCTGGTCCTCGAGGGAGTTCACGTGGGGCGGCAGCAGGCCGCGCAGGCGGAAGATGTGGCGCTCCTCGCTCGTGAAGGCCGTGCCCTTGTTCAGCAGCGGGTTCTCGAGCAGGGCGCGTCCGCGCTGGGTCACGGGGATCGGGGGAGGCGTGCTGCTAGTCATGGGGGAGCTCGAGATTCGGGCGTGGAGCAGGTCGCGCTCGGGGGCGACCGGGCCTTTGACGGGTGGGGCCGCGTCGGAGTACGAGCCGTCCACAGTAGCGGGGTCGCGCCCAAGTCGATGCGCCCCTGGGCCGCTTGCTGCACCAGCGGCAGGATCCGTACCTCCAGGCCACGCAGCCGCCGAGAGCTGGCTGGGCCCATCGCCTCCGCGAGGGAATGTCCAGGGGTGCGAGCCGCGCCTTGCCTGGGGCCTCGGATGGCGGAGAATGGAAGCGGAGCCCCCGTCCCCCTCGACGACCGCCTCCCACGGGCACGACTCGGCCCAAGACCCAACCGCAACGACCATGTCCGCACCCTCCACCCGCGCCCTCGCCGGGGTCGTCCTGGCCCTGACCGCCCTCGCCTGCCAGGCACCCCGTTCCGGGAGCCTCGAGCCCAGCCAACCCGCGGCCACAGAGCAGGCCGAGGCTCCCGTCGAGCTGCACCACGCCGAGCCCGCGGCGCAGGCCGAGCCGACCACCGGGGCCCCCAACCGCGACCTGCACGGCCCGGCGGACACCGAGCGCTACATCTCGATGCTAGCCAGCGACCGCCGCATCGAGGAGCTCAAGCCCGACCTCGTCGCGCGCCGCATCTACGAGCGCGCGAACCTGACGCCGGCCTCCGTCGTCGCCGACATCGGCTGCGGTCCCGGCGTCTTCGACTGGCCCCTCGCCGCCCTCCTGCCCGCCGGCCACGTGCTCGCGATCGACGTCGAGCCGCGCCAGCTCGACACCCTGCGCGCCGGCATCCTGGAGCGCGGGCTCACCAACGTCATCCCGGTGCTCGCGTCCTACGAGACGCCGCACATCCCGCCGGCCGGCGCCGACGTGATCTTCATCGCCGACACCTACCACCACTTCGAGGACCGCGTCGCCTACTTCCGCGGCCTGCGCTCGGCGCTCAAGCCCGGCGGCTCGCTGGTGCTGCTCGAGTACAAGGATGGCGACCTGCCGATCGGCCCGCCGGCCGCCCACAAGGTGCCCCTGGTCGAGCGCCACGCCGAGCTGGACGAGGCCGGCTACGAGCTCGTCGAGACCCTCGGCACCCACATCTGGCACGACTTCGAGTTCTGGCGCCTGCGCAGGGCCGAGCGCTAGCCCCGCTCCTAGCTGCCATGTACGTCGCCGCGCTGCTGCTGATCGTCCTGCTCTCGATCTTCGTCGTACGAGCGGGGGCCGTGGCGCTCGCGATGACCGGTCTCTCCCCCGACGTCGCCCGCTTCCAGGCCCTCTCGGCCTTCACCGGCACGGGCTTCACCACGAGCGAGGCCGAGTCCCTCGTCGGCCATCCCGCGCGGCGCAACATCATCAGCCTGCTCATGCTGCTGGGCAACGCCGGCCTGTTCAGCGCCCTCGCCGCGGTCATCCTGAGCTTCTCCCAGGCCCAGGACGACGAGGTCCTCACCAGCATCCTCGGCATCATCGTCGGGCTCCTGGTGCTGCTCGGCCTCTCCAACGTCAGGCTGCTCAACGTGCTGCTCAACCGCGTCCTGCAGCGCCTCTTCGGCCGCTTCTCGACCCTGCGCATCCGGGACTACGAGGAGCTCCTGCGTGTCGACCGTGGCTACTCGATCAGCCACGTGATGGTCGATCGCGGCGGCTGGCTCGAGGACCGGTCCCTGCGCGAGCTCGCGATGGTCTCCGAGGGCATCCTGGTGCTCAGTATCCGGCGATCGACCGGCACCACCCTGGACACCCCCGGACCCATGACGCGCCTCTTCGCCGGGGACCAGCTCCTGGTCTACGGGCGCGAGCGCGATCTCGAGGCCCTCCCCACGCGACCCGCGGGCGCGCCCGGCGACCGGATCCACGCGACCGCCGTCGAGCAGCAGCGCCTGCGCCGGGCCGAAGAGAGCGCGGAGGGCGCCTGATTCCAAGGCCTCCGACAGCAACAAGCGGGCCCCCGGCCCGTAGTTCGCCCAGTCCCACCCCCTAGGGAGGGCGTCCACCCCCACCGCCACTCACCGATCTCCCATGTGCTCGCTTCGCACGGCCTTCCTGGCCGCCACGCTGCTCACGTCCCTGTCCACCACCGCGCTAGCCAGCGACCTCGCCGATCACCCGGTCCTCGGCAAGCTGACCTTCGACGAGCTCGAGCCCACCCGGGGCACGATCATCCAGGTCCAGCTGAGCGCCTCCGGCGACACCGAGCGCCTCGACACGATCGGCGCCGAGCTGGCCGAGATCTTCACCGAGCTCGAACTTCGCTTCGACGAGGTCCTCGGCGGTCCGGCCGGCCTGGGGTCGAGCGACGACCGCGAGCCGATCGAGGCCGTCGTCCTCCTGGACAACGACACCTGGAACAAGGTCCGCCCCAGCACGCCGACCCCGCCCGGCGCCCACTTTGATCCCGAGCTCGGCGCGATCGTCACCTACGACCTGGCCTGGCCCGGCAGCCCGCGCTCCAAGCGCATCCGCGGCCTCCGCCGGGCGCTGGTCGCGGCGCTCTTCGACGCCCACGGCGCCTCCCCGCCAGCCTGGCTTGCTCTGGGTGCCGAGCAGCACCTCCTGGCCGACCTCGGCGACGAGGACGCGGCCCCCGAGGCGCGCACCGAGCGCCTCTTGGCCGAGCTGCTCGAGGGCGGCTTCGAGCACGGCTTCCTCCTGCCCGTGCTCGAGCTCATGAACCTCGGTGGCAGGGCGGCCCTCTTCGAGTTCGCCAGCGCGCACACGACCGAGGTGCGCGACACCGAGCGCTGGACCGAGCGCCGCGTCGAGACCCTAGGCGAGCTCGGCGGAGCGCTCTTCGACTTCCTGGTGACCAGCGAGACCTACCGCGAGCCGCTGCTCGAGCACCTCGGTGCGAGCGTGCGCGGCGAGGCCCCCGGGCCGATGGTCACGGACCTCGAGGCGACCGACCTCGAGGCCGCCTTCTGGGACGACCTCTTGGGCGCGGAGCGCAAGCGACGCAAGGACTTCGACCCCCGCGGGCTGGTCGCACCGGAGCTCTTCACCGAGGCGGTCGGGCGCCTCGGGCTGGACTCGGGATCGGCGGACGCGGGCGAGGAGGTCGACCCGAAGGCGAACCTGGAGATGGCCCTCTGGCAGGCCGGCCAAGGCAACCTCAAGAGCGCCCGCGCCCTGCTCGAGGCTGCCGCCGGTGATCCGGACTGCGACCGCCACCTCGTCGGCATCGCGGCCCTCGAGGACCTGCGCATGGCCTACCTCGAGCACCTCTGCAGCGCGCTCGGCGATGCCGGCAAGCTGCGCGTCGAGCACGAGGGCCGCACGGTCTCCGCCGACGTCACGCGCGTCGGCCTGCGCAGCGTGTTCCTGGCCGACAACTCGCGCGGGCTCGAGCGCGTGGCGATCGACGACCTGCCGATCGGCGACCTCGTCGAGCGCATGGAGAAGGAGAAGCCCGCCTTCGGGGACCCCGCCGCCCGGGCCTGGGCCATCGCCCTGGTCGGCGGCAAGTGGAAGCGCAGCCTGACCAACGAGCAGAAGCGCGACAAGGCGCTGAACGCCGACCTCGACGCCATCGCGGGCCTGCTCGATCGCGGCCGCATCCTCAGCGGCATCGCCACCGTCTGCGACACGCAGACCAGCACCGATGAGGTGCGCCTCGCGACGGCGGCCGAGCTGCTCGCGAGCGACGCCGACCACGAGCTGCTGCAGGCCGAGCTGTGGCGCATGACCGCCGCCTGCAAGACCCTCTTGGAGGAGACCTTCGACGCCGGGGACCCGCTCGACCTGCTGGCCGTGACACCCAAGCGCGACGGCGATCGCTTGAGCCTGACCTACGACTTCGACGAGGAGCAGCAGCTGCTCGACTGGCCGCTCGTGGCCGAGTACTCGCCCGAGTTCGTCACGCTCCTGCCCGCGCTCGAGGACAGCGCGCCCCTGCGCGAGCTCGAGCGCAAGAAGGGCGTCGGCCTCGAGGGCTCCCAGGCCTTCCAGCACCTGCTCTCGTTCGGCGGGCCCATGACCCTGACCTACGAGTTCTCCTTCGAGCGCACCAAGAAGAAGCGCGACGCGGGCAACTACGAGGTCGACTTCCTGTTCGCCTCGATCTGCGACGACCTGGGCTACAACCACCTGCGCACCGGCCAGTTCGGCGAGCTCGACGTGGTCGACGTCGAGTCCAAGGGCAACGTGCACCTCGCCCACCCCGAGCCGCTCGACTACAAGCTCGGCCAGACCTACCGCATCGAGCTCGAGCTGCTCGGCAACGACGAGGTCGAGACGCGGCTCGACGGCAAGCGCATCTTCAACACCTCGGCCCACGGCCGCAGCCAGGGACGCGTCGCCTTCCTCCTGCACAGCGATCGCCGCGTGCACCTGCAGTCGGTCACGATCGAGGGCGTCCTGCTCGAGGACCAGAGCTCCACCCGCCGCCTGTACGTCGAGAGCCGCATGGCCGCGCTCGGCTTCTAGCCCACCCTCCCCCTGCTATCCTGGCGCACCGCCCCACGGCTCCCTGGAAGACCCGATGCTCCGATCCATCCGCCTCGTCACCCTCTCCCTGCTGCTGGTCGTCACGGCCGCCCTCGCGGCCACCACTCCCCAAGAGGACACCCCGACGATCGCCCGCAGCGGCCCCGCCGCCGACCTCGACCTTGCCCGCCAGCTCGTGTCCAGCTCGCGCTTCGAGGACGCCCTCGAGCTGCTCGACAAGGTCGGCGCAGGGAACGCCTTGCTGCAGCGCGAGCGCGACCGGGTCGCGGGACTGATCGACCTGCGCGAGTCCTTCCTCACCAGCCTCGCCAAGGAGGCCGGGCGCTTGCGCGTTCCGATCGAGGGCAAGCATCGCAACCTCAAGGTCGAGGCCTACGAGGGTGGCGTGATCACCTTCGTGAAGAACAAGTACGAGCTCGAGTTCCTGACCATCGACGAGCTCGCCTTCGAGGACCTCGCGGGCGCCTGGAAGAGCGCCAAGGTCGAGCCGCTCGAGCTCCGCTCCTACGCCCTCGCTCTGACCGGCGACAAGTCCTGGAGCAAGCTCTGGGGTAAGGACGTGGAGCCGCCCGCCACCCACGTCGCCGACCTCGAGGATGCCGACGAGTCCGTCGCGCGCGGCGCCCGCGTCGAGGCCCTGCGCGAGCTCGAGGGTTACCTCGGCAAGGACCTCACGGCCGACGAGGGGCGCCGCGTGGTCGAGCGCTTCGAGGCGGTCTTCCAAGGCGGCAAGGTCGAGCTGGCCGAGGACGAAGACCTGCGGCGCTTCCGCACCCTGCGCGACCTGGTCACCGCCAGCCTCGAGGCTGGCTTCGGCCTGGCCGACCTCCCCAGGGTGCTGCACGCGACCAGCTCGGAGATGCGCGGCAAGGAGCTGCTGCTGCGCTACGAGTTCGACAAGGAGAGCGAGCTCGAGGACTGGCTGCGCGACGAGGAGCACCTGGCCGACGTGCGCATGATGGGCATCCTCCAGACGCCCGAGGACCAGCACCGCATCGGCCTCGCCAACGGGGCCCTCGAGCTGCTCGGCACCAAAGGCGTGCGCTACACCCTGCCCTACCGCGGGCCGATCCGCCTGCGCTACGGCATGCAGCTGCCCGAGGTCGGCGAGGAGGGCCTCCTGTGGCAGATCCTGGTCTACCTGAACGACGACTTCGATCGGAACCACTTCGCGGTGCACTGCTTCGGCTACTGGCTCGAGCTGCTCGAGCTCGACTTCGAGTCCGAGGTCGAGCGCGACCAGGCCTACTACGAGATCGGCACCGACTACTTCACCGAGGTCGTCGTCGACCAGAAGAGCGACATGACCGTGCGCCGCGAGGACCTGGCGGACGACCAGGCCCTGACCCTGCCCGCTCGCCGCGTGAACAAGGGCCACATCAGCATCGTCAGCCACACCGACTACGTGACCCGGGTCTCCAGCTTCGAGATCCAGGGCACCCCGGACCTCGACCAGACCCCCATCCACCGCCAGACCTGGGTCGACCTGCGCCTGGCCGAGCTCGGCTTCTAGGGCCGCCAGGCCCGCGCACGGCTCCCCAAGGGCCCATGGTCCGGTTAGACTCTGCGCGCACCGCTCCCCCCCCAACCCACGCGTCATGTCCGATCCCAGCTACAAAGCTCTCTCCCACAAGGTCGTCAAGGTCGAGGATGCCGACCAGGTCGAGCTCGTCATCGAGGGCGACAACGGCCTCACTTGGTCGTTCGGCATCCCCTTCAGCCGGGCCACCGGCCGCATCGACTTCGACGAGGTCGACGTGGTCGAGCTCGACTTCGGTGCGGAGTTCACCGAGATGGCCACCGAAGAGATCGAAGCGCTGGTCGAGAAGCTGATCGAAGAGGGCGAGTAGCCCCCCTCGGCCCCTAGCGCCATGGACCTGCGCCTCTCGATCGCCCAGACCAACCCGGTCCTGGGGGACATCTCCAAGAACCTCGAGGAGCACCTGCGCTTGGCCCGGGCCGCTGCAGCCGATGGCGCTGACCTCGTCCTGTTCCCCGAGCTGTCCCTGACCGGGTACTTCCTGCGCGACCAGGTCTTCGACCTGGCCATGTACCTGGACGCCCCCGAGCTGAAGCCCCTGCTCGAGCTCTCGAAGGCGGTCTCGATCGTCTTTGGCATGGCCGAGCGCCACCCCGACGGGCGCTGCTTCAACAGCCTGGTGTTCCTCGAGGACGGTGAGGTGCTCGGAGTCCACCGCAAGGTGCACCTGGTCTCCTACGGCATGTTCGATGAGTCCCGCGACTTCGCCCCCGGCGAGGAGTGGAACACCATCGAGAGCCGCCTCGGTCGCTTCGGCCTGTTCCTGTGCGAGGACCTCTGGCACCTCGGCGGTCAGTACGTGCGCATCCTCGACCGCGTCGACGCGCTCTTGGTCGCCAGCGCTGGGCCCGGCCGCGGCGTCGGGCCCCAGGACGGCGTCCAGGGCTTCGAGTCCCTCGGGACCTGGCGCACCCTGCTCTCGGCCGCCGCCATGCACAGCCTGAGCTACGTGGCCTGGGCCAACCGCGTCGGCTTCGAGGACGGCGTCGCCTTCAGCGGCGGCTCGGCCCTCTTCGGCCCCGACGGCCGCCTGCGCACCACCCTCGACGGCCTCGAGGAAGGCGAGCTGAGCGTCAGCCTGACCTCGGCCGAGCTGCACCGCGCCCGCCAGCGCACCCCACTGTTGCGCGACGGGCGCCCCGAGCTGGTGCGCCGGGCCCTGGGCTGTGCCGGATCAACGGGCTCGGCCGACCTCGGGGCCGACACCCCCGCGAGCTAGTCGTGAGCAACCCGCTCGACATCGACCCGGCCTTCACGACCGAGGTCCTGGTGCGCTTCCTGCGCGAGGAGCTGGCCTCGGCGGGCTTCTCCCGCGCCCTCGTCGGCCTCTCCGGCGGCATCGACTCCGCCGTCAGCCTGGCCCTGGCCGCGCGCGCCTTCGGACCCGACGAGGTCCTGGGCGTGATGATGCCCTACCGCACCTCGAACCCCGACAGCGAGGCCCACGCGCGGCTGGTCGCCCGGGAGCTGCACGTGCCCACCCGCCGGGTCGACATCAGCGCCATGGTCGACGGCTACCTCGACCAAGAGTCCGTTCCAAGCGGCATGCGCCGCGGCAATGTGATGGCCCGCATGCGCATGGTCGTGCTCTACGACCTCTCGGAGGAGTGGCGCGGCCTCGTCATCGGCACCTCCAACAAGACCGAGATGCTGCTGGGCTACTCGACCCTGTGGGGCGACTCGGCCCACGCGGTCAACCCGCTCGGGGACCTCTACAAGCACCAGGTCTACCAGCTCGCGCGCCACCTCGAGATCCCGACCGAGGTCGTCGACAAGCCGCCCTCGGCCGACCTCTTCGAGGGCCAGACCGACGAGGACGAGCTCGGCTTCAGCTACGCCGAGGCCGACCGCCTCTTGTACCCGATGATCGACGAGCGCCACACCGAGGACGAGCTCGTCGGGAGCGGCTTCGACCGCGACTTCATCCGCCTCGTCGCCGGTCGCATCGTCCGCAACCAGTACAAGCGCGTCATGCCCGTGATCGCCAAGCTCTCGCACCGCACGATCAACCAAGACTTCCGCTACCTGCGCGACTGGAAGTCCTGAGCGGCTGAGAACAAGGCGCGGGGAGGTGACCGGCATGGCCACCTCCCCGCACTCCAGGACGGATGTTCGTCGGGCTCTACTCGGCTTGCAGCTGGGCGGCGAGGGCGTCGAAGTCGACGGTCGCCAGCTCGCCCTCTTGGATCGGGCCGAGGCTCTTGAACTTCTGGGCCTCCGAGTTGGAGGTCATCTCGATGTACGCACCGGTTGGCATCGAGGCCTTGACCGGGGTCGCCTTGGCGCCGAGGCCCATGTCGCCGACCACATTGGTGAGGCTGGCGGGCAGGTCCTCGGGCAGGGCCTCGCGACGCTCGAGGGCCAGCTTGGCCTTGCGGCAGACCTTCAGGGTCTTGGTCAGGTTGGCCTGGATGCGGGTCAACCGCTCGATGTCCGGGTCGGGGCCGGCGAGGGAGCGCCGCACCTTGGTGCACGCCACGTCCAGAACGGCGATCAAGCAGTTCAGCTTGCGCATCACCTTCTCGCGGTACTCGGGGGAGTCGATCGGGTTCGACCCTTCGGGCTGCGAATGGAAGTCAGGATTCGAAGTCATGGGACTGCTCTCTTCGAGGATGGATGGCTCGATGTGGGCGGGGTCCCACGAGGCCAATGAAGAGTACCCCGGATTCCTCGTGCGGTCGGGCTAGCCCGGGGAAAGGACCGGAAACGCCGAATTGGGTCAAGTCCGGGCCCCCACCTGGGCCCAGGGGCCCAAGAACGGGACTACTTGCCCAGCTGGAGGGTCGGCAGGGCCGACTGGAGCATCCCGGAGAGCTCGGACTGGGTCGCCTTGCCCAGGAGGATCATCCGGTGCTCGAGGACCTCGCCCCACACCACGGTCAAGGGACCGTCGACGAAGCAGCGCACGCCATCCTGGAGCTCCGGCGCGGTGCCGTCAGGGCCGCCGCTCAGGCCTCCCGTACCCGGAGGCGAGGAGGAGCTCTTGACGCCGACGCCTAGGGCGGACTCGGGCAGGCGGGGTCCGGCGTCCAGGAAGAACACGGTCTCGATCCCGTCGGTGTAGCTCAACTTGGCCCAGGTGGTCCCCAGCGCGTCGACCACCGAGGAGGCCTCGACGAAGAAGAAGCCGGACGAAGGCAGCAGCTTGGGGATGAAGGGCTGGAAGCCGAGCTGGGCCAGGGCGGGCGTGCTCGGGTCGAGCGGCTGCTCCTGGTTGCTGGGCTGATGCAGGGTCACGCCGGTCAGGTCGGGAGCCGGGTCGAAGCTCTCGTACTCCATCTTGGAGTAGGTGTGGCCCGAGGCGTCCAGCTCCCGGTAGCGCAGCACGAGCCCGGTCTCGACGTCCATGGCCAGGTCGAAGGACAGGCTGGCGTCCTTGCGCTCGATGCTGAGCTCCAGGCAGTCGCGCCCGGCCACCTGCACCACCTGGCCGAAGCTGGTCAGCTTGTAGTTCTGCAGGAAGGCGGCCAGGTCGCGCACCAGGAAGTCCCGGTAGCGGAAGTGGAAGCCCTCGCGCGCCTTCTGCAGCAGCTGGAAGTCGCCAGCTGGCAGGGTCGCGCCCGTGATCGCGCCGAGGGGGTTGATCGCAAAGCCGCCTTGACCGTCGGTGAAGACCTCCTCGCGGTAGACGAGGTGATCGTTCTGGCCGTCGAGGTTGTAGTTGGACTCGACCCGGCGCACGCCCGAGTGGCTGACCAGGTAGGGGGCCTGCTGGATCTGGGTGATCAGGTCGACCGCACCGGAGGTGCCGTCGGTCAGGCCCGCTGACGAGCCGCAGGAGATCGAAAGGATCCCCAGGCCGAGCGCCCCGAAGAGGGCTCCCAAGCTACGCCGGATCATCGCCCACCCCCGTCGTTGACGGAGCCCGGCGGCTGGTCGCTCGCGGGTTGCACAGGGTTGACCCTGCCACCGGCGAGGCCTTCGACCAAAGACCTTGCAAAAGGATCCAGATCGTCCAGGTTCGTGACCTGGACCACCGTGAAGCTCAGGCGCTGCTCCGTGGGCGAGCCATCGAGCAGCGGCGTCACCCCCCAGACGAGCAGGACGGCGGCGGCGAGCCCCCCCAGGGAGAGGGTCAGGCGGCGGCCGCCGAGCCGGCTGGGACGCAGGTCGCGCTCGATGCGATCGGCCAGGCCCCGCGGTCCGCGGGCACGGAACAGCCCCCCGACGAAGCGCCGCGTGACGGCGGCCTCGGGATCGGAGAGCTCCTCGTCGACGAGGCGGTCGAGCACGCTGGGCGCAGCCTTGGGGGCCAGGCTCCCGACGATTCCGGCCCAGCTAGGGCGCGGGTCGGCGGCCAGCTCGGCGGCCAGGCGGGCGCCTAGGGCAGGCGGCGCGCTCTGGCGCTCGAGACCGCGGAGCAGGGCCTCCTGGCCCGCAGCGCCGACTTCGAGGGCGTCCGCGAGCGCTGCGTCCAGCGCCAAGGGCGCCGGGTGGCGCTCGAGGCTACCGAGCAGGCCGAGCTGCAGGTCCGAACGCCGGATCCAACCACGGCAGTCCCCACAAGCGGGCGCCTCTGCAGTCCGCGAGCTCGCGAGGAGGTGCTCCTCTCGGAAGGACTCGCAGTTGTGGGGGCTTGTGGACATCGGTACGGGGAGGACTAGCCCAGGTAGTGCTTGTGGAGGACCGGAGAGAGCTCCCGGTCCATGGCTGCGTGGGCGCGCGACAGGCGGGACTTGACCGTCCCGAGGCTGATCTGGAGGGTCTCGGCGACCTCTTCGTAGGAGAGGTTCTCGATGTAGCGCAGCACGGTGATCGTTCGCAACTTAGGCGAGAGGCGAGAGATAGCGCGCTGAACCTCGGCCTCGAGCTCGTGGCGGGAGGCGGCCTCGGGGGGCATCTCCAGGCGCTCGTCCTCGAGGTCGAAGCGGCTGCCGTCGGAGCCCTCACCGATGGCGTCGAGGGAGGCCAGGCGACGGGAGGACTGGCGCCGCTTCAGGTCGATGCTCGCGTTGATCGCGATGCGGTAGACCCAGCTGGAGAAGCGCGACTGGAAGCGGAAGTCGCCGACCTTGCGGAAGAGGATCCCGAAGGTCTCCTGGGAGGCGTCCAGGGCATCCGACGCGTTGCCGGTCACCCGGTAGCAGACGTTGTAGACCCGGTCCTTGTAGCGGTCGTAGAGGTCCCGGAACGGGCCCTCGAGCCCCGTGAGGGGGGCTTCTTGGCACGAGCGGACCAAGGTCTGGTCGGGATCTAGCTTGGGGGCAGCCATGTTCGCGTCTAGGACGCAGCATTCCGGGTGCGAGTTCCGGCCATGTGCCCAAACAATGCCATTAATGAACAAGTGCCCCTGCTGGGGCACTTCGGGGCGGCCCTGGTAGACCGCGGGCTCATCCCCCGATCAAGGCGAGGGGGTCCACGATCTCCTGGATCGTGCCGGTCAGGTTGGCACAGTCCGGCGGGCAGTAGGAGTCCGCGGAGATGGGATCGCAGTAGGAGCTGTCGACCTGCTGTTGGAGCACTGCACCAACGACACCCACGGTGCTCAGGTTCTGGACGCAGACCTGGGCGGGCGCCCAGGTGACGGGGATGTCCGGTTCATCGACGAGCGGGCGGTAGATCCCGCCGCCCGTGGCGACGTTCGAGACGACCTGGCTGACGACGCCATTGATGCCCTGCATGTTGAGGGCCGAGGCGTTGGCCACCACGGCGCCGCCGGGCGGCGTGTAGGTCGCGAAGAGGCCGGTGCTGCCGAGGGACAGGATCAACGACTCGGGGATCGGGGTCTCCAGGAGGTAGACCGCATCACCGGGGTTCGAGCCAGGATGGACCGTCAAGCTGGCGCCGACGAAGAACAGCATCGGATCCAGGTGCAGCATGGTGCCCCCGACGAGGGCGCCAAAGGTCACCGTCGAGCCCGTGAGGTCACCACCGGGCACGTAGAGGGCGGTGACGGCCCGGAACACGCCGGCCTGGGCGCGGCCGGTCATGGCGACCATGTTCCCACCGACTTGGGGAACGTCCGCGAAGGTCTGGGGATCGCTGCCGCGTGCAAACTCTTCGAGGTCCGAGAAGCCGTCGAGGTCCGAGTCGGCGCTCAAAAGGTCGGTGTTCAGGATCGACTCTTGGACGTCGACGAGACCGTCGTTGTCCATGTCAGCGCTGCCGAGCGGGCTCGCGAGGAGGCCCGAGTCGTCCGCGAGGCCGTGACCAAGCAGGAAGCCACCGGCCGTCAAGGCCAGGGCGGGAAGCACGAGTGGCTTCCAGTTGCTGCGGGGGGTCACGTCAGGCATGGGGATCCATCTAGGGTCAGTGGGCGAGCGGCCAGAGTGGCTGCTCACCCTGCTATACACGCGTCGATCATAAGGGTAACCCGCGATTGCGGTCAACGAGTCTTGGCTGGCCCCCAGGCCAGGCCCCCTCACAGGCTTAGAGAGGGACCTGGCGGCGTCACCGAAGCCCCTTAGGGTCAAAAACTTACGAAGGAATGCCTGGTTCCGGTCGAATCCGCCCCGCCCCCCGGCCGGGACGGGTTCCGGGCGCGCCCCTTGCCCTCCGAGTCCGGCAACCACAAACTAGCCGCCCCTCGGCGCGCCCGTAGCTCAGCTGGATAGAGTGCTTGCCTCCGGAGCAAGAAGTCACAGGTTCGAATCCTGTCGGGCGCACCACCCCCCCTCCGACGCCCCTGGGGCCGTCTCAGGCCGACTTGCCGGCCGCCTCGGCCAGGATGTCGAGGACCTGGGGGAAGGTCGCCTCGCGGGTGAACCCGCGCATCTTCTCGAGGCCACTTCGGCGGAAGCGCTCCGCGAGCTCCGGATCGGCGAGCACCTTGCCCATGGCCTCGGCCAGGGGCTCCGGACTCTTGGGCGGCACCAGGAAGCCGTTGACGCCGTCCTCGACCACCTCCGGATTGCCACACACCCCGGTGCACACGATCGGCGTGCCCAAGGAGGCCACCTCGAGCAGGGTGTGCGAGAGCCCCTCGTACTCGCTGTTGAGCACGAACAGGTCCGCTGCCCGGATGTACAGCGGGATGCGCGCGTGGGGCACGTTGCCGAGGAAGGTCACCCGGTCCGTGAGCCCGAGCTGCTCCGAGAGCTGCTCCCACTCGGTCTGCATCTCGCCGTCGCCGGCGATCAGGAGGTGCACGTCGCTGGGCAGGTGCTGGAGGGCGCGCATGATGAAGTCGACGCCCTTCCAGACGACCAGACGACAGATCGTCAGCACGTAGCGTCGGCCGCCCTCGAGGGGCTCCAGACCCAGCTCGGCGCGCGCCTCGGCCTGGGTCTCGGACACGTCCTCGACGCTCGGGCCGTTGTAGGCGTTGTGCACGCGCACGCACTTCTGCTCCGAGATGCCGTAGCGCTTGATCGGGATCCAGCGCAGGAAGTCCGAGCAGGCGATGATGCGCTTGACCCGGTTCCACCAGAACAGCTGGGCCTTGCGGATCAGCTTGACCTTCCAGCCATAGTCCTTGGTCTCGAAGACGTTGATGTCGTCCTCGCCGATCAACCCGAAGCGGTGGGAGATCTCCCAGGCGCCGTCGACCATGATGCGGATCACCACGGGGCGCCGCGCGAACCAGGCGCCCAGCACGTGGAACAGCGCGATGTGCTCTTGGACGTAGACCACGTCGAAGTTGCGGGCCTCACGGAAGACCAGCCACATCGCCTTGAGGTAGCGCACGGCGAGGTTGCCCCGGCTGATCGTGCGGACCTCGAAGGGGAAGCCCGAGACCTCGCGCTCGGAGCAGAACGCCAGCACCTTCACTTCGTGGCCGCGCTCGACGAAGAAGCGCGCGGCCGAGGGGACATACACCGCGGGGCCGCCGAGGTCCGGTGGAAAGACCGGGCTCGTGATCAGGATTCGCATGGCGCGGGTCTACCGCTGAACTCCAGCTGGCCCTGGTTCGCGGCACGCTCGCCACCGATCGCCTCGAGCACCTCGGGCGTGATGTCGCCGGTCGGGTACTCGCCATTGAAGCAGGCGTTGCAGAAGCCCGGCACGCTCGGGTTGCCCTCGCTCGCGGCCGCGTTCAGACGCTCGCGGTCGAGGTACATCATGTAGTCGGCCTCGAGCACCGCTGCGACCTGGGCTGCGTTGCGGCCCGCCGCGACGAACTCGGTCTTGGTCGCCATGTCGATGCCGTAGGGGCAGGGCGAGACCAGCGGCGGGCTGCAGGAGGCCAGGTAGACCTCCTTGGCGCCGGCCGCCCGGGCCATGTTGACGATGCGCTTGGCCGTGTTGCCGCGCACCACCGAGTCGTCGACGAGCAGCACGCGCTTGCCCTCGAACTCGAGCGGGATCGTGTTCAGCTTGCGCCGCACCGAGCTCTGGCGCGAGTCCTGGCTGGGCATGATGAAGGTCCGCCCGATGTAGCGGTTCTTCACCAGGCCCTCGCGATAGGGCACGCCGAGGCCGTCAGCCATCGCCATCGCGGCCTCGCGGGAGGAGTCCGGGATCGGGATCACGACGTCGGGCTCGGGGGCGCCCTGCTCGCGCCACTGCTCGGCCATCGCCTTGCCGCTGCGCAGGCGCGTCTTGTAGACCGAGATGCCGTCGATCATCGAGTCGGGCCGCGCGAAGTAGACGAACTCGAAGATGCACGGCGAGTGGGGCTTGTCGACGACCTTGCGGCGCACGACCTGGCGGTCGCGGCCGACGAAGATGACCTCGCCCGGACCGACGTCGATCGTGCGCTCGTAGCCGATCACGTCCAGCACGACGCTCTCGGAGGCGACCGCATAGGAGACGCCGTTCTCTCCCTGGCGCTCGCCGAAGACGATCGGCTTGATGCCGTAGGGATCACGGAAGGCGATCATGCCGACGTCCGGCAGGGAGGCGACCACCGAGTAGGCGCCGCGCACCTTGCGGTAGACCTCGCGCACCGCATGGAACGCGTCGTCGAGGTCGACCCGGTGCCCGGGTCGCACGCGCTCGCGCAGGGCGGTCGCGAAGACGAACAGGATCACCTCGAGGTCACAGGAGGAGTTCAAGCGCGTGCCCGAGCTCTCGAAGTGCATCTCCTTCAGCTCGATGAAGTTCGTGACGTTGCCGTTGTGGGCCATCGCGATGCCCACCGGGAAGGTCAGGTGGAAGGGCTGCGCGTCGTCGCCCGAGCCGCCGCCGACCGTGGGGTAGCGAACGTGGCCGATGCCGAGGTTGCCCTGCAGCTTCGCCATGTTCGACTCGTTGAACACGTCCCGGACCATGCCGTTGCCCTTCTCGACGTGGAATTGGTCCGTGAAGGTGGTGATGCCTGCGGCGTCTTGGCCGCGGTGCTGGATCGCGAGGAGGCCCTCGTAGATCTCGCCAGCCACATCGGTGCCCTCAGGCCCGTAGATTCCGATGAATCCGCACATGCTCTTGTCGCCTTCTGGGTGTTCTCGGGGGAGTGCGCCGGCGGCCAGCCGACGACGAAGCGCCAAGCTGCAGAAGATAACCCATGCCGGCCCGAGCTGGCCCCGCGGCGCCAGAGGAATGGCTCGATGGTCCCAGCTAGAGGCCGCCGAGCGAGACCCGTGGAGCGACCCAGGCGGGCGGGCACAGGCCCCTAGTCCGAGAGCCCGTCGAGGAAGCCCGCCAGCTCCGCGGCCGCCTGCTGGGGATCTTGCATCTCGATCGTCTGCGCGTAGTCGTGGCCGCGCTCGGAGTGGGTGTACAGGGGATCGTAGTAGTGCTCGAGCAGGGTCCGCACCAGCTCGCGGTCCTCGCCGGCGTCGAGCAGGCCGGTCAGGCGGCCCTTCCAAGCCACCGGTCCGAGGCGCTTCTCGATGAAGGGCAGCTGCGTGCGCAGCTCGGCCCGGCTGCCATCCCGGTCCAGGTAGTCCTCGATCAGGACGTCGACCCGGCGCTCGAGGTCCGCGACCAGCTGCACGTTGATCCCCGCCTGCAGCCCCTGCCACACGGAGGCCGGCTGGATCCGGTCACCGATCTTGCGGCTCTCCCCCTCGACCACGAGGCGCCCGCCTGGGTTCAGGCGCCCGAGCCGACGCAGGCGGGTGGCGAGGCGCGACTCGAAGCGCTTCTGGGACACGGGCTCGAGCCCGACCATGCCGAGGATCGACGAGCGGTGGCCGGCGAACTCCTCGAGGTCCAGGGTCGAGTTCGGGCGTAGCTCCTCGAGGGTGCGCAGGACGAGGGTCTTGCCGGTGCCGGTGAAGCCTCGGATCACGACCATGCCCGGCGCCTCGAAGGCCTCCAGCTCGGTGATGACGCGCCGGCGGTACTGGGTGTACCCACCCGAGAGGCACAGGGCGCGGTCGAAGCCGCAGACGGCCAGGAGCGCCACGACGCTGCGCGAGCGCAGGCCGCCGCGCCAGCAATGGAAGATCACCGGGCGCTCGGGCAGGGCCTCGGCCAGCACCTCGACGAGGCCCCCCTCGAGGCCCGCGATGCCTTCCGAGGTCATCTCGAGCACGCGGGCCGGCAGGTCCACCTCCGGCAGGTCCCAGCTGGCCGCCTCGGCGATGCCCTCGAACAGGGTCACGATGCGCTCGGCGACGAGCTCGCGTCCGACCTCGAAGGCGCGGTCAGGGGACTCGCGCTTGTACAGGGTCCCCACAAGGGCGCGCTCCTCGTTGCGGAAGATCGGCAGGTTGACCGCACCTGGCAGGTGGTCCTGGGCGTACTCCTTCGGCGTGCGCAGGTCGATCACCACCGGTGGATCCTCCGACTCGAGCGCCTCCAGCACCTGGTGGACCCCGGCCGAGGGCACCTGGTGGTTCTTGGTTCCAGCGCTCATCGCGGGATTATCCCCGCTGGACGGTGCACCGCTGCGGGAGGTCTGCCTTTTTGCTCGGCGCCGTCCCTTCGGTCGCGGCAGCGAGGGCCGTCGGGCCTACCTAGGGGGACCGCTGGGGCCCTCGCCCGGGGGCAGTCCGAAGCGCTGGGGTGGACCCTCCGCATCACCCTTCTGGCCCGGGCGTCCGCCCGGTCGCTGGCGCCCGTCCGGACCACCATCGGGACCAGGACCTTGGTGCCCACCCCGCGGCTCGCCACGGGGTCGAGCCCCGCGTTCGTGCCAGCTTCGGCGCCCGCCGGCGCTGAAGACCGTCTCCTCGAGGAACTCCTCGAGGCTCTCGATCAGGGCGCTGTCGTCGAGCTCGGCCAGCTGGGACCGGCGCTCGGCCGGGAACCAGTCCTTGTCGGCCAGGTAGCCGCGCATGCGACTGGCGACCTGGGCATCCATGGCCGCCTTGCGCTCGCTGTGCTCGAGGTCGCGGACCTCGATGCGATCGCGCAGGGTCGGGCGCATGGCCTCGAGGAAGCCCGGCGCCCAGGCGGGAGCGTTGGGTGCCAAGCCCATCTTCGCGTGGCCGCCTCGATCTTCCCCCTTGCGGGGCGGCCCATCGAAGAGGGTCAAGCCGAGCCGGCCGGCGCGCTTCATGAAGCGCTCGTCCTCGGGCTCGGTCTGGAGCTTGGTCCACTGCTTCTCCGTGACACCTTCGGGCAGGCCCTCAGCGGTGACGCGGACGACGAGGCGCTCGCGCTCGATCGAGAGGAAGCGCTGCATGCGCTCGGGACCCTCGAGGCGTTCGAGCTCGTCGAGCTGGGTGGCGTCGAGCTGTCCCTCGATGCGCATGCGCTCGATCAGCTCGTCGCCGAAGTGACCGCGCAGTCGGTGGCGCACGTCGTCGGGATGCGGCGGGCGGCCGCCCTCGACCAAGCCCTCGACGAACTCGCGGTGCTGGGGAGCGAGGCTACGTCGCAGGCTAGAGCCACGGCGCTTGGAGTCGGTGAGCTGCTGCTCGCGCAGGATGCGCTCGCGCTCCCAGGGCGGCAGGCCGCCAAGGCGCTGTTGGAGCTCAGGGCTGAGCCCGCGCTGCAGCTCGCGACGCTCGGCCTCGAGACCGCGGGCCCGCTCGCGCAGGGCCTCGCGCTGCTCGGGGGTCAGGGCCCGCAGGGTCTCGAAGCGCTCGCGTAGCAGCTGTTGCTCTTCGGGCGTCTTGGCCTTCCAGCGGTCGAGGCCCTCGGGCGAACCCTTGGTCAGGCCGGTCTCCTTGGAGCTCGACTCCGCCGGCGCGCGCTTGACGTCCGGCCCGTCCTGGGCCACCACCAACGGAGCGACCAGGGAGAGGGCCAGGATCAGTAGGAGGGACTTCATCAGCCCTGCTCCTCCTCGACGCCGCCGGCGAGCAGCAGCTCGAGGTCGACATCGTCGAGGGATCCGAGCAGGAGGTCGACGTCCTCGGACATCAACAGCTCCCAGTCCTCCAGCACGTCGAGGGACTCGAGCAGCTCCAGGTCGGGCAGGCTGCCTTGGGCCCCGGCCAGCTCGGAGGTGCCCGCAGCGGGGGCCGTCGGCCCGTCGATGCTGGCCGGTGACTCGACGTCGCTGCGCGCGACGTTGAGCTCGGTGTTCTGGGTCTGGCCGCCGAAGAAGCGAGTGCCGGCGAAGACCACCACGAGGGCTGCGGCGGCCGCGGCGGCCCAGCGACCGAACTGGGGACGCAGGACAGGCGTCGGCCGGGTGGCGGCGAGGGTCCGCGCGGCCAGGCCGGCGGGGACCGCGGGCTCGGGCTGCTGGTCCAGCAGCTGGTCCAGACGCACCCCGGCCAGCACCCGGTCGGCCAGGCCTTGGGGCACGCTGGGCTCGGGCAGGACCTCGAGTAGGTTGTCCAGGCGGCGCTCCGCCTCGGCCTCGTCGCGGGCCTCCTCCAGGCCGGCGAGCACGCGACCCGCCAGGCCGACCGGAACGCTCGCCTCGTCGGCAAGCTCCAGGACGGCGTCCAGGCTCAGGTCGCCCAGCTCACCCTGGCGCGCCAGGCGCGACAGGACGCGCTGGGCCAGGGCCAGGGGCAGACGCGGTTCCGGCAGACTAGCCAGGAGCTCGTCGAGGGCCTGCTCGGATTCGAGCAGCTCGCGGCAGCCGGCGCAGTGGTGCAGGTGGTCGTGCCAGGCGAGCGGGCGGCCGTCGTGGGACAGGCCGTGCTCGGCGGTCACCCCGCCTTCGAGGGCCGCGCGCAGGTGGGCGCGGAAAGTCGTGCAGGTGTCCATCAGGCGACCTCCTCACGCAGGAAGGGTCCGAGGGCCTCGCGCAGGTTCTCGCGCGCGCGGTGGACCATCGACTTGATCGCCTTCTCGGACGAGTCGAGCACCTCGGCGATCTCGACATAGGGCAGCTCGTCGTACTTGGCCAGGATCAGGGCCATGCGCTGCTTCTCAGGCAGGGCCTCGATGGCAGCGCGCACGGCGTCGACGACGTCGGCCCGGGCCAGGGTCACGTCGGGGGTCTCCCCGCGGTGGTCCTCGACCGACTCCCCGAGGCTGCCACCCTCGCCCTCTTCCCCCATGGCAAGGTCCAGGGACAGGTGCTTGCGGGGCGCTTGGCGCACGCGCTCGTTGGCGGAGAGGTTGAAGACGATGCGGTACAACCAGGTCGAGAAGCGCGCCGTCGGCTGGTAGCGCGGGGCCGATCGCAGGACCCGCAGGAAGACGTCCTGGACCAGGTCCTCGCGGTTCGAGACCGGCCCGAGGAAGCGCGTCAAGAGCGAATAGACCCGGCCCGAGTAGCCCTCGACGAGCCCAGCGAAGGCGGCCTGGTCGCCGGCCTGGAAGGCCAGCATGAGACGCACGCCCTCGTCGTCGTCGTAGGTGGCCGGAGCCTGGGGTTCTTCCTGGGAGCCTGTCATGGGGCCTGCAACCTCCCAGCCCCTGTCGGGTTCCGGGGGAGGGCTGTTTCGTTCCTCTTCCTATTAATACAGATCGCGCCGGGGCCTGGCCCTCAGCGCAGCGCGCGGCGCCGCGCCCAGGGCCCAACGATGGCCCTCGGCCGGCCAATCAGGCTGCTGGCCTGGACCGGACCCCACAGGCGACTGTCGGCGCTGTCGGCCGAGTTGTCACCCAGGAGGAAGTACTCGCTGGGTCCGAGGTCGAGGGATTCGGCCACCGCGTAGGTCCCGAGGGGCAGCCAGAGCCGGTCGCGGGTCACCCGCAGGTGGCGCAAGGAGAGGTCTCCCGACGCGCCGCCCACCGCGACCCGGGCGGCCACGCTGCTGCGGTCCTCGGGCAGGATGCCGTTGTAGGGCAGGTTCGCCTGGTAGGTCGCCACCAGCTCGACCAGGGACTTGCCCGTCGATGGGGCGCTGACCGCAGCCATCAGGTGGTTGTCGATGTTCGAGAAGTCCAGTCGAAGCCAGTCCCCGCGCTCTTCGGCCGTCGCGGTGAAAGGCACCCTGGCCAGCTCCTCGCCGCCGGGGTCGCGCACCAGCAGCAGCTCGAGCGCGCCGGTCTCGGTCGTGCCCAAGCTCAGCTCGAACAGGTCGCCCTCTTCGACGAGGCGCGCGCGCAGGAGCGAGGCCGGCTCTTCGAGGCGAAACTCGACCGAGACTCCGCCGTCGTTGGCCGCCTGGGTCCCCGGATCCAGGCTGCCGTCGGCCAGGCGGTAGCCATCACGCAGCTCCTTGTGCAAGAGCAAGAGTCCCGCGTCGCTGCCGGCCGGCGCGCGCTCTCCGGCGAGGCTCAGGACCCCGTCCGCCTGGCGCGTCCAGGCTCCCTCGGGGGCCTCCCGGAAGTGGAAGGAGTCCGCGAGCTCGTCGATCGAGGAGTCGAACAGCTCGATCGCCGGCGGCCTCGGGGCGTCGGCGGCCAGGCGCTCCCCATCGACCAGCAGGTCCCCGTCGAGGAGCCGGATGCGCTCGCCGGGCATGCCGCCGACGCGCTTGACGAAGGGCGCCTCGCCACCGCCCCGTTCGACGACGACCAGGTCGAACCGCTGCAGCTCGCCGACGCCGAAGGTGACCAACACCCGCTCTCCGCCGAAGTGCTCGCCGCGCGCGCCCAGGATCGTCGGCTCCATCGAAGCCGTAGTGACGAGGTAGGTGCGGGCCACGAACGCGCGCGCGAAGACGAGCGCGAGCAGGACCACCGAGAGCACAACGACCAACCTCTGGAGCCGGGACTTTGCGGGCCGGGGGTCGCTCACCCGGTCGCCTCGAGGATCAGGTGGGCCGAGAGCATGAAGATCGAGGTGCCGGAGATGTCGCTGAGGGTGATCAGGAAGGGTCCTGCGACGATCGCAGGGTCGATGTTGGTGCGGCGGCAGCCCATCGGGATGATCGAACCGAGGAATGACGCCCAGGTGACCGCGATCGCCACCGAGGTGCCGACGGCGGCGCCGAAGGCGTACTGACCGTCGATGCCCCCCTCGGTCAAGGAGGCGACCACCGCCGTGGCGACACCGCAGAGCACCCCGATCAGCATCCCGGTCAGGACCTCGCTGACCAGCACGCTGCCCTCGCGCTCGGGGGTCACCTCGCCGGTGGCGAAGGCGCGCACGAGGATGGTCGAGGCCTGGATCCCGACGTTGCCCGCCAGGCCAATGATGATCGGGATGTAGCGCAGGAGGTCGGAGGTGACGCTGCCCTCGCCGGCGGGCATCGCCAGGCGCAGGATGTGGGCGGTGGCTAGGCCGCCGAGCACGGTCAGGGCCTGCATCGGCAGGCGCTGGCGCACGCGCCGGAGGACCGGCAGGTGGGTCTGGGCCTCGGTCGAGGTGCCGACCAGCTTGCGGATGTCCTCCTCGGCCTCTTCCTCGAAGACATCGCTGGCGTCTTCGGCGGTGATCACGCCGAGCAGCACACCCTCCTCGTCGACCACCGCGAGGGCCTGGAGGTTGTAGCGGCTGACCGCCATGGCCGCCTCTTCCTGGTCGACCATCGGCCCGACGGTGGTCGGGATCTCGGCCATCACCTCCTCGATGTCGGTGTGGATCGGCGTCGTGACCAGGTCGCGGTCCGAGACCCAGCCGACCGGGCGCCCCGCCCCGTCGACGACGAAGATGCCGGCCTCCTCCTCGATCGTGCGCTCGTCCTCCATGCGCAGGGCCTTGATCGCGTCACCGACGCGCACGCCCTCGGGCAGGGTCGCGAACTCGGTCGTCATCAGGCCACCGGCGGTGTCCGACTCGTACATCGAGAGGCGCCGCAGGCCCTCGGCGCGCTCGATGTCGACGCGGTCCAGGACCTCCTCCGCCACGCCCTGGTTGGCCAGTGCCAGGAGGTCGACCACGTCGTCGGCCGGCAGGTGCTCGACCACATCGACGAGGTCTTCGACCGTCGCCTCGCCGACCAGGTCGGTGGCGACCTCGTCGGTCGAGAACTGGAACAGCTCGGCCCGGTCCTCGGCGTCTAGGACGCTGAAGACATGCTCGCGCTCGTCCGCGCTGGCCGACTGCAGCCAGTCCGCGAGGTCGGCGGAGTGGATCCCCTGCAGGAAGCCGGGCAGGTCCTCGGGGCGATGCTCGACCAGGGCGCGCAGGGCGGAGAGGTCGTATTCGGGCTGGTTCTCGCGGTTGAGCATAGGAAGGCTGCCGCAAGATAGCCGCCCACCCGGCGCTCCCCGCACGGGGACCAGGAATCTTGACCCCGGGAACGAAGCCGCCCGGCGTGCCCCCGCACCCGCGCGGGGGGGCCGGGGGGGGGGGGGGGCCGATAGGAGGGGGCGGGGGGGGGGTTGTGTGGTTGTGTGGGGGGAG
>JARGPD010000003.1:69522-73697 GCA_029212845.1 Planctomycetota bacterium
CGCACGGGGACCAGCAATCTGCACCCCGGCAACCACGCCGCCCGGCGCCCCCTCGACGCGCGTGGGGACGCCGGGCGGCGTGTGGGACCGATTCCTAGCCTAGGGCTTGGGGATGAAGGTCTTGAGCTGGATCGCTCCGAAGACGTCACCGACCGCGAGGGGCTGGGAGCAGGAGGCGTGGAAGGTCAGCGCCTGCAGGAGGTTGCCCTGGTCGTCGGAGATCTCGACGTCCACGTTGGAGGGGAACTTGTCCTGACCGAAGAGGGTCGGGTCGGCCCAGAAGGTCCCGCCGAGGGCGACGTCGCCGTCGAA
This sequence comes from Planctomycetota bacterium, assembly GCA_029212845.1. Classification (GTDB taxonomy): domain Bacteria; phylum Planctomycetota; class UBA1135; order UBA1135; genus JARGPD01. The sequence continues at coordinate 69,835 of JARGPD010000003.1, forward strand.
GATCAAGCCGTCCTTGCCGAAGACCAGCACGTGAACGCTGGCCGCTCCGGCGGGATCGCCCGAGCAGGTCGCCTTGTCGGACGACTGGTCGTTGTCGCTGGCCGAGCAGTCGTTGCCGGTGTAGGTGAACTCGAGCTGGATCGGCTTGCCCTCGCTGCAGTCGGTCACGCTGCCGGGGGGCGCCACGGGGCAGACCGGGCCGTTGTCCTTGCTGATCGCGGAGAGGACGCGGAAGTCACCGAAGACCGTGCCGGGTCCGATGGGCTTGGAGCAGCTCGTGTGGATCTCGTTCACCTCCACGCCATCGACCGCGATGGCCGTGTTCTTGTCCAGCTTCTGGTCGTCGTCGACTCCGACGAAGGTGAAGCTCTCCATGGGCTGGACGGTACCCAGGAAGTAGGTCTCATCCCCACCCTGGCCTTCCTTCTCCTTGTAGACCTCGACCAGCGCCGGGCTGTCGCCCATGTAGCGCAGGGTCAGCTCGACCACGCCGCCCTTGCACTCGTCGCAGGTGCTGCAGTAGGCGAAGCTTGAGTCGACGTTCATCGTGACCAGGTTCGAGGTGCACAGCTCGGCCGTGACCGGGTCCAGGGAGACGGCTTGGGCCGAGACCGAGCCGCCGACGCTCTCGATCAGGGAGGCCAGGGCGCAGTCCATGCCACAGGGCAGGGTCACCGCGCCCGTGGCCGGGATCGTCAGCGGGAGCAGGAAGAAGTTGGCCGAGATGCCCAGGTCGATGGTCAGGTCGGGGGTGATCTGGACCGGTCCAGTGACCGTGTCGAACAGCATGAAGCCGAACTGGCCGGGCGTTCCCGCGACATGCAGCTCGATCGGCTCGGACGGGGAGAACTCGGGTTGGTTGAGGGTCAGTTCGAAGGCGCTGCTGTCGGCGAAGGCCGAGCTAGCCAGCAGCATCGAGGCGATGGCTGAGGTCAGGATTCGAAGGGATTTCATGGCTGGTGTGCTTGGCGGGGACGGGGGCCTTGGGTCTCTCTGGAGGGAATTGGGAAGGTACGCGTGATTCCCAATTCTGGCAAGGTGCCGGGGGTGATCTCTCCGAACGCAAGAACCCCGGTCGCTCCGAAGGATCGGAACGGCCGGGGCGCTTGGCGTTGGGGCCTGCTTCAGGCCCCGGAGCTAGGGCTTGGGCACGAAGGTCGTGAGCTCGATGCCGCCGAAGATGTCGCCCACGGCGAGCGGCTGGGAGCAGGAGGTGTGCAGGGTCAGGGCCTGGCACAGGTTGCCCTGGAGGTCATAGATGTCGACGCACAGGTTCGAGTCGATCTTGGACTCGCCGATGGCGAGCGGATCGACCCAGAAGGTGCCGTCGAGGTCGACGACCGCGTCGACGTAGGTCGCCTTCTTGCCGTAGGCCACGATGCGCACCTGCGAGGCGAAGGCCGGGTCCCCGGAGCAGGTCGCCTTGTCGCTGGGCTGGTCGTTGTCGCTGGCCGAGCAGTCGCCGCCGGTGTAGGTGAACTCGAGCTGGATCGGCTTGCCCGCGTCGCAGTCCGTCGCCGGGGGCGGCGTCGTGCCGTCCTCGGGGCAGGTCGGGCCCCCATCGAGGCTGACGGCCTCGAGGATGCGGAACGAGCCGTGCACCTGGCCGGGGCCGATCGGCACCGAGCAGCTGGTGTGGACCTCAGCGTCCAGCTTGCCGTCGAGGTACAGCATGATCTGGGGGTTCATCTTGTCGTGCTTCGAAGCACCCTTGAACGAGAAGACCTCGAAGGGCTGCAGGGTCGCGCCGAACAGGACGGGGGTGTCCTTGCCCTTCTTCTGCTGGACCTCGACGTACATCGGCGAGCTGCCGATGTAGCGCAGGGTCAGGTCGGTGATCGAACCATCACAAGGGGCGCAGGAGCCGCAGAAGCCGTAGTCGTTGGAGGCGTCCAGGGTGACCAGGTTCGAGACGTCCAGGGACGCGTCGATCGGGTCCACCGAGACCGCTTGGGCCGAGACGTAGCCGCCGACGCCCTGGATCATGGAGACCAGCTGGCAGTCGAGGCCGCAGAGCAGCTCGGCCGTGCCCGACGCGGGGATCACCATCTGCTTGAGGAAGAACCCCGGCGAGATGGCCAGGTCGATCGTCAGGCCGGGCAGCAGCGGCGTGGTGCCGAGGACCGGATCGAACAGCAGGAAGCCGAGCTGACCAGGCTGACCGTGGATGCCGAGGACGATGTCCTCGCCCACCGTGAAGTCGGGCTGGTTGAGGGTCAGGTTGAAGGCGCTGTCGGAGGCCACGGCTGGCGTAGCGAGGGACAGGGCGAGGGCAAGTGAGGCGAGGAGCTTCATGGGGAATCGGTGATCGGGGAGCTGGAGGGCTGGTTGGTGCGGAAGTCTATCTCCGTCCCTGATAGGAGGTCGCAATTCGCGGCGAAGCTCCAAATCTCAACCCTGAGGTCCGCTTTAGTCGTGCCCTCCCAGCGCTACAATGCCGCCAGACCACCCCTGAGAGCACCGAGACCAACATGACGAACATCGACGAACGCGAGCTGATCCACGACTGGAACGAGCCCTACTTCCAGCTGACGGAGCGCATCCAATTCGACGACGAGACCCTACGTGACGGCCTCCAGAGCCCCTCGGCCAACGAGCCGACCCTCGACGAGAAGCTCGAGCTGATCAAGCTGATGAACGAGCTGGGCATCGACACCGCCGATGTCGGCCTGCCCGGGGCCAGCCAGCACGCCCGGGACCACATCACGTACCTGTGCCGTGAGATGGAGAAGCTCAGCATCACCCCCAACGTCGCCTGCCGCACCCTGGTCAGCGACATCCAGCCGGTCGTCGAGCTGGTCCAGGAGCTCGGGAGTCCGGTCGAGGTCTGCGCCTTCGTCGGCTCGAGCGGGATCCGGATGTTCGCCGAGGGCTGGGAGTTCGACAAGGTGCTGGGCTTCGCCAAGAGCGGGGTCGAGTTCGCCGCCAAGGAGGGCCTGCCGGTGATGTTCGTCACCGAGGACACCGCCCGCGCCAAGCCGGCCGAGGTCGAGGCGCTCTACCGCGCGGCCATCGAGGCGGGCGCCAGCCGCGTCTGCATCTGCGACACCTGCGGCCACATCACCCCCGAGGGCACCCGCAGCCTGGTCGGCTTCGTGAAGGACATCGTCGACGACATGGGCGGCACCGTCGGCATCGACTGGCACGGCCACCGGGACCGCGGCCTGGGTCTGGCCAACTCCATGGCCGCCATCGAGGCCGGGGCCACCCGCATCCACGGCACGGCCCTCGGCATCGGCGAGCGCGCCGGCAACACCGAGATGGACCAGCTCTTGGTCAACCTGAAGCTCAACGGCTGGATCAAGAACGACCTGTCCAGGCTCGGCGACTACGTCGCGCTGGCGGCCAAGGCGATCGGCTCCCCGATCCCCCACAACTACCCCGTGTTCGGCGAGGACGCCTTCGAGACCGGCACCGGCGTCCACGCTGCGGCCGTCATCAAGGCCTACAACAAGGGCGACCACTGGCTCGCCGACCGGGTCTACTCGGGCGTCCCCGCGGGCTTGTTCGGCCTCGAGCAGGTCATCAAGGTGGGCCCGATGAGCGGCAAGTCGAACGTCGCCTGGGTGCTCGAGAAGAACGGCGTGCAGCCCACGGACGAGCGCATCAACAACGTCCTGGAAGCGGCCAAGAACTCGCCGCGTATGCTCAGCGACAAGGAAGTCCTCGCCGCCGCCCACGGCTGACCCTACGGGCCGAGAACGCGCCGGCGGGTACCGCAGCCCGGGAACGCGCCGGCGGAGCCGAACGCGCCAACGGTACCGCACCAAAACGGCGTGTCCGGCCGTCAACCGCTCCGGCCGAGCCAACGCGTAGGACGGCCGGACACGCCGTTTTGATGCGGTACCGTTGGCGCGTTCCCG
>JARGPD010000147.1 GCA_029212845.1 Planctomycetota bacterium
TGCTGGAAGCGGGTCAGCTTGCCGTCCTGGATGTCCCAGACATGACAGGCCTGGGTGTCCATGGACTTGCCGGTCGCCTTGAAGGTGCCGATGTAGCGCACCTCGACGATCACGCTGCTTCCGGTGTCGTGGAACCGCAACCGGTGGACCACGAACTCGTCCCAGTCCTCGCCGAGCTTCATGAAGAGGTTGTTCAGGATCGAGTCCGGTCCGATCCAAGCTTCACCGCTGGGCTGGTAGGGGTTGCCCTCGGCCTCGCTCCAGCTGATCTCGGGGCTCATCGCCCCCAGCACGGACGGGATGTCTCCGGTGTCGAAGGCCGCATAGAGGCTCTCCACGAGGTTCACGTTGTCCATGGTCTGACCTGGGGTGGTTGGTGGGTGCTGCCGACTCGAAGGGCAGGCACCCTAGCGCTCGGACCGCGGGCCCGTCAAAGGCCTGGGGGTCCCGAGCCGTCAGGTCTTCAGGCGACGGCCGCGAACAGCGACTCGAAGCGGTCGGTGATGCGGGGCCAGTCGTAGGTGTCGAAGGCCCGGCGCCGTGCGGCTTGGCCCAGCTCGCTGCGCCAGGCGGGCTCGTCGGCGAGGCGGCCCAGGCTGGTCGCGAGGGCGCCCACATCGCCGGGCTCCAGGAGCACGCCGGTCCTGCCATCGAGGACGGTCTCCTGGAGGCCGCCGATGCGCGTCGCGAGGCAGGGGATGCCGGCGGCCGCGGCCTCGACGGCCACGATGCCGAAGGGCTCGACCTCGCGGGTCGGGACGCAGAGCACATCCTGGGCGGCGAGGAAGGCGGGCACGTCGCTGTGCGGGATGCGCCCGCGGAAGTGGACCTGGGAGGCGAGGCCGAGGGCGGTCGCGCGCTCGCGCAGGAGGTGCTGGGCGTCGCCGGTTCCGGCGAACTCCAGCTGGGGCAAGGGCCCGCCGCCCGGGGGCTGGGCGCCCGTCGGCGGGAAGGCCTGGGCGAAGGCCTCGAGCAGGTCGAGCACGCCCTTGCCCTCGTCGATGCGTCCGATGAACCCGACGCGCAGGGGCGCGGGGCCATCAGCAGGGGCTCCGGTCGGGCTGCCCCCTTCGGCGAAGGGGCCGCCCGTGGGCTCGGGCTCGAACAGCGCGCAGTCGACACCGGTCGGCACGACCTCGACCTGGTCGGCCTTGGCGCCGAGCTCGTCGAGGAAGTCGGCGCCCTTCTCGGTCAGCGAGACGATGCGGTCGGCGGCGCGCAGGACGCCGCGGCCGAAGAGCGCGAACTCGAGCTTGAACAGCGCGCGGAAGATCGCGCGGCGACCGCCATGGTAGCCGTGCTGCACCAGCACGAAGGGCTTCTTCGCGCGGCGCGCCGCGCGGGCGGTGTGCCAGGCCGCGAGCGAGAAGACCTCGTGGGAGAGGAACAGGTCGAAGTCGCCGCGGCGCAGGTGGCCGGGCAGGCTCGGCAGGCTGGGTACGAAGCTGAGCGTCGGGCCGGCGGGCACGCGCACGATGCGCACGCCTTCCCACATCGACTCGCCGGGCTCGAGCTCGGCATCCGAGAGCCCGCGCGCGCCACCCCAGCGGGGCATGCGATCGGATGTGAACAGGGTCACCTCGTGGCCGCGGGCGGCGAGCTCCTTCGACAGGAAGGCCTCGTGGGAGCCGTAGTACTTCGGGTGGAAGTAGGGCGTGACGTGGGCGATCTTCACGCGACCCCCCGCAGGTTCGGCACGAGCTCGCGGAAGTGCGCGAGGGTCTCGGCCGCGGCGGCAGCGGGCGTGTAGGCCTCGGCCACGGCTCGGCCGGCGAGGCCCGTGGGGCGCTCGATGTGGAAGCTCGCCAGGGCCGCGGCCAGGCCGGCGGCGTCCCCCACCGGGAAGCTCGCGCCGGCACCCTCGAGCAGCTCCACGGTGCCGGGCAGGGCGCTCGCGATGACCGGCAGGGCGCGCGCCATGGCCTCGATCACCACCAGCGGCTTGACGTCGGAGAGGGTCGGGTGGACCAAGAGGTCGGCCGAGTCCAGGATGGCGCGGCGGTCGTCCGGAGAGGACACCGGGGGCGCGAGCTGGAAGTCGCTCTCGAGGCCGGCCGACTTGGCCTGATCCTGGAGCAAGGTCGCGTACTCGGGCGCGACCGGGCCCGTGGCGGTGAAGGTCGGGCGCGCTTCGGCGGGCAGCTGGGCCAGGGCCGTGATCACCAGCTCGAGGCCCTTCTCGGGCGCGATGCGGCCGAGGTAGACCGCGCGCGGTCGCTCGCCGCTGGTGGCGCGGTAGGCGCGCGTGGCGACGGCCTCGTTGCAGGTCGCGAAGAACTCGGACTCGACCAGCGAGCCGATCTGGAACAGGCGCTCGCCAGGCAGGCCCGAGCTGGCGAAGAGCTCGCGCTGGTCGGCCGAGATCGCCAGCACGCGGTCGGCGGCGCGGAGCACCTTGACCGAGGCGCGCGGGAAGCGGCCGAGGTGCGCCCAGGCGCGGCCGCAGTGGGCAGTGACGACGATCGGAGGCACGCCGGCGGTGCGCGCCAGCTTGCTGAGCAGGGCCAGGTCCATGGCGCCGCCGTACTGCAGGTGCACGACGTCGGGTGCGAAGTCGGCGATCGCGCGGCGCGCCTCGGCGCCGGCTGCGAAGGCCTCGCGGAAGGAGCGCAGGCGACCACGCTCGGGCCACGTCCGCGGCAGGGGCGCGCGGGTCGCAAAGGGGTAGCTGCCGGCGGGCACGTCGGGGCCTGGATGCACGACGAGCTGCTCGACGCCGAGCTCGCCGAGGGCGGCGGCTAGGTTCGCGGTGTACAGGGGCAGGCCGCCGACCTCGTTGAGCGGCAGGCGGCCGATGGTCAGGACCCTCATCGCTTCACCCTCACGCAGGCCCAGGTCAGGCCGATGTAGAACCAGCCGGTGGGCGAGAACAGCACGGACTCGAACAGGCCCAAGACCATCATGTTGGTGCCGATGCCCGCGCCGATCGCGAGCGCCGCTGGCTGGCGCTGGCCGAAGGAGCGCACCTCACGGATCGCGTCGCGGTAGCGACGGCCCAGGAACAGCGCCCAGCCGCTGACGATCGCGACGCCGACCGCGCCGAGCTCGGCGAGCACGCGCGCGTAGTCGTTGTCGCTCGTGATGATCGTGACCGCCAGGGTGCGCAGGTCGGAGGACTGGAAGATGCCCGCGCCCTCCATGCCGCCGAGGCCCACGCCCAGGAGCGGGTTCTCGACGAACAGGCGGCCGGCCAGCACGACGATCTGATAGCGGTAGAGGTTCGAGGACGCGTCGTTGGCCAGGAAGCCACTCCAGGCGGCACTGACATGGCCCGTGCCGAGCGCGAACAGCAGCAGCATCGACCCCCCGAGTGCCGCTAGCTTGCCGAAGCTCTTGGCGCGACCCGGCGACACGACCCACGCGATGGTGGCGACCCCCAGGATCAGGGAGAACAGCGACCCGCGCGAGCCCGACCAGAGGATGCCCAAGGTGAAGAGGATCCCGAGGCCGGCCACGGTCACTCGCATGGAGCGGGGCACGGCCCGACTCGCCCACAGGGCGAAGCACAGCACGGCCGCCAGGGACAGCGCATGGCCGAGTGGGTTGAGGTAGCGGTTGCGCATCAGGCCGCCCTGCTCCTCGGGGCTCGGCAGTCCGCTCAGGACCGCCATCACCAGGAGGAACGCGCAGCCGGCGATCACACAGAGCACGACGCGCACGATGTCGCGCTCGGTGCGACACAGCCAGACCGAGGACAGCCCGAACAGGCCCCAGAGGGGCAGGCGCGAGAGGATCGCCGCGCTGTTGCCCGCCATGCCGCCGAGCACGGCCGAGGCGATGCAGGCGACGAAGAAGATGCTGAGGAACTTGAGGTAGGGGCGCGCCTCGTCCAGGGGTAGGCGCGTGCGCTGGCTGATCAGCTGGCCGAGGAAGGGGATCGCGATCAGGTAGAGGAAGAAGAACGACTCGACCGCGATGGTCGTGCCACCGACGGGCACGCCCTCCATCAGGATCAGGTCGGCTGCGGCGGCCAGGCCGAGCCCGTAGGAGGGCGCGCGCAGGGCGACCAGGCACAGGACCACGCTGAACAGGGCCACGACGGCGAGGATCATGCGGCGCCTCCGTGGGCTTGACGGTCGCTGCCTGGTGCGGCCATCGGTGCGGCCATCGGTGCGGCCTCGATCGAGGACCCTGCGCCAGAGAGGAGCGCCACGTGGCGCGCCGCCTTGTGCTCGAGGGTGCGCTCGTCGACGGTCGCCGCGGCGGCCTCGACGAGGGACGCGCGCAGGCGGTCGCCCTCGATCACGCGGCGCAGCTCGGCGGCCAGGGCCGGCGCGCTGCCGGGCTCGGCCAGCAGCCCCGTGCGACCGTGGTCGACGAGGTCCGGGATGCCCCCGGCGGTGGTCGAGACGACCGGCAGCCCGAAGGCCATCGCCTCGCCGATCACGCGCGGCGTGCCCTCGCTGACCGAGGGCAGCACGAACAGGTCGTGCTCGCGGTACAGGTCGAAGAGCTCGGGGCCATGGGGCACGGGACCGCGGAGGTCCAGGCGCTCGGCGACGCCAGCGCGAGCAGCACGCGCCATCAGGCGCCTGTCGAAGTCCCCGGTCGGCCAGCCGGCTACGGTCACCTCGAGGTCGAGGTCCTCGAGCAGCGCGAGCGCGTCGACCAGCTGGTCGAGGCCCTTCTCGGCGTTCAAGCGGCCGACGAACAGCAGCTTGCGCGCGGCGCCGGTGCGCGGGCGCGGGTCGATCCAGGCGCGGCTGAGCGAGCCGCTCGGAAGGTTCACCGCATCGGCACCCCAGCCCGAGGCGATGTCCGCGAGGGACTCGCCGTGGGCGATGCAGAGGCGCCCCTTGCAGGCGGCGCGGATCGCGCGGCGCTGCAGGCGCCAGGCCAGCTCGCCGAGGGGTCGCGCGGGCCCAGGCAGCTGGGAGATGGCGGCGTCGCCCGCGTCGAAGGGGTGCGAGACCAGCTGCAGGTAGTGCGGGATCCCGCGGCGGCGCAGCCAGGGCGCCGAGAAGGGCAGCAGGTTGTCGGGCGCGCGCAGGTTGACCAGGTCCCAGTCGGCGCTCCAGCGCTCGAGCAGGCTGAGGGCCTTCGGCGCTCGCCCCCAGGCCCGCGCGAGGCCCTTCATGTCGGGCAGGGCGCGGAAGGTGACATTGGGCGCGCGGAAGCCGCGCAGGCCCTCGGAGACCTCGAGGCGGGAGACGACCGGGGCGACGACCTCGACGCGCTTGAAGTGCGGCGCGAGGCTGTCGACGAGTCCGGTGAAGCCGCCCTCGTTGACCAGGCGTCCGGCCGCGTCGGGCACGAAGCACTCGAGACGCAGGATCGCGAGGGTCGCCTTGGACGGATCTTCCAGCAGGGGTCTCATCGCTCGTCTCCCTCGGTCGTTGCCGGGGCCTTGGGCAGCCAGCCGAAGCCCGCCAGGATCGTCGGCTCGACGCCGAGGATCCGCCGCACGTCCCGCCAGGCGAGGGCGGTGAACAGGCACAGCATGACGACGGTCGCCGCGGCCGCGCCGAGCTCGCCGTAGCTCGGGATCAGGATCAGGTTGAGCGTGATCTTCAGGGCCGCGCAGCCGGTCATCAGCTTCGCGACGCGGGCCTGGTGGCCGGTCATCGCGAGCAGGAACCCGACCGTGCCGGCGAGGCAGGTCACCAGCCGCCCGAACACCAGCAGGCAGAGTGTCCCGTAGCTGTCCTCGAAGCCCTCGCCGAAGAGCGCGAGCAGCCACGGGCCGAAGCCGACCAGCACCGCCGCGAGGGGCAGGGCGTAGGCGGTCAGGCCCTGGGCCGAGAGGGTCACCAGGCGCTGCAGCTCGGCGCGCGCGCCCTTGGCGTGCAGCTCGGCGATCCACGGCGCGGCGACGGCGTTCACCGCGACCGTGCCGAACAACAGCAGCGACGCCAGGCGGTTGGCGATCGAGTAGCCGGCCGCGCTGGTCAGCCCGTCCTCACCGAGCAGCCAGCCGAGCATGGCCGGGTCGGCGCGGCTGTTGAGCAGGCGCATGACCGTGTTCCAGCACAGCGGCAGGGCCAGGAGCCACCAGGCGCTGGCCTCGATGCGCGGCACCGCCGCGCGCACCGCGCTTGGCGTCTGCCCTCGCGACCAGAAGGCGGCGAAGGCCAAGCCCACCGTCATGCCCAGGCCGTAGGCCCAGGCGGCGTCGAGCACGCCGAGCTGCTCACCGCGCCAGAGGTAGAGTCCACCAACGAGCGCCAGGAAGGCGCCGACGCGCAACACCTGCTCGGGCAAGAGGGCCAGGACCGGGTGCTTGAAGGCCTGCAGCACGGACTGACGGTGGACCGAGAGCACCTGCACCGGCAGGAAGCCGGCCAGCACCAGCAGCACGCCGCGCAAGCTCGGATCGATGCGCTCCCCCGCGAGCAGCACGCCGCCCGCAAAGAGCGCCCCGAGGATCACGCTCGCCAAGAGCATGCGCCGCGAGGTCCAAGCGATGGCCCCGCACACGAGCTCGGTTCGACCCGCGCCGCTCTCGGCCGGGACGACCTTGAGGAGCGCGGTGTTCATGCCGAGCGCGCCGATCGGGATAAGGACGCTGAGCCAGGAGATGCCGATCGCGAACACGCCGTAGCGCTCGATCCCCAGGCTGTTCGTCAGCACCCAGTCCGCCGCGATGCCGAGCAGCAGCGCGCCGACGCGCAGGCCGAAGACCCCCGCGCCGCCCTTCATCAGGCGGGCGGTCAGGTCTCGGCCTGCTCCCTGGGAGCTCGTTCCTGCGGCGGCTTCCACGACTCAGTCCTTGTGGTCTTCCTTGTAGTCGTAGTTGTAGCCGTACGTGTAGTCGTAGCCGTAGCCACCGGGCACCGAGCGGACGATGACCGCGTTGACGATCACCCCCATCAGGTTGACGCCGGCCTTGCGCATGCGCTTGGCGACCGCCTCGAGCAGGCGACCGGAGACGCCGCCGCTACGGTAGAGCAGCATGACCGCGTCGAGCTTGTTGGCGAAGTTGGCCACGTCCGCGACGATGACCGCCGGCGGGATGTCGAAGACGACGAGGTCGTAGTCCTCGAGCAGCTCGTCGATGATCGGCTCGGCGCGGTCGCTCGCGAGCAGCTCGCCAGGGCGCGCCTCGCAGTGACCTGCGGGGATGATGTCGAGCCCGTGGACGACGCCGCGCTGCACGCAGTCACGCCAGTCGGCTTGACCCTCGAGCACCTCGCCGAAGCCGGGCCCGCGGTCGAGCTCGAAGATGCGGTGCACCTGGGGCTTGCGTAGGTCGCAGTCGACCAGGAGCACGCGCGTGCCGGCCGAGGCGAAGACCATCGCGAGGTCGGCGTTGGTGACCGTCTTGCCCTCGCCCGGAACGCAGGACGTGCAGGCCAGGGTGCGCAGCTGCTGGTCGCCGGCGAGGGCGAGCCGCAGGCTAGCGCGGATCTGGCGGTAGGCCTCGGCCTGGGCGCTCTCGGGCGCGTCCCGCATCGGCAGGAAGCGCACGCCCTTCTTGGCGCCCTTGACCTTGGTGCGGCCGACGAGGTAGTTCGGCACCGAGCCCATCACGGGCACGCCGGCGATGCGCTCGACCTCACCCTCGGTGAACAGCGCGCCGCGCAGGTGGTTGTGGACCAGCGCCAAGCCGCAGCCGAGCAGGAAGCCGACCAGGCCGCCGAAGGCCAGGAACATGCTGGCCTGGGGGAAGCTGCGCGAGGACGGCGGGACGGCCGGGTCGATCAGCACGGCGGCGGCCGAGGTGGCGGCCGCGGTGATCGTGGCCTCCTGCTGGCTGGTGAGCAGGAACTCGACGATGCGCCCACGCGTCTCGCGCTGGCGCAGGGGTTCGGCCAGCTCGAGCTCGCTCTGGGGCAGGGCGCCGAGGCGCCCCTCGATCATGTCCTTCTGCTCGCCGAGCGCGGTCAAGCGATCGCCGAGGCCGGCGACCTGGCTGCGCAGGTTGGACTTCACGCGGCCGCGCAGCTCGACGACGGCGCTGTCGATGGTGGCGCGCTCGGAGCTCGGCCAGGCGGCCAGGCTCTCGTCGTAGGCGCCCGCTAGGGACTGGAAGTTCTCGGCGGCCAGCTCGGCGCCCTCGAGGGACGAGGCCACCTGCTCGGTCAGCCGCGCGAACAGCTCGCCGCGCGCGGCCTCGAGGCTGCGCACGATCGGGTTGGACTCGGTCGAAGCGCCCAGGGCCGAAGCGAGCTCGCCGTCGATGCGGGCCAGCTCGGTCAGGTAGCCCTGGAACTCGGGGCCGATGGCGGCGGCGCGGGCGATCGCGCCGGCCTTGCCCGCGCGCAGGTCCGCGAGGGCGGCGCCCAGGCTGGCGACGCGCAGGTCGCTCTCCTCCATCAGGGTCTCGACGCGCTGGCGCTCGGCCAGCAAGAGGGCCTTGTAGCCAAGGACGTCGCTGCGCTCGAGGCGCAGGGACTCGGTCTCGAGCGAGCCGAGCTCCTTGATGTAGCCGAGGGCCAAGAGGTTCGGCATCTCGCTGCCGAGCCGCGCGAGGGCCTCGAAGTCGCCGGCGTCCAGGTAGCCGAGGGCCTCCTGGATCACCCGCCGGGCGAGGTCGGTCTGGGTCGCCTCGAGCTCGAGCGCGCTGAGCTGCTCGATCAGCGCGACCGCGCTGGTCGAGAGGGAGATCGTCTCGGGGTTCTCGGTCTGCAGCGCGACGACCTGGCGCTCCGCCTCGGCCAAGGCCTCGAGCTGGTCGGCCAGCTGAGCGTCGATGAAGCGCACGGTCTGGGTCGCCTTCTGCTGGCCGATGCGCACGCTGCGCCGGATGTAGTTCTTGCACAGGGCGTTGGCCGTCTCGGCCGCGCGGTGCGGGTCGGAGTCCGCGACGCGCACCAGCACGACGTTGGTCTTGCGGCCGGACTCGACGGCGGTGACGTTGCCCATCAAGCGCGAGACCGCCTTCTCGTCCGAGAGGCGCGTCACGCGGTAGCGCTGCCCGCCGTAGTCCCCCACCGGGTGCAGCTTCAGGTACCAGCCGAAGGCCTCGATCGAAGCGCCCGGTCGGAACTCGCGCTCCTCACCGCCCTCGGCGGCCATCAGGAAGCCCTCGTGGGGCGCGATCGTGACCCGGCTGCCATCGGCGCTGAAGTGCACGTCGAGGGATGCAGGGCGCGAGACCTCCTCGCCACCGACGGGCTCGATGCGCGCGCGCAGGCGGTGGTCGTGGATGCCGTCGCCGAGGGCCCGCGCCCGCATCGCCGCGAAGGGCTGCAGGTCGTGGCGCTCGACGTTCCAAGCCAGGCCGAGGTGCTCCATGGCCGAGGGGTCCGAGCCCTGGCGGAAGGAGGCGTCGACCGGGCCCGAGCGGGCGAAGGGGTCGAAGTCCGGCGCCGTCTCGAGGAACAGCTCGTCGTGGGCCTCGAGCACGCTCGGCGCACCGGCGGTCACCGACGCGAGGGAGCGCGACTTGAGCAGCGCGATCTCCGCCTCGGCGCGCGGGTCCGAGGTCAGGCTGGCGAGCTCGGAGAGCACGCCCCCCGCGGCCTCGTCGACCTCGAGCAGCAGCGTCGCTTGAGCCTCGTACAGGGGCGTGCGCGTGCTGACCCAGCCGAAGGTGGCGAGGATCACGAGCAGCGTCACGACGGCGATGATCAAGCGGTGGCGGAAGAGGATCGAGAACAGCTCACCGAGCTGGATCGAGCGCTCCTCGGCCGGCGCTTCTCCGTAGCCGCCGTTGCCGTTGTCATAGTGGTTCATGGCTTGCCTTCCCGCTGCCTAGTCGCTGAGCTCGTTGGTCACGAGCAGGACGTTCGAGAGCTGGGCGGCGGTCAAGCCGATGCCCTGCAGGTACGGGAGGATCGACTCGCTGAAGACGCCGACGCCGGCCTTGCCGACGAAGAGGAAGTCACCCGGTCGGACTTGGACGAGGCCGTCGGGGCCGGGGGTCTCGCCGTTGAACTCGATCACCTCGATGTCGTCGTCGCCGCCGCCGTGGGCGCGCACGATCACGACCTGCTCGCGGTTCGCGCCCGGCAGCCAGCCATTGCCCATGGCCAGGGCCTCGAGCGCCGTGAGCGGGCGGTCCATCGGGACCGGCCCGGCGAGCTTGACCTCGCCGAAGAGGTAGAAGCGCCGCGAGCTGTACTCCATCACCGCCACGCTGACCGACGGCTCGCGCTCGTACTCGGCCAGGCCGGCCTCGAGGGCTTCGGCCACCTCGTCGGCGCTCTTGCCGGCCACCGACACGGGGCCGAGCAGCGGGAAGGACAGGGTGCCCTGGGGCGAGACGCGCACGCCCTTGGGCGGGGTGCTGTACTCGGGGCGGCCGAGCACCGCCACGTGGATCAGGTCGTTCGGCCCGATCGTGAAGTCGCTCCAGTCGGCGACCGTCGAGCGCGAGTCCACATCGCTGGTGGACTCGGGCAGGGCGGTCGCCGCGCAGGCGGCGAACAGGGGCAGGCAGAGTGCGAGGCTTCGAAGCATCGATCCCGGGGGAGAGGAGGGGACAGGGAAGAAAGTTCAGGCGGGGCAGACCGCTGTTTCGACCGATCCCGAACGGACCTGAAGGGCCTTCCAGGGCCACTCTTTGCGACATCGAGGGCCCTAGGGGCCCCGCAACCGGTCCTGGGGCCCTGGAAGGGGTTTCCGGCCCGTTCCAGCCCGGAAAATCCTTCCTATTCGCCCGCTCGACAGGCCTCCAGAGCCGCCCACCGGCCCCCCAACAACGGGAATCGACGCCGCCCACCGCCGAGAGCACCCACCCAGGTCGAGTTCATGCCGGGGCCAGGCGGCGCCCGTGGCCAGGCTCGAAGAGGCCCAAGCCCGACGGTACGGTGCCGAGTCCGACAGCAAGGTGCCGAGTCCGACGGTGCGGTGCCGAGTCCGACAGCAT
>JARGPD010000148.1 GCA_029212845.1 Planctomycetota bacterium
CCCCCCCCCCCCCGCCCCCCCGCGCGCCGGCGGGTGGCTGGGGTGGTTGCGGTGGTGGTGGGGGTTGGGGTTGGTGTTGGGGGGGGTGTTGGGCTTGGTGTTGGTCTTGGTGGGGGCGGGTTTGGCGCTGGGCTTGGGCAAAGTGGGGTGGGGCTGGCTTGGGGGGCGGGGGGAGTTCAGGCTAGGGGGATGGAATCCCTGCCTTCGATCCCTCGCTCGCGCGAGGATGACTTCACTCCCGAGCTGGTGGCCGAGCGGCGGCGGCTGGCCGAGCGGGCTGCGGGGCGCGAGCTGCCGCTGCTTGGTGGGCGCCCTGTGGCCTTCGAGGAGGCGCGTGGCAATGTCGAGAACCTGGTCGGGTTCGTCCAGGTGCCGGTGGGGCTGGCCGGGCCGCTGTTGGTGGACACGACGGCGGGGCAGCGCGAGGTCTACGTGCCACTGGCGACGACCGAAGGCGCGATGGTGGCCTCGTACTCGCGGGGCATGGCGTGGATGCGGGCGGCGGGGGGCGCGACGGCGCGGGTCGTGCACGAGGGGTTGAGCCAGCACCCGGTGCTGGTGTTCGACTCGGTGCTCGAGGCGATCGCTGCGGCCGAGGTCGCGCTGGGGCTTGCGGACGAGCTCGTCGCGCTCGTGGCCGGCATCACGAGCCATGGGGCCCTGGTCGAGGTCGATCCGCGGCCGCTCGGCCGGCGGCTGGTGCTGCGGCTCCGCTTCACGACCGGGGACGCGATCGGAATCAACATGGCGGCTCGCGGGGCGGATCTGTGCTCGGCCCTGGTCGCCGAGCGGACAGGGGCCCGGGCGCGCTACGTCCACGGCCAGGACGTGGAGAAGCGCGCCCATGCCCATGGACAGCAGCAGGGCCGCGGGCGGGCGGTGACCGCCGAGGTGGTCATCCCCCGCGGGCTCCTGGCCCAGAAGGCGCGCTGCAGCCCGGAGGACCTGGTGGCGATCCTCGAGACCTACCGGGTGGGCTATGCCGAGCTCGGGACCCAGAACCAGCTGGTCCAGTCCGCCAACGGGCTGGTGGCCCTGTTCCTGGCCTGTGGGCAGGACCCGGCCTACGTGACCGAGTCCTGCAACGGGCAGCTGGACTTCGCCGTGACCCCCTCTGGGGACCTCCACGCCAGCGTCTGGATGCCCAGCATGCTGGTCGGGACCGTCGGTGGGGGCAGCGGCCAGGGGACGGCGGCGGAGTGCCTGGAGGTCCTGGGCTGCCGCGGCAGCGGCCACGGGAACACCTTCGCGGAGCTCGCCGCGGCGACCGTCTTGGCGGGCGATCTGTCCCTGATGGCCGCCTTTTGCAGCCACGAGTTCGTGGCCGCCCACGAATCCCTGGGTCGCAATCGGCCCGGGGGGGCTTGACGCCACGCGTTCCGGGACTAAATTATTTCGCCCTCGGGGGTTTTCTAGCCCCTGGGTGAGTGCCGGCCTCGTGCCGGCGAAGTGCTCGGGGTCCTTGCTAGGACACTCCGTGCTGCAGCCCGAGGGGTTCTCCCTCGCCCCGATCACGAAGCCGGCTCGACACCGGTCCACCTCCCGGCCCGCGCCGGCACCCTGCCCGAACTCCAGTCATGACTGCCACCGAGACCAAGCCCTCCACCAAGAAGGACCCGATGCTGAAGCACCGCAACATCGGGATCATGGCCCACATCGACGCGGGCAAGACCACCGTCACGGAGCGCATCCTGTTCCTGACCGGCGTGATCCACCGCACCGGTGAGGTTCACGACGGCGCCGCGACGATGGACTTCCTCGAGGAAGAGCAGAAGCGTGGCATCACGATCCAGTCGGCGGCTACCGCCGTGAACTGGGACGGCCACTCGATCAACATCATCGACACCCCCGGTCACGTCGACTTCACCGCCGAGGTCGAGCGCTCGCTGCGCGTGCTCGACGGCGCGGTCGCGGTCTTCGATGCGGTCAGCGGCGTCGAGGCGCAGTCCGAGACGGTCTGGCGCCAGGCCAACCGCTACGGCGTGCCGCGCATGTGCTTCATCAACAAGATGGACCGCGTCGGCGCCGACTACGACAAGGCCGTGGCCTCGATCATCTCGCGCCTCAGCGCGCGCCCCGTCGTCATCCAAGCGCCCGTCGGCGCCGAGAAGGACTTCAAGGGCGTCGTCGACCTGATGGAGATGAAGTACTACCGCTTCGACGAAGAGGACGGCAACCAGATCACCGAGCTGCCGATCCCCGAGGAGCTCACCGACGAGATGGCGCGGCGCCGCCACGACCTCTGCGAGACGATCGCCGAGTTCGACGAGGAGCTGCTCGACATGTTCGTCGAGGACGAGCCGCTGCCGAACGACCGCCTCAAGGAAGTCCTGCGCAAGGCCACCCTCGCGATGGAGGTCACCCCGGTGCTCTGTGGCTCGGCCCTCAAGGACAAGGGCGTCAAGTTCCTCTGCGACGCGGTCATCAGCTACCTGCCCGCGCCGGTCGACCTGCCGCCCGTCGAGGGCATGCACCCGCGCACCAAGGAAGAGGAGAAGCGCGAGCGGATCCCCGGCGCGCCCGTCAGCCTGATGGCCTTCAAGACCATCGCCGAGCCGACCGGCGACCTGACCTTCGTGCGTGTCTACTCCGGCACGCTCCGCAAGGGCTCCAAGCTGATGAACCCGCGCACCGGCAAGTCCGAGCGCATCGGCCGCATCGTGCGCATCCACGCGAGCAAGCGCGAGGCCGTCGACGAGGTGCCCGCGGGCGAGATCGCGGCCATCATCGGCCTGAAGCTGACCGTGACCGGCGACACCCTCTGTGACGAGGCGCACCCGATCGCGCTCAGCGAGATCAACTTCCCCGAGGGCGTGATCGCGATGTCGCTCGAGCCCGACAAGGGCGAGGATCGCGACAAGCTGGGCGAGATCATCGGCCGCATGGTCCGCGAAGACCCGACCTTCCGCGCGACCACCAACGAGGAGACCGGCGAGCTGGTCATCTCGGGCATGGGCGAGCTGCACCTCGAGGTGATGGTCAACCGGATCAAGAACGACCACAACTGCAACGTGAAGACCGGTCGCCCGAAGGTCTCCTACAAGCAGCGCCTCACCGCGCCGCTCGAGACCATCGCGACCTTCAAGCGTCAGTCCGGTGGCCGCGGTCAGTACGCCGTCTGCCACGTGCGCTTCGAGATGACCGAGGATCCCGAGACGGTCTTCGAGTTCCACGACAAGATCAAGGGCGGCAACATCCCGCGCGAGTACATCCCCGCGGTCGGCAAGGGCCTCGAGATGGGCGTCAAGAGTGGTGGCAAGCTCGGCTTCCCCTTCGTGAACGTCTCCGCGACGGTCTTCGATGGCAAGTACCACGACGTCGACTCCAGCGAGCTGGCCTTCCAGCAGGCGGGCCACCTGGCCTTCCGCCAGGCCTGCGAGAACAACATCACCCTGCTCGAGCCGATCATGAAGGTCGAGGTTCGCGTGCCGGAGGAGTTCCTCGGTGCCGTCGTCGGTGACCTGAACTCGCGCCGTGGTGAGGTCGGCGAGGTCGACACCCTCGACGACCTGCGCATCGTGCGCGGTCAGGTGCCGATCGCCGAGATGTTCGCCTACTCGTCCGCCCTGCGCGGCGCGACCCAGGGCCGTGGCTCCTACGCCATGGAGCTGCAGGAGTACCGCGAGGTGCCGATGCACATCGCCTCCAAGGTCTTCGAGTCGAACGACTAGTCCGCCAGGCAGCAGCCTAGGGACGGGGGCCTCGATCCAAGCGGATCGGGGCCCCCGTCTTCGTTCCATGGACCCGTTTGCCCGTCGGGCCGGGCCCTCTGGATTGTTACCATGCGCCGATGACACGCACAGCACGCCGACGTTGGAGCCGCGAGCTCGAGACCCAGGTCGATGGCCTCTGCCTCCCGGCCTCCGGACCGATCCTCATGCACGGGTACGAAGAGCCCGTCGGCGGCAAGTGGGCCGACGAGGTCATCCCCGGGAAGATGGGCGCCATCGAGCGCAACTCGGGTGAGACGATCTGGTCGAGCCCCTGCGAGGTCGGCTACGGCCGCGGCTTCGGCGCGGGCTTCGGTCGCGTGCACAACGCTGTCGTGCTCGGGCCCGGCACCCACGGGCACCGTGCCGTGCGCATGGACATCAACAGCGGCGAGCTGCTGATGGTCGAGGACATCGCGGCGTTCGACCAGGCGCTGGTGTTCGAGGACCTGTGCGTGTGCGTCATGCCGACGCGCATCGCGGCCTACGGCACCGACAATTTCCAAGAGCGCTGGATGCACGCGTCGAAGAACGAGCGCTTCCACATGGCGGCGCGCCACGGCGACAAGCTCTTCGTCGTCTTCAGCGACAAGGAGACGCGCAAGCAGGGCGTGATGGTGCTCGACGCCGAATGCGGCGAGCACCTCGGTGTGTGGGTCGAGCCCAACGTGCCCGTGATCCATGGCATGGCGGTGGGGGACCACGCGGTCGTGCTGCTGCTCGAGGAGCTGATCACGGCCCTGTCCCACGAGGGGCTCGTGAAGTCAGCGACGACCCTGGGCGACCTGGAGGAGGCTGGCCACGAGACCGGCGGCCTCGCGCTGCTAGCCCTGCGCACCGACGGCGAGGCCGGGCAGCCCCCGCTCTGGTTCGACTTCGTGGGCAACACCCCCGAGGACGAGATCTCCGACGTCACGATCCGCTCCGACAGCGGCAAGCTGTACGTGGCCCGTGGGGCCCACTGCTTCGTGCGCGACACCCTGACCGGGCGTGCCCTCGGCGCGGTGACGATCCCGGGCCTCGACGAGCATGTGACCTGGGACGTGGCCCAGGGCGCGCTGCTGCTCGGCGAGGAGACGCGCATCTCGATGTACGAGATCCCGATCTAGGGGTCGGTGCTGCCAAGGGGAGGCCTGCGCTGCTCCTGTGCGAACTCGGCGTCTCTTGGGCTTGCCTAGCCCGGGACGGGGTTCCCCGGCTATCATGATCGCCTCTCCCACGCCGCACCAGCGGCCCCCCGCCCGTGCCGCCCGCGCCGTCCATCGGCCGACGTCACGGTGCCCAGCTCTGCCTCACGCAGGTTGTTCGCCATGGAAGTCCCAGCATCTGAGTCCCTGATCCCCAAGCTCCTCGCCAAGGAGTTCACGATCGCCCCCGGCAAGGCCAAGGCCCTGCTCGCTCTCCTGGACCAGGGCCTCCTGCCGCCCTACATCAGCCGCGTGTGTCGGGACGAGGTCGGTGACCTCTCGGAGAGCATGGTCCGCCGCATCGCGCGCCGGCGCCAGGAGCTGGTCGACCTCGACCTGCGGCGCGCCAACATCCGGCGCAGCCTGAAGAACAAGGAGGGCGTCGATGAGGCCCTGCTTGGGGCGGTCGACACGTGCATGGACCGCTTCGAGCTCGAGGATCTGTTCGTCGCGCACCGGCGCCCCGAGATCGAGGTGCAGCGCGCCATCGACCATGGCCTCGACGGGCTCGCCGACCGGCTCGTCCAAGCTTCGAAGAAGCGCAAGGATCCGTCGGCTGAAGAGCCCAGCAGCGAGGCCGCAGCCGAAGAGCCCTGCAGCGAGGTGCCCAGCGCCGAGCCCGCGGCGGACGTGGAGCCCGTGGTGGAGCCAGCGGCCGTCGAAGAGCAGTCTTCCGACATCGCCGAGCCCGCGGCGCCTGTCGCCGAAGAGCCCGCGCCCGAAGCGCCCGCGGCTACGGCGGAGGCCGCCGAGCCCGAGCCCGCAGCCGAGCCCGCGCCCGCGCCCGAGCCCGCCGCCGAAGCAGCCAGCCCCGAGACCCCGGCCGCCGCAGCGCCGGAGTCCGAGGTCAAGCCCGAGGGCCAGGACGCGATCCCGTACCTGCACCACGGCCTCGAGCTGACCCCCGAGCTGGCCCGCGTCTGTGCGGAGTTCGTCAACCCCGACCGCGACGTGCACAACGAGGAGCAGGCCCTCGACGGCGCCATGCGCCTCCTGTCCGACCGCCTCGGGCGCGACTCGCGCCTGCGCGGCCAGATCCGCAAGCTGCTGCGCAAGCACGGGCGCCTCGAGGTGTCGGCCTCGGGCAACGGCGATCCCAAGCGCCTCGGCCGCTACAAGGCCCTGCTCAAGCTCAACACGCCGATCCGCCAGCTGCAGCCGCACACGCTGATCGCCCTGCGCCAGGCCCAGAAGGAGCGCCTGCTCAACACGCACTTGCACCTCGACGGCGAGCAGGCCCTCGAGCGCGTGCGCCATCGCCTCGGCCGCAACACCGAGCCCGAGTTCGAGTCGATCCTGATCACCGTGGCCCGCCGCGCCCTCGAGCGCCGGCTCCTGCCGATGCTCGAGCCGGACCTGCGCCTCGAGCTCAAGGAGCGCGGCGACGCCGGTGCCCTGCGCTTCTTGTCCAAGTTCCTACGTCGTCAGCTGCTCGCGCCCCCGGGTGGCGACCGCGCCACCATCGGCGTGAACGTGAACGCCCGCGGCGACTGGATCCTGGTCTGCGTCGACGAGAGCGGCGCCATCTTCGGTCCCGAGATCACGATCGAGACCAAGGGCAAGGAGGTCGCGGCCCTGGCCAAGGAGCTCGAGCCCCTGGTCGCCGACGTCCGCTTCCGCTCCTTCGCGATCGGCAGCGGCAAGGCCTCGCGCACGGCGATGCCCTTGCTGCGCGAGGCCCTCGGCCTCGCCGGCTCGGACGCCTTCGTCTTCGTGGTGAACGAGGCCGGCCTCAGCGCCTGGTCGAACTCGCCCGCGGGCCGCGACGAGCTGACCGACCTGAGCGTGCCCGCGCGCCAGGCAGCGGGCCTCGCCCGTCGCTTCCAGGACCCGATGGCCGAGATGCTCAAGGCCGAGCCGCGCCACCTCGTGCATGGCATGGAGCAGAGCCAGGTCAGCAAGGCGGCCCTCAACCGTGTCCTCGAGGAGACGATCACGTCCTGCGTGGCCTTCGTCGGCTGCGACGCGAACTCGTCCCCGGCCAACCTGATCAAGCGCCTGCCCGGCCTCTCGCCCGAGTCCGTCGACAACCTCCTGGCGCGCCGCGCCGCGGCTCCTTTCAAGAGCCGCGAGGAGCTGCGCGAGGTCCTGTCCGAAGCCGAGTTCAAGAACGCGGCCGGCTGCCTGCGCGTGCGCGGCGGCGAGCAACCCCTCGACGCCACCGCCCTGCACCCCGAGCAGTACCCGATCGTCGAGCGCATCGTGGCCGAGGGCGGCCGCAGCTTCTCCGACCTCTTCGGCAACCCAGGCGGCACCAAGGGCCTCAAGCGGGCCGCCTTCGGGCTGGACGAGATCGTCTGGCGCGACGTGGTCCGCGAGCTGGCCCGCCCCGGTCGCGACCCGCGCCCGCGCATCTACATCCCGCGCCTGTTCAGCCCGGACACCGACCCCGCGAGCCTGACGAAGGGCCAGCTGGTCGAGGGCGTCGTGACCAACGTGGCGAGCTTCGGTGCCTTCATCGAGACCGGCCTCTCCCGCGACGCTTTGATCCACGTGAGCGACGCGACCTCGCGCTACGTCCGCGACGCGCGCGAGATCTTCGCCGTCGGCGACATCGTGCGCGCCAAGGTGCTGGCCGCCAACGGCCCGCGCGTGACCTTGACCACCAAGGGCGTCGGCATGGATCGCCCGCGCCACGGCGGCCCGCCGCGCCGGGATCGTGATGGCGGCGGAGGCCGCGACGGTGGCGGCCGCGGTGGCCGGCGCCCCGAGCGTCGCGACGACCGCCCCGAGAAGAAGTTCGACCCGAACCTGCGCGCGGCCCAGGCGCGTCGCGACGGCGCGGTCGTCGGCTCCGGCTCCTCCTCCCGCGGCGGTCGCCCCGGTGGCCGTCCCGGCGGACGCCCTGGTGGGGATCACCGCGGTCGCCCCGACAAGGGCGAGCGAGTCGATCGTTCCGACCTGCAGAAGGTCAACAAGGAAGTGAAGTTCAATCCCTTCGCCCAGTTCTTCAAGGAAGAGCCCAAGGGCGAGGACGACAAGTGAGCCGGTCGGCGCGCTGACCCATGCCGAATCGAATCAAGGGCACGTCGGTCTCCACGGGCCTGGCCATCGCGCCGGTCCACGTGGTGACCTCGGGCGCTGACGAGATCCCGACCTTCACCGTCGGCGAGGGCCGCATCGACGCCGAGATCGCTCGGCTCGAGGAGGCCCTCGCGAGCGCCTCCGCCGAGCTCGATCGCCGCCGCGAGATCGTCGCCTCCCAGGCGGGTCCGAAGGAGGCCGAGATCTTCGGCGTCCAGAAGCTCGTCCTGCAGGATCCCGGCGCCCTCGAGCAGGTCCAGTCGGCGATCCGCGAGCAGCGCATCAACGCCGAGTCGGCCGTCAAGCTGCTGATCGACCGGCTCTCCCAGACCCTCGGCAAGCTGGGCGAGGACCAGTCGCGCGGCTTCGTCGCCGACGTGAGCGAGCCCTGGAAGCGAGTGCTCGACGCGCTGCTCAACCGCGATCGCGAGGCGGTCCTGTCCGTGGGCGAGAAGGTCGTCGTCGCCGCCGCCGAGCTGACGCCGCGCACGGTCACCTACTTCTCGCGCGAGTACCTCTTGGGCGTCATCTGCGAGGTCGGCGGGCGCTACTCCCATGGCGCCGTGCTCGCCCGCGCCCTCGGCATCCCCTGTGTGGTCGGGGTGCCGAACCTGCTCGCGCGCCTCGAGCAGGACATGATCGTGGCCGTCGATGGGGACCGCGGCTTCCTGCAGCTGTCGCCGTCCGACGAGGACGAGGCCGAATTCGAGGAGCGCCTGATCGGGCGCCAAGAGCGCGCGTCCAGCATGGCCGAGCTCGCGCTCAGCCCCGCCGAGACGAGCGACGGCGCCAAGCTGACGGTCAAGGCCAACATCGAAGGCTTGCGCGACCTCGACACCTTCGACATCGCGACGATCGACGGCGTGGGGCTCTTCCGCACCGAGTTCCTGTACATGGAGCGCAACCAGTTCCCCTCCGAAGAGGAGCAGTACCGCGTCTACCGCCGCGTGCTCGAGCGCTTGGATGGCAAGCCGGTGACGATGCGCACCCTGGACATCGGCGCGGACAAGAAGCTGCCCTACTTCAAGACGCCCCACGAGCCGAACCCGGCTCTGGGCTGGCGCGGACTGCGCATCGCCCTCGGCTGGAGCGATCTGATGCGGGTCCAGCTGCGCGCGCTGATGCGCGCCTCGGTGCACGGCAACCTGCGCATCCTCTTGCCGATGGTCACCTCGCTCGAGGAGGTCCGCGAGGTCCACAAGCTGTACGACCTCTTGCGCAAGGAGCTGGTCTCCCAGGGCTATGACGTCGCCGAGCACGTCCCCGTGGGCGCCATGATCGAGGTGCCCTCCTCGTTCCTGACCCTGCGCCACCTGATCAAGGAGGTCGATTTCGTCAGCGTCGGGACGAACGACCTCGTCCAGTACCTGCTGGCGGTCGACCGCGACAACCCCTGGGTGGCGAACCTGTTCGAGCCCTACCACCCCGCGGTCCTGATGGCGCTCAAGTACGTCGCCAGCACGACGCGCGAGGCCGGCAAGAGCTGCGGCGTCTGCGGCGACATGGCGGCCGATCCGGCCACGGCCGTGATGCTGCTCGGCATGGGTTTCGACTCGATCAGCGCGGCGGCCCACTTCGCCCCCGAGATCAAGCACGCGGTGCGCTCGGTGACGATGGAAGAGGCCGAAGAGCTGGCCAAGCGGCTCGACGAGCAGGCCGAGAGCCAAGCGGTGCGTGGGATCCTGGAGGAGTTCGGGGAGCGCTTCGATCTAACCGTCGACGCACTTCGCTTCGGTGGAAAGGCCTGATCTGGGTCATCTCCGGCACGTCCGGTGAAACCCGACCGAACTCTTCTTGATCCGAGCGCCGTTGGTCGCTGCAATCGGTTTAACGCTCGGAACGGGTTTCGACCCGACCGGCCTTCGAGCGGAGGAGACAAACGGTGCAAGATCCAACCAAAGACCATCAGCTTCAGCGTCAACGGCGCGGGCGCTGGTCCCAAGCGGAGGTCGCTCGTCTTAAGGAGCTCTACGGGCTCCGCGACGAAGCGCTGATCGCGAGGGAGCTCGGACGCTCGGTCGCGAGCGTTCGCAAGATGGCAGAGAACGTCTGTCGGGCTGAACCCCGCCAGGGCCCCTGGTCCGCCCAGGAGGTCCAAGAGCTGAAGCGCTACCTCGGGGTCACGACCCCCGAGGTGATCTCGCGCCTGCTCGGACGTCCCGTGGGGGAGATCCAAGAGCGCGTGACCGAGCTCGGGCGCATCCAGAAGGACGCCACCTGGACGCGCGACGAGCTGATCGAGTTCAAGCGCATTTATGGCACGCGCACCGATGACGACCTGACGCGCATCTTCGGTCGCCCCCTGGTCGAGATCCAGAAGACCGCCGAGGAGCATGCCCTGGCCAAGGACAAGGCCTTCCTGCGGCGGCTCAAGGGCGAGGTCGCCACGCGCATGCCGCGCTGGCGCAAGGAAGAGCTCGCGATCCTCGAGGAGATGTACCCGATGCACTCCAACCTCGACATCGCCCGCCGCCTCGGCCGCTCGGTCAAGAGCGTCGTCTCCAAGGCCCACAACCTCGGCCTCAAGAAGGACCTCGAGCGTCTGCGTGCCATGGGCCGCGAGAACGTCTCGCACCGGTACTTGGACGAGGAGTAGGGGGGCGCTCTGTTGCCGCGGGGCAAGCGCCTGCGGCGGGCTTTCGCTCGGCCTTTGCTCGGGGTTGCTGGTGTCGGGCGGGGGGGGGGGGGGGGGGGGGGGGGGGGGGGGGGGGGGGGGGGGGCGGGGGGGGGGGGGGGGGGGGG
>JARGPD010000149.1 GCA_029212845.1 Planctomycetota bacterium
TCGATGACCCCCTCCATCGCCACCGATCCCACTTCCAGGCTCGCCCGCACCGTCCAGACTCCAGAGCTCACCAACCGCGTCGTGGCGCGCGAGCGCCTTTGGCCTTCACCGCTCCCCCCCGACTTGAACACCCTGTCCAGCCATGATCTCGCCGGGCAAGGACGCCGAGCTCCCCGACCCCACCGCCGATTCGACGAGGTGCGCTAGTGCGCTTCCGTCGAATTCCAGCTTACTTGCGACCGCGGTTTGTCGGCCGCTCGCTAGAGAGTGAGATACATGAGTGATGTACGAGCAGAACATGATGAGGAGTCCAAGACTTATCGACGCCTGAATCGCGTCGAGCAGCTCAGGCAGTTGCTCCCGCTGGATTCCAATGGGGATGACCTCTACGAGGAGCACTTGACAAGTGATGAACGAGAGCGGCTGCAGTACGAAACGCAGACCCTTGGCTACTTGAAAGAGCTGCTTGAGCGTCAAGAGCGGCAATTCATCGTCCTCACTGGCAACGCGGGGCATGGGAAGACCCACATGGTTCGCCGGCTGCTTGAGCTGGGCGATTCGACCGACGGTGTGATGGCTGCCCTGGAGGAGGATCTGAGTGGGGAATCGGCTCACGAGGTCAAGGGGGCCTCCGCCCCCGTACGGGTTCTGAAGGACCTATCTGAGATCGAGCCCCCGGAGGAGGCTGCTCGACGGCTTTCGGAGCTGCTGGCTGGCAACGGCTGCCACGTCATCGTTTGTGCGAACGAGGGGCGGCTCCGCGATGTAGTGGGGCGACTCCCCGACCGCCTGGCCGTCCTGAATACAGCCTTGGAGCATGGGCTCGAACGGGGTAGCACGTCCTGCCCCGACGATGCGAGCATTCACGTCGTCAATCTGAACTTCCAAGCGGCCGTCACCTTGGACGGCGGCTTCCTCGATCACGTCTTCGATGTGTTCCTAAACCACCAGGGGGCTTGGAATGTCTGTGCGCAGTGCCTGGCGAGCGAAGCTTGTCCGATCCTGGCGAATCGCGAGATTCTCCGTACCCCCCCGGGAGAGGTGCGCCCCGTTCAAAGGGAGACCCTCCTGAGCCTCGTGCGTATCGCCGAGGAGCGCGGCTACGTGCTGACCTATCGCGAGGTGCTGATCCTTGTCGCGTACCTCGTGACCGGAAACCTGACCTGCGAGCAGGTCGAGGAGCATCATCGGCGAGGCCTCCAAGGCGAGGAGTTCCTCGACCGACATCGGCTCCTTGAGCTTCTGTTTGATCCCAACCTATCGGACGACGACTTGGAAGTCCTGGCGGTGCTTCGCATGATGAGGCGGATGGACCCGGGGCGTATCGCCTTACGCCAAGTCGATGAGCGACTGCACTCCGATTTGGAGAATGCGGGAGCTTTGGGGGATGGGCTCTTCGGTGAGGGCGTACGGAACCTCCAGACGCGTAAGGAGCGCCAGACCGAGGAAGGCCTACACCTATCGCGCTTGAGCAGGGCCCGCCGAATGGCATGGCTCCATGCCGCTCCTAATGAAGACGGCGTGGAGCGCTCCGAGCGGCTGGGGCTTCGATACCACCAGGACTATCGTGCGCTACACGAGGACTCGAGCGAGGGCGACCGGCTCAAGATCCTCAGACTCCTCGTTCGAGGTCTTCACGGGATCCAGGGAGCCATGGGGGTTCGGTCGGGCTCCAGTCTTTTCCTGGTCGATCCGGCCTACGGTCGATCCGGCAGCCATGCCGCTGTTGTCGCTAGGGCAATCAAGCTCGTGAACCTGGAGCTTTGCTCTGAAAGCGAATGGTGGCTTCAAGAGGGAGGCTCTGAGGAGCCGAGTCTCATCCGCTCCGTCGAATGGCTCGATCGGCGGGTGTTCCTGGTTCACTCGAAGGAGCGCACGAGGCTCCTGACCTTGGACCTCGCGACCTTTGAATTCGTGATGGGTGCTGCAAACGGCGTCGTGATGCGCGAATTTCACTCACCTGAGCGGCGGCGGATCCTCCGCGAGCTCGCGAGGCACGCGGAGGGAGCGAGCGACGACGACGAACAACGCGTCGTACGCGTCCTTCTTGAGCATGGGGAGGGACAGCTGACCTTGGAACGCGATGACACGATTAGTTTGGAGGCCTGATGAGCCAAGCCACGAAAGGACGGGAAGTAGTTCGAGCGGTCTTCGGTGGAGCGCTCTATCAGCAGGGCCGCGGTTTCTACTCGGCTCTGGAGTTCTTTGCGATTTTGAGGGGCGCGACGCTTCTGGAGAAGCATGAGGCCGAGCAGGGAGATCACCGGGTTCGGGTCCTGCCACCTCGCGAGGAACCTGCGTCGTACTTCAGGCCCAGTCATGACCATGCCAGGCGTCTTCTGGCCACGGGTGAGGAAGTCGCGTACGGAGTTTTCCGGGACGAGGCGACACGGAGAGCGGTTCATTCACTTCTGCGGGGGATCGAGGCACCAGTGCCTGGGAGGCGCAGCGAGCCGGACAAGATGCAGCTCCGCCATTTCTTCCCCTACCCACCAGAGGCCATTCACTACGACACGGTCGTCCGTCGCGGGAAGTTAAGCGTAGAGCGGTACATTTTCCGAGGTGCGGGTGGGTTGGCCCAT
Organism: Planctomycetota bacterium; assembly: GCA_029212845.1. Classification (GTDB taxonomy): domain Bacteria; phylum Planctomycetota; class UBA1135; order UBA1135; genus JARGPD01. The sequence continues at coordinate 2,583 of JARGPD010000149.1, forward strand.
AGGGCCCTGCGCACCGATCCCATTGCCACGCGTTTGGATGCTACCCGGGAGGGAATGCGAAACCTCCTTTCGGACAGCGACAGTGCGGTAGGACGGCTATTAAGCGCGCTGTCGGATCACGACGATCGAAAGGCCTTGCCGGGGCCGGATGGCGAGGTTCAGCCTTTCGAAGACGAGGTCGAATGGAAAAGCCTGCGGGAGCCGGATGGGGATACAGATCTTGTCCCCACCCAGTGGGTGGAACTCATCAGGGAAGGCGTTCATCGCATTCTCACTAGAGATGGACCTTCGGACTTCGAAAGGGTCGACGCGTTAGTCCATTGGATTCCCTTTTGTACGGCCATGCACCAGCTAGCGATGGCTCGGAGATGGCTGGGGGAGGAGGAGCTCGGGCCGCTGGTGCTCGATGCAGGCCGAGAGGCAAGCCCCGTCCGGGACAGAGCACGCCGCCACCTCAACGATTCCATGGGGCTTCTGAAAAAGGCCTTGTTCGTGGCAGCGGCCGATATGGGATGCAGCGAACTGACGCGAGGCAGTAGCGCCTGGTGGAAGGGCTCCCGGGCCTTCTTCACCGGTACTCTGCACGCTGTGGGCGCGATCAATGCGGCCGCTGGCAGGCGCCATTTCGTTCTTCGGCCCCAGCTGCTCCAAGCTGTCGTCCACGCGATGATCGATGAGCCGGTTTCCTTCGAGGTCTTCTCCCGGTCAGTGCTCGGCGAGCGCTTGGGTCTAGTGGCCGACCCAAAATCCGCGGAGCAATTGGGAATCGATGATCTATCGGGGAGGAGCCTGCAGAATAACGCAACCCAGCTGCTTGCTCGCCTCGACGAGGTTGGGCTGCTCCGCACTTTTTCAGATTCGACCATGATGGTCGGAGTTCACGCATGAAAACCGACATCTCGCAGATCGTTGCTGCGCTCGCGTTCCGCCGGGTCCAAGGCGAGTTTGGCGGGACCTCGAACAGCCCCATGCTTCGCGTGAACTTGCTTCTCCGACCGGAGATCGTGGCCCTCGTCGAGCTACTCAAGGAGTGGCAGGTGTCCAGGCCCGAGTCGCTCGAGATCGCCGTCACCATCAAGGCCCCGTGGCCCGAGATTCCATCCGACGTGCAGGTGCCCAGATTCGGGGTCAGTCCCACCACCCTGAGAAACCGGAAGGGGATCGGTGTCATCCTGATCGAAGCCGACGACTACACAGATCGTCAGTCTTGGACCAAGGTCCATGCGGTCTCTGACGCAAACCTGCTCACTTGCGAGGGAGATCACGAGGCCTTACTGCGTTCTTTGCTGGAGCGAGACCCGCCCGGAACCCTAGTAGCCGTCCTCAAGCAGGCGCGGGATGCCGTGGTGAGTCGCACTGAAGGCGGCTACTCTGATCGTGGGTGGATCCAGCTCGTCGCTCGGGTGTGCATGTCGCTTCGTGACGAAACGGCCGTGGACGAAGGGCGAGTCTGGGACGCGGTCGGTCGATCGCTCTCCGCCGCTGACATGTTCCCGGACGAACTCCTGGGTGTGGGCTCTTCGGTGGATATCCGTCGTCGGTTACATCGCAATGCGGAGCAATCTCGCCGGCTGCTGGACGATGGCGATGAGCGCTGGCTCGACACGCTCGGCGAACGCCTGCCTTCGGTTGAGTTCGAGGACGCGGCCGGGGAGCCCGAGTCGGAACAGGAGGGGATTCGGGATCGGATTCGAGACCTCTTGGATGGAGCAGGGCCGAGTGCACTCGATGGCGTCGATTTTCGGCATTGGCTCCAGCTAGTGGAGCGGTCTAGCAAGAGGCGTGGCTTAGGGACGCGGATCCACGAGTTCTTAGCTGCTGAGCTTCCGGATCGAGTGGCGGAGTTCGAGCGGCTTGAGGTTATCGCGGCCTTGGACGAACGGGAGGAGGAGGCGGCCAAGAGGGTCCTTGATGCGGAATCGGAGGATCCGGAAGCCGTCGCCATCAAGGATGACCTCAAGGCAGCCCTGCGAACGGCACTCGAGCGCATGGCGCACCCGCGAGCCCCGAAGACGGAGCACCCCTTGGCCAGCCTGCTCGGCAGCGCCAGTCGGCTGGTCGGAGAGCGAGTGGCGCTTTGCGGGGAGGAGATCGAGCCCGAACCTGTTGCACTGCGCATTGCGTTGCGGGGTGACCATTCCGACCAGACTTGGTCCGCAGGGCTTTTCGCTTGGCTCTTCGGGCCTACGCTCCGAGAGGTCTCTCGGCGTACGATCGATGGCAATCGCCGGCTTGAGGTAGAGAGCATCCTTCTTGATCGGAGTCCTCTTGAGGAGTTCGAGGTCGAGGTAAAGGACGAGGAGGGTGGCAGCAAGGATGCGCCGACCTTCGGCCCCTTGGACTTGCGACTCGGGTGGTCGGATGGAGAAGGAGGAGACGAACGCTTCACTTGGGACCCGGCGAACACCCCCGGCCTTGCAGCCTTTTGGAAGGAAGTGTGCCATCCAGAATTCACTCAGTGGGTCCTTGGCGAGGACGTGGAACTCGACTCCTGGCTGTCGACTGGCCTTGAGGGCTTGCCCCTAAAGGGCGGGCGATTTGTTTCGGACGAGCCAAAGGAGATCGCATCTCGCTGGTGGGCACGACGCGAGGAGGCTTTCCAGGTGCTCGCGAAAGAGGGTCTCGTGCGAGAAGAGGTCGTTCCGTACGTGGACGAGTTTACCGCGGTCCTTCGGGAGCTTGAGGACTCACACGTCCCCTCGGGAAGCTCGTCTCCCGAGGTACGTCAGGTCGTTGAAACGGACCTATTCCTTTCCGGAGACTGGGTCGCGATGCTCGCCTGCCACCCGGTTCGCTTGCGTTGGATCGAGAGATACCTGGAGCACTTCACTCTGGACCTCGTGAACGTGCTCGAAGGTGATTTCCGTACGAACCCTATCCAGCCTGATCTCTACTTCGACCAGATCCACCAGCTCTCGCCTCAAGCCCAGCCACCAATCGTGGCATTCGACGACAACCTCTTTCTTTCGGTCCGGGAGACGGACTGGCACGAGCAGTTCGCGCCGCTCCGTGACCAGGAGCGTGAGCGCCGCGATTGGCTGGCAGACATCGACGATGGAGCCATCGACGACGTGGCGGATGTGGTCGCCCGTTACTTGGATGCTTATCCGCACAAGGCGGACGGCCTGCACCTCTACTACGCTGTTCGCAAGCACGGTGCCCGGGGACTGCACAGGCTTGTCAAGTCGGCGCTGAATTTGGCGGGCAAGCGTGGCCGCACCGCTTCGTTGATCCTGACCCTGCACGTCGAGGTCGAGGAGTTGCGCGCCGTGGAGAGTGCGCTCCAGGAGTTTGACGACCCCGATCACCGTGCCATGTCGGACCGCCCCAGACTGGAAGTGACTGTCCTTCGCTGGAAGGACCCCTCAGGAGAGCTTCCAACCCTCCCCGATAGGGCCCCGCGGATCGACGTAGCGGTTGTCCCGAACCTGTTCGGGGCTAGCACCTCGACGCGTGAGAGCACGAAGGCCCGTGACGCGGTGCGAGGTCGGTTCGACCCCCTCTTCGATCCACCGACGAGGCTTGAGCGAACCGGCACCGGGGATCGTCCAACGGCCGGTGTCTCACGTGTGTTGCTGCCCACCGGGCATGACGAGCTCCTTGAGGCCTGGTCAATCCTCGCCACGCGACAGTTTCGTGGGAAGCCGGTCGAGGAGCGGGATGCGGTTTCGGGCCCTGGAACCAGCCTCGACCACATGACCATCCAGGTCTCGCTTGAAAAGAACCGGCGGTTCTTCGATGAGCTGCACGAGGCCGCGCACTGGGTTGTGACGGTCGACGCCTTTGTCGGCCGCGAGCAAATCGAAGCTCTGGAGAATGCCCCCGACGTGGTTCGAGTGAAGACGGGTGTCGGAGCGAACGGTGCCTATAGACTTGTAGTCAGCACGCGGGCTGGACGGGAATTCGTGGAGCGAAGAATCGCGCGCCGATTGGTCCAGCAGGTGGATGGGGAGGCGATCGCCGATCCCAGCTCCATCGCGCGTGTGATCTACGATCGTGCGCGCCTCCTTGTGCCGGGCCTTGTGCTTCGTGCCCTTGGTCTCGGACGAACTGCTGCAGAGATGGTCGGCCTGGTGCTGGCGCGCGCGCGCGTTGAGCAGGTCATGCCCGCGATCGTCGGGAGCTATGGTTTTCAGTCCTGGCTCAGCCTTGACGAGCATCCTGAGTGGTCGGGTGGGAACCGCAAGGATCGGGCCGATCTCGCGCGCCTACGGGGGCGCTTCGAGGACGATGTTCTTCACCTGGAGATCGACGTTGTCGAAGCCAAGATGCGCACGCAGGTCGACGTGGCGCATGCCGAGTCGCAGCTCTATCATTCCATCCAGCTACTAGAAGCGGCTCTGCGTCAACCAGACGATCCGGACGATGAGCCACTTCACGCCGACGTCAAGATGTGGCGGCGCATGATTTGGAGCGCCGTCGAGCAGACCTCGTCCGCCGCCGATGGTACTCCAGCCGCGACGCACGCATTGGTTCGTGGCGAGCCCTACGCCGGGCTCGACGAGACTCTCCAAGCAGCCCTTCGGGAGGGCCGAATGGTCCTCGACGGGGTGCAGGGGATCCTAGTCTCCCTTGTCGATGGTGGGCATACACAAGATGGGAAGACCCCCGCTCACGAGTTCCGGTGGCTGCGATTGACGCTGGAGGAAGCCAAGGATGAGTTGGAGCGTTTGAGGACCCAGCAGGATTTCCCGCTCTGGGCCACCTCGCCCGAGGCCAAGGATCCGAGTTCTGCCGGAGTCCCAGTGGAGAGCGTACGCAAGAGCCCATCCACCTCGGGTCAAGCAACCGAGGATCGGGGCGGAGGAGAGAGGGCTGCTGCAGACTCGGAGCCTAGGTCGAACCAGGAGGGTGGAGCGCCCATGCCAGGGTCGGATGCGCGGCAAGCCAGCGATCCCGAGGTCGATAGGCCTGAAGACTCCACTTCAGACGTGCGGGAGCCCCGCGGCGGCGAGTCCCAAGCCGCCTGTCAGCGCTACCAGGACCTGCTCGACGCGTACCAGCGTCGCAACGTGAAGGTCGGCGTGCCCGATGATTTGCCTCCGGCGCTAGAGGGGCCAGGCTTCTACGTCATGCGTCTTAGGCTGATCGGTGACACCACACCCAGGATGCTCCACGGGATGGTGGAGGATCTCCAACTGCAACTCGGCCTCGAGGCCGGACAGCTGCCGCGCCTGTACACCGATCGAGGCCACATGGTGGTTGAAATCCCCAAGCTGGATTCTGAGCGGTACTACGTTGACGCCTCGGATCTTTGGTCGCGCTTCGAGTGGGATCTTGATCGCCTTCAAGCGCCGATCGGGCTGGATGTGGTCGATCGGGTGATCTGGGTTGACCTTTCGTCGAATCGATCGCCGCATATTCTCATTGGCGGCATTACCGGAGGAGGCAAATCGGTCGCCTTAGAGACCCTTCTGCTTGGACTCGTCCACGGCTATCCACCGGATGCACTTGAGCTGCGGATAATCGATCCCAAGGGTACGGAGTTCGAGGCTTTCGATGACCTTCCTCACCTAAGGGAAATGCCCGGGCAGGATGCTGAGGACGCCATCGAGCTTCTCGGGCGAACCTGTGATGAGATGGATGATCGGTATCGGCGTATGAAGGCGCTCGGTCGCGAACGCCGCGAGAGGATCCGCAACTTGATCGAGTACAACGCCATTGCGGCTCCTGAGCTGCGCATGCACCGGATCGTGATCGTCCTGGACGAGTTCGCTGATCTGACCTCGGATAGGGACGCCAAGAAGCAGATCGAGGGTCTGCTGCAGCGCATCGCCCAAAAGGCCCGTGCCTGCGGGATCCACGCAATCGTCGCCACGCAAAAGCCCACGGCTGATGTCATTAGCACCACCGTCAGGTCGAACCTCGGGGCTCAGCTCGCTTTGCGCGTAAAGAACCGAACCGACAGCGGTGTCATCATGGATGCTGGCGGGGCCGAGGCTCTGGCGGGAAACGGTGACGCCTTCCTTCGGCTGTCGGGTGAAGAGCCCGAACGGCTACAGTGCGCACAAGCCGACGACGAGGCGTGGCAGCGCGTCCGAGATCAATACGCGGAGGTCACTGGAGCCTGAGACTCGCCAGCGATAGACGGCCGATCTCTCGATGCTTGCCCCGGCGCTGGGCAGTCGCCCGGATGGCTTCTTCAGTTTCCGAGTGATCGTGGGGTGGAAACTGCTATCGCCCAGAGATACCCCTACTTCGGCGGGAGCAAGAGCTCGCGTGCTTTGGCCTCCCATGGAGTCCGGCGTGGACAGCCAGCAGCGACCTAGTACTTGATCTCGTGGCCCCCCATAGGACCCGCCTACCGAGCCTGTTCGGGCGTGGCATTCGGCCAGACGCTCCCATCGTGCAAGCCACGCGCTAGGAGACGCCGAGGAGCCGGGCTACTTCCTCCCGGCCGAATGAGGAGGGGATCCATGAGCGGGAGCCTGATCGGAGCGGGGATCGGGTGCGTGAGATCTATCGTTGGGTTCCGGGTCAGGGGTCAGTTCCTGTGCGACAGGCTGAGGATGGGGGCGCTCTGCACTGGCGTGGGCTTGCGTCCTTGGGTGTTGCTCTGGATGTATAGGGGCCATCCTCGGCTTCCCCGAGGTTCCAGGGCAGCGGAGAACGCGTCTGACCGCTCCCCGGTAAGTCAGCACGAGGCATGGCCTTGGGTCCGGGCTCTGTTGATGGGGTTCAGCTTGCGCGCTACACCCTCTTGTCGGGGCGACCATCTTCTGGGAGGATCCAGGGCGTCAGGCCTTGGCCGCACCGCCGACTCAGACTCAGGTGTGCTTGAGGCCGGACGCGTGTCCCGACTACTGCGTTGCGTCACGTCACCTAACCGGAAGGAACCAGGCCTGCATACGCGGGCCACTGCCGAGCGAGCTGGATCCTCCTTCCCACCGCTGGTCGACCTTGATGGCCTGTCTTCGCGAAGGCGTGGACGTGCCGCGGGCGTCAGTCAACCGCTCTCCTGCGAGGGCCGTGCTGCCCCGAGTGCTCCCTGCACTCCGGCACGGCGCAGTTCGTGGCGTAGAAGCTACCCAACCGCCCAGGTCCGGTTCTAGAGCTCTGCTCGCCGGTCCCGCTGGGCCTTAGCGCGGACACGCGGTCCGCGTGTAGCTATCCGTCGAGCGTTTGCTCGCCCATCGCTTAGGAGCAGCTGCTCCGTGGCGGGGCGCCGGAGCGATTGCTCGTCGTACGACACCTACGCCCTAGATGAACGATCGACGACACCCCTCGGGTTCCTCGAGCATGGTTGTACGCCTGCACATGGTCCGCTCCACCTAAGCGATGGGCATGCTGCTCAGGGGGTGATGCATTGAGCTCCGACCGACACGGGGAGGGCGAGAGGAAGGCGAAGTCCACCTCCAACGCCGGGGTCGGACCAGGAGGGCGAGAGGCCCTGCTCGACTCCGTCCAGGTGGCCGCTCTCCTGGGGATCAGTAAGCGCAAGGTCGACGAGCTGTCCGCCACGGGGAAGTTGCCGAGGGTCAAGCTGGGGCGATCCGTGCGCTTCGAGCCTGCTGATGTGTGGGCCTATGTGGACCGCTGCAAGAAGCGGAGGCGCTGACGTGGTGGAACCGACGCAGAGACCGTGGCTCTCCTTGAGCCGGCACGGAACTGGACTATGGTTGAAGGACTGGCCCAGCGAGGCCAAGGAGCAGCAGCATGGCTAGCATCTACAAGCGCAAGGACAGGCCCTACTACATGATCGCGTGGCGCGACGCGACGGGGCAGCGGAGGTCGAAGTCCAGCGGGACGACGGAGAAGCGGGCGGCGCAGCGGATCGCGAACGAGATCGAGGCCAAGGTCGCGCTGCGTCGCGAGGGGGTCCTGGACCCGAAGCAGGAGGCCCTCGCCGAAGAAGGGCGTCGGCCCTCGGTGAGCACATCGCGGACTACGTCCAGGCCAAGCGGGACGCCAGGCGCGCAGCGCGGACGGTGTCGGACATCGAGAGTGTCCTGGGCTGGCTCGTCGAGACGACTGGTGCCAAGGCTCTCGACGACCTGAACGCCAACGTGATCTCGGGCGCGCTGCGGCAGCTCAGGAGCGGCGGTAAGGCGCCGCGGACCGTGAAT
>JARGPD010000150.1 GCA_029212845.1 Planctomycetota bacterium
GTCCGCCGCGATCGCCACCACCTTGGTAGCCACCGCCGCCTCCGCCGCCGCGGTAGCCACCGCCGCCACCTTGCGGCCGTCCGCCGCGATCGCCACCACCCTGGTAGCCGCCTCCGCCTTCGCTGCGGAAGCCGCCGGCCGCTGCCGGCCGATCGTCGCGCTCGCGGCGGAAGCCGCCGCCACCGCCTTGACCACCACCCGCGGGATTGCGGCTGCGGTCGCCGTAGCCGCCGCGCTGGAAGCCGCCGGTCGGTGCGCTGAAGTCGCCGTCCGCGCGACGCTCCTCGTTGCGCGCGCGGCGCTGCTCCTCACGCTCGCGGGCGTCATCGCCGACGGCCTCGAACAGGCGCTTGGTCACGAGCGTCGCATAGCTGCCGCGACCGAGCTCGAAGCGCAGGCGCACCATGCTCAGGCCGTGGTTCAGGTGGTCGTCCTCGGCCGGGCGCACGCGCAGGTGGCCGGGCGTGATCACCAGCGGCCGGTCCTCGCCCTTCAGCGCGAAGCCGGGGACGCCCTCGATGTGGAACTGCTCGGGCTTGAGCCCCTCGGCCGCCAGCACCTTCTCGAAGACCTCGCGGTCCTCGCCGCAGTCCTCGAGCCGCGAGCCGGGTAGGCGCAGGTTGATGCGCGAGGCCAGCTCCGCCGGCGCCTCGGCGCCGTAGCTCGGCAGGGCTCCCTCGTCGCAGGCCATCACCACGCGCTCCTCCTTGCCCGTCGCATCCCGCACGAGCAGGGCCGCCGCGCGGTTCCACACGTGGCTCTGGTACGAGTACAGGTGGATCAAGCGGATGCGCGAGGGCGCGTGGTAGAAGGCACCCCCGAAGTCGTCGGGCTTCTTCACCAGGTGGTCGAAGATCGAGAAGTGCTCGCCGAAGCCGCGGCTGATGCCGGCGCACTTGTCCCAGTCGCCCCAGTTGCGACCGATGTCGCCCTTGTAGCGCTCGTAGCGGGCCGAGTCGAAGGGCGAGGGCCAGAACAGCATGCGCTTGAGGCCCTCCTCGCTGTTGCCCAGCATCAGCTCGCGCGCGACCCAGCCCTGGTCGTGGCGCAGGTTGCCGAAGCGCTGGTCGTCGAAGTAGTTGATGAGGCCGTGCTCGCGGACCGCCTCCAGGTTCTGGCGCAGGACCGCCACGTCGCGACGGTCGAGCGCGCGCACCGCGATCTCGAAGGCGTTGCCGCGGCTCGCGGCGCTGGACACGGGCTCGTCGGAGTAGCCGGCCAGCTCGATGCGCAGGCCGTCCTCGTTGACGTTCACCTGCCGGTGCTTGCGCGGCAGGCTCATGAACTGGATCGTCACACCTTGGCGGTCCTTCAGGCCCGCGATAGCGACGTCTCCGGTCTCGACCCCAGCCTCGCCTGCGAGCACGCGCAGGGCCTCGGGGGTCGTCATCTTCTTCTTGGTGACGCGGTAGACCGCGTAGTCGCCGGCCTTGCCGACGAAGTCTTCGTTGAGGAGCTCCCGCACGTGGAAGTCTCCGACTCGTTGTTTCAGTCTCATCGTTTCGAGGGCCTGACCTTGCCCAGCTGCCGAATTATGCGTTGGAAGTCTTCGGGCATCGGCGCCTCCACACGGAGGCGCCCCGAGGACTCAGCGTTGCGCGCCGGATCGGGCAGATCGATCGCGGTCGCGTGCAGGGAGAGGCGCCCCAACAGGGGGCGCTCGGGCCGTCCGGGCTTCGGACGGTAGCCGCGCTTCAGCTCGCTCAGGAGCAGCTCGTCGCGTCGGCCGTAGATCGGGTCCACCGCCAGCGGAAAGCCCGCGTGGCTCAGATGGACCCGAATTTGGTGGGTGCGCCCGGTCTCGGGGGTGCACTCCATGAGCGTGAATCCGCGGTAGCGCTCGAGGGCGCGCACCCGGGTGCGGGAGGGCTTGGCGCCCTTCTTGTCGCCCGGCAGGACCGCCATGCGGCCGGCCTTGTTGCGCCCGCCGAGGCGCCGGCGCTCCTTCTTCGAGAGGTCCGCGGCCTCGCCGATGGCGGCGTCGATGACCGACTCCTCGTCCTCGGGCCACTCGCCCTCGACGATCGCGAGGTAGGTCTTCACTACGTCGCCAGTCTCGAAGGCCGCGCGCATGAGTCGCTCGGTGTCCAGGTCCTTGGCCGCCACGAGCACGCCGGAGGTGTCCTTGTCCAGGCGGTGCAAGAGCCGCGGGCGCCAGTCCAGCCGGCCGGTCCCGCGCTGCAGGGCGAACTCGAGCAGGGCGCCCGCCATGCAGCCGGCCTCGGGCGCCCAGCGCTCGGGCTCGGAGGCGACGCCGGCGGGCTTGTCGACGACCAAGAGCTGCTCGTCCTCGTGCAGGACGACGATCGGGACCTCGGGGGCCGCGGGGGTGCGCGGCAGGAGGCCGAGCTCCTCGAGCTCGTCCATCAGGATCAGGATCACCTCGCCATCGCGGACGCGATGGTTCGGGAGCACGGACGCACCGTCCACCGTCACGTGCGAGTCGCGGATCGCACGCCGGAAGAAACCCTTGTTCAGGAGCGGGCGCTCGAGGCACAGGAACTCATCGAGCTCCATCCCGGCCCGCTCCGTGGGGACCACCAAGACTTCCATGGTTCGGCCTTCTAGGCGCTCACGCCTTCGCGCTTCGACGAGTCGGCGGGCGACTCGTAGACGGAGGGCTTGAGGTCGCCGACGTAGGGAAGGTTCCGGTAGCGGCCGGCGTAGTCGAGGCCGTAGCCGACCACGAACAGGTCCTCGACCTCGAAGCAGCGGTAGTCCGCCTCGAGCTCGACCGAGCGCCGCGAGGGCTTGTCGAGGAAGACGCAGGTCTTGACCTCGGCCGCGCCGCGGGCGAGCAGCTCGTGCTTCAGGGCGAACATGGTCCGGCCGGTGTCGAGGATGTCGTCGGCTAGCAGGATGCGCTTGCCGGTGATCTCTTCGTCCATCGGGAAGAAGGTCAGGTCGAGCTTGCCGGACTCGGTGCCGGAGCGGTAGCTGGAGGCCGAGACGAAGGCCATCTCGAGGGTCGTGTCCAGGTTGCGGACCAGGTCCGAGACGAAGACCACCGAGCCCTTGAGAACGCCCACGACGGTGAACTCTTCGTCGCCAAAGTCGCGCGTGATCTCTTCGGCCAGGCGGATCAGACCGGCCAGGATTTCCTCGGTGGAGAAGAGGATCGTTTCGATGTCGTTATGCATGGGGCCGAGCATTGTAGCGGATCCCCCAGCCGGGGACGGCGGCAAGCCGTGGGAAGGGCCCTGGCGGTGCCAGGAGCGGGCCTCGGAGCGCGCGACCTGGAATCGTCTCAAGGCCCCCGAACCACGGTCCGAGGAGTATCCCTGGCCTGGCCTTCGCCAGTCCGAAGCCAGGAGGACCCTGTCATGAAGACCCAAAGGACCACGAACCACCCGCGCCGCGCCGCCTTCACGATGATGGAGCTGGTGCTCGTGCTGCTGAGCCTCCTGATCATCGCGGCCATCGCCGTGCCGCGCTTCGGCAAGGTCCAAGGGCGAGCCCAGGACTCCGTGCGCACTGCGGACCTCGAGGCGGTCCAGGCCGCGCTCGAGGCCTACAAGCAGGACCACGGACAGTACCCAGCCGTCGAGGGCTGGCGCGGCGACGCCGTGAACTACGGCGGCTTCGGCTACCGTGCGGACGGCTACGTGCCCGGGCTCGTCCCGGAATACCTGCAGGAGCTCCCGCGGGATCCCGACCCCTCCTACCCAGGCGAGACCGAGGGCTACCTCTACAGGTCCAACGGCAAGGACTACAAGCTGATCGCCCACAAGACCCCCTCGGACTTCCCCACCAACCACCGCTTCTACGACCCCAAGCGCAGGACCTGGGCCTACCAGGTCAGCTCGCGCGGCGGGCGCGGCTGGTAGCTAGGGCCGCGGCGCCAGGCTCTCGGGCGCGGGACTCGGGGTCGCGAGACTCGGACGCAGCAGGTTGACGGATCGAGGCCAGGCCCTAGGATCCGGCCTCTCCCTGCCCGATCCGGGCGGGATCCCGTCCTGTCCCGACCGTCCCGGACCATGACCAAGCGCACCTACAACCGCCGCACGCCTGAACAGAAGATCGCCGACCTCGAGGCCGAGATCGCCAAGCAGAAGGCCAAGCTCGAAGCCGCCACCAAGGCCGACGATCCGGTGCTCAAGGAGATCCCCAAGCTCGTCAAGCGCCTGCGCAAGTTCGCCCAGGCCGCCCACGACGGGAAGCGCGCGGACATCGGCAACTCGACCAGCGCCTTCGCCGCCAGCCTCGAGCGCATGTTCCGCGAGGCCTAGGCCACCCTGCGCCACCAGGCCACGCGCCCCTCGACGGGCTGGCGCTCCCAACCCGGCATCGAGTCGAGCAGCTCGGTGAGCAGCGCGAGCAGCTCGGGGCCAGCTGCGCCCAGGGCCGCCTCGTCGACCAGCACGTCACCGATCCCGAGCCCCTCGAGGTCGATCGAGAGGGCCTCGGCTCCGGGTACGAAGACGCTGCCGTCGCGGGTCATCCGCGGGATCACCAGGGCGAAGAGGTCCGGTGCCGTCTCCATCCAGAAGCGCAGGGCGCGCGGGTTGGTGCGCGAGACGAAGGAGAAGAGCACGGGCCGACCGTGGACCGCTTGCCAGGTCATCGCCTCGCTCGCTCCCATCTGAACCGGCAGGCTGAGCACCGTGTCGCCGCCGCCGGGGCGCCGGGGCAGGGCCTCGAGGGCGACCACCGCGGGCGGCGGGGTGACGTCCATCAGGGGCACCGCCCGGCTCCACTGCTCGACGACGAGCAGCCCGAGCAGCAGGATCGCCGCAGGACGCGAGCGGTGGCGCAGCACGTCGAAGCCGAGGCCTGCCAAGAGGCACAAGGGCAGGAGCGCGAAGGGCAGGAAGCGCGCCGGGACCCGCAGGGCATCGAGGAAGGGCAGCCGTCGGTAGATCGAGGAGAACACGCCGCCGTCGGCGGCCGCGAGGACCGGGTCCCAGCTGAGCAGCAGGAACAGGAGCGCGATGCCGAGCCAAGCCCAGGAGCGCCGGCCGCGGGCGAGGGTGAGGGCGAGGGCCGCCAGGACGATGAGGACTCCTGAGACGTGTAGGGCGGAGACCTCGTTCCAGCCAGGCTGCGGCTGGTCCGGCAGGCTGGCCAGGGGGTGCTGGGCCGAGAGCCGCAGGAAGTCGCTGAGCTGGGGTTGCACGGCCACGTCGCGGGCGAAGAAGTCCGCGCTCTGGGCGTGGCGCGCTTCGAAGTCGGCGAGGTCGAGGGCTTCGCTGCGGGCCTCGGTCAGGAGCGGCAGGGACAGGCAGCCGGCGGCCACGAGGAACAGGAGCAGCGGGCCGGGCTCGAGAAGGCGCCGCCGCCGGGAGCGGAAGGCCTCGCCACGGGACTCGGCAGGAGCCGACGGCGCGAAGACCGCGATCGCCACGCCGAAGAGCACCAGGAACAGGCCCACCATGGAGCCCGAGAGCAGGGCTAGGCCCGCCACGACGCCGGCCCCGAGGGCGGCCGGCCACGCGCGGCCAGGCCCCATCCAGCGCAGGAGGAACAGGGCCAAGAGCGGCGGCCACGGGCTGGCGACGAAGCAGAGGTGCTCGAGGCCTTTCTGCAGGAAGTAGGGCGCGAAGGCCCAGCCGAAAGCCGCGACTCCCGCGGCGAAGCGCGACGTGCCCAGCTCCCGCGCGAGGGCGAAGGTGGCCGTGAAGGCGGCCGCGGGCAGGAGCAAGAGCGCCATCCCGACGGCGAAAGCCGCGCCGCCCAGCCACTGCAGGGGCAGGGTCACCAGGCCATATAGGAAGCTGTGGGTGTGGAAGGCCAGGCTGTGCCCGAAGGGCGCGAAGATCGCATCCGAGTGGAACGACTGGCCGCCACCGGTGGCGGCCTCGCCGGCCCACCAGAAGTTCCAGGTCCAGATGTGCATGTCCGAACCGCTCGGCCCGGCCGAGTTCGGGTCGAAGGGCAGGCTCGAGCCGAGGTTGGGCAGCAGCGGCCAGGTCCACACGGCGGCCAAGGAGAGGCCGACGAGGAAGACGATCAGGAGTTGGAGGAGGGCGCGACGCACTTGCGGGGTTCCGGGTAGGGAACGCCAGAGCATAGCGCCAGAGGTCAGCGGGCGATCCCGACCAGCTGGTCGAACCCGCCCTGTCCCGGCACGCTGTTGCCGCTGGCGTCGAGCCGCAGCACCGCACCGGGGGTCGCGATCCAAGCGCCGCCGTCGGGATGTGCGACCACATCCGCCGCGTCAGACGCCAGGATCGGCACCTCGAGCTCGAGTGCTCCCCCCGGCCCGAAGCGCCGCGCTAGGGGCTCGGTCGAGTCCACCAGCCACACGCGCTCCTGACCCGCCACCGGGGCCAGCGCCGCCGCCGCGATCCCGTGCTCGACCGTCCACAGCACCGCCAGGTTCTGGTCCACGAGATGCAGCCTGCCCGGCGCGGCGACCTCCAGCACGAACCAGGTCCCGCCCGGCCCCGGCGCGATGTCCCCCAGCTCGCCGCCGAGCTGCCGCGTCGCCACGAGGACCCCGTCCCGCACCAGGCTCAGCCCGCCGCCCCAGTCCCCCACCAGCACCTCGGTCCCCAGCGCGCCGCCCGCTTCCACCAGCCGACCGGCCCCCCACCCGGCCCCCTCGAGCTCCGCCCCCAGCACGAGGCCGGCCCCGCCGACCGCAGCCCCGCCCGGCGTCCGCAGCACCCGCGCCGGCCCCCCGCTCGCGAGCTCTACGAGCAGCGCCCCGCCGTCCGGCAAGAGCTCCAGGTCCAGCACCGGCCCCAGCCCCGCGGCGACGACCCGCGGGCGACCGCCCATCGGTACCTCGACCAGCGCGTGCTCCCCGAGGGCCCAGCCCTCGACCGACGACGCCACGTGCACCGCAGCCCCACCGGCCGCCACCGCTACCGGCGCGCGCACGTCCACGCGCTGCACCACGAACCCATCCCCGTCGAGCCCCACGAGCTCGTTCGCGTCGCGGTCGACGGCCCACACCTCGGCCGCCGCCCCGGCCGGTGAGGCGGGCAGCTCGACCATCATCACGAGGAACAGCATGGCGCCGACGCCGATGCCGAAGAGCGAGCGCACCAGCGGGTGCCCGATTCCAAGAGGTAGCTTCATGCCAGGAGGACGCTCGGCTACGCCCAAGGTGACAGGCCATCTCGGACTTTCGCCTGGTCGCGACGCGTCGATGCTGGGTCGCCCCGGCCAAGGAACCAGCAACGACACTGGCGTCCGCCAGCCTGGGTCCCGGGCTCGCGCAGCGGCCGAGATCACGGCCACGGCGTCGCCCCATGTCAGTACCGCGCAGCCACCAATCGTCGAATGGAGCTCACCGGAGCCACTCTAGCCCGGGGCTCGCCCTAGTTCAGCACGTACAGGACGAGGTACACGAGCACCCCCGTCACCGACACGTACATCCAGATCGGATAGGCCCAACGCGCCCAGCGCTGGTGGCGCTCGCGCTGGCCCCGGCGCCCGAGGGCGAAGGTCCACAGGATCAGCGGCAGGTTGACCATCGCCAGCACCACGTGGGTCGCCAGCATGACCAGGTAGGGCAGCTTCCAAGCGTCGGGACCGGCGTAGCGCTTCTCGGGCACGCTCGAGAAGAAGTGGTAGTAGACGTAGCCGGCCAGGAAGACCGCGCTGAAGCCCAGCGCCGCGGTCATCAGCGCGCCGTGGCGCTTGTACTGCTCGCGCCGCATGGCCACGAAGGCCAGCACCAGGCACAGGGCCGCGGCCCCGTTCATGCACGCGTTGAAGGTCGGCAGGATCACGGCTACTCCCTGGAGACGGCGCGCAGGCGTGAGACCAAGAGCTCGGGCCCGTCCTCGCTGAACAGGTCGTAGGTGCCGCGCACCTCACCGGCGGAGTCGACCACGACCACGCGCGACTCGAAGGACGTCGCCATCAGGCGCTCGAGCTCGTCCTGGTCGACGCCGACCAGGGACGAGCTCCAGGCGCCCTGGATCAGGCGCGCGACCTCGGCCTCGGCCCCGGTCCAGAGGAACCAGGACTCGCCGGGCAGCTCGAGGTCGGTGGCGAAGGCCGCCAGGGCCTCGGGCGTGTCGACCAGGGGGTTGGTCGAGAGCCAGACCAGGTGGATGTCGCTCGAGGCCACGATCGAGTGCAGGTCGCGCAGGCGCTCGAGCTGCCCGGCGGTGTCCATGCGCAGGGGTCGCGACAAGCTGGCGAGGGCCCAGGTGCTGCCGCGCAGGCGCTCGGGGCTGACCTCGGCGCCGGTCGAGTCGACCAGCCGCGCGCTCGGCACGGGCCCGAAGCTGGCCTTGGAGTCGGCGGCCACGTTCACGCTGGAGACCGGGCCTCCGCCGAAGAGGCCGCAGCCGGCGACGAGCGCTAGGGCGGTGGCGAGGAGCAGCTTGGCACAGCGCATGGGTCAGTAGGGCAGGCGCGCCTCGACGAGGGCGGCGATCAGCAGCAGGGGCAGGTAGACCAGCGACACCAAGAGCAAGCGGCGCGCGCGGATGCGGTCCTCGCGCAGGCAGAAGGCCAGGGAGTAGGCGGCGTAGACCAGGCCGAGGATGCCGACGACGGTCAGGTAGAAGGTGCCCGCCTGGCCGACGACGCCGGGGTAGAGCGAGACCGGGATCAGCACCAGGCTGTACATCAGCGCGTTGCGCCCGGCGAGGCCCTCGGCGCCCGGCAGGCTCGGCAGCATCTTCAGGCCAGCGGCGCGGTAGTCGTCGCGGAAGATCCAGGCGATGGCCATGAAGTGCGGGAACTGCCACACGAACAGGACCAGGAACAGGTACCAGCCCCAGTGGCCAGCCTCGCCCGCAACGGCCACGAAGCCGAGCAGCGGGGGCATCGCGCCTGGGATCGCGCCGACCAGGGTGTTGTGGGTCGTGACGCGCTTGAGCGGGGTGTAGACCAGCGCGTAGCCGACCAGGGTGCCGAGGGCGAGCAGGGCCGCCAGACTGCCGGAGGTCACGGCCAGGGCGATGGTGCCCGCGCCACCGAGCAGGGTGCCGGCGGCGATCGCTGTGGCGGTGCGCACGCGGCCGGTAGGTAGGGGCCGGTCGGCGGTGCGCTCCATCAGCTTGTCGGACTCGCGCTCGTAGACCTGGTTGAAGATGCTCGAGCCCGCGCCGACGAGGAAGATGTAGAAGGCCGGCTCGACCGCCGGCAGCCACGAGCCGCCCGGATCGCCGGCCGAGATGGCTAGTGCCGCGCCGACCCAGGCCGAGAACAGGATGAACAGACCGATGCGCGCCTTGGTCAGGTCGATCCAGTCGAAGAGGACGCCGCTCAGGCCGGTGCGGGCATGGGTGATCTGACCGGGAAACTTCATGCGCTGGCGGCCTCGGAGGTCGGGGGGGGCGTGGCGCTGGGCTCGCCCGCGGGGTGGCTGTGGTTCTGGAGGCGGAGGCCCCAGATCCAGGCGGCCGCTGCGGCGGCCAGCAGGATCGAGCCGACGAGCAGGTGCAGGGTCGAGGTGAAGAGCGGCGCGAAGGCGGTGCGCTCCATCTTGAGCGTCGCGAGGGCGCCGGTGCCGAGCAGGAATTGCACGACGAAGGTGACCTGGAGCAGCAGCTCGAAGCGTCCGAAGAGGCGCGCGGCGCGGGGCTCGCCGCTGGCCTCCTTCGCGTTGCCGAAGGACTTGGCCAGCACGAGCGTCACGACCAGCACGAACATCGCGCCCATGGCGTGGAACATGAAGGCGGCCATCGGGAAGGGCAGCTCGTCATGGCCCGGGACGACGGTCGCGACGCGCACCGAGTGGCGCAGCCAGGCGCCGAGCAGCACCTGGCCATAGACCACGGCGAAGGCCACCGCGCCGCGCTTGGCGATGCTCTGGGCCTGGGGCTGGGTCAGCGCCGGCGGCTGGCGGAACATCGGCGCTAGGACCAGGGTCATGCAGCACAGGATCGCAAAGACCAGCTGGCCGATGGCGCCATGCAGGAAGGCGAGGTGCTGGCTGTTCTCGAGCACGCGCGTACCACCGAGCACGCCTTGGATGCAGATCGCGACCAGGCCGATCCAGGCGGCCAGCTTGGCGGTCGACCGGCGGTCGAAGAGGTGCGTGGCGGCGACGACGGCGATGGCGAGCAGCCCGACGACCATGCCTAGCATCCGGTGGGTGTGCTCGACGAAGGTGCCGGGGTCGCGCAGCCACTCGTCCAAGGGGAAGAGCGGCAGGAAGTAGGTCGCGCCCTCGGTCAGCTCGCCTTCGGGCATCAGCCAGCCCTGGACCGCCATGCCCGCGCCCATGGTCGTGACGGATGCCCCGAAGAGCACCAACAGCATCGTCGTCACCGTCGTCGCGACCGCCAGCCGAAACGGCAGCCGCGAGCCGAGCCGCAAAGTGGTCGAGGTGCTGCCCATGGGGCAAGCATTCTAGCGAGCCCCCCCACAGCGAGCCGCCGATCCCGCGGATCTTCCGGAGCCCAGCCCCACAGATGCCTAGGGATGCCCCGGCGGTCAGGGCGATCCGGTGCGGTCAGGGCGATCCGGTTCAGTCAGGGCGATCCGGTCGATCCGGGCATGAAAACGCGCCAACGGTACCGCATCAAAACGGCGCGTCCGGCCGGCTTGCGCGTCGGCCGAGACGACGCGTAGGGCGG